>NZ_JARUND010000002.1:602026-903039 GCF_036898825.1 Streptomyces sp. B21-083 | reverse complement strand
GAACCACCCCTGCGAAAGGGCGCCGGCATGGCCCTGCACGCCGAGCAGTTCTTCACCCAGCAGCTCGACCTCACCGACGGCACCGTCATCGGTGACACCTACTACGCCACTCGCAGGCCGGATTCCCCACTGCGTCTGCGGATCAGCTTCTCCCGCACGATCCGGGCCGAGGAATACGACGGTCTGCGACTGCAGATCCTCCACGCAGACCAGGGCGGCGTCCTGGACACCGTGCTCCTCACGTTCGCCGACCACGCAACCTTCCACAGCCGCGACGCCGCCATCGGCCGTCTCCCGGGATACTCCGGCTACGCCAAGATGCGCGACTGGCACGAGCGCGACGACCCGCCGTGGCAGGGAGCCGCGACCACGAAGCTGCGCCGCGCGATCGAGCAGTACACCCTCCTGTGGTTCCCTCAGCTCCCGGCGCCACCGCGGCCGGAGACGGCAGTGTCGCACCGGACCTTGTCCGGCCATCCGCCGGCTCCGGAACCGAACACGCTCACAGAGCACAGGCCGACGGGCCTACGGTGCCGACAGGGCTGTGTGCTCGGCCTTCTCCAGCCAGTTGGTGTACCAGCGGGCGAACGTCACCGGCGTACCGTCGTCGTCGAGCAGCGGGACGAGGTCTACGTCGTCCACCCGGCAGTCGGACGAGATCGTGCCACGGTGGCTGCCGCTGATGATCAGCCATTCTCTCTGGGCGCAGCCCAGGTGGGAGATCACGATGGCGCCAGCGGTGCGCTCCGGGGCGAACATGATGACCTCCCACCGCTCGTCCCACGCCTCGATGGCGTCGTCGAAGTCCTCGATGTTGTCGAAGTCCTCTTCCTCGGGGCGTTGTGTCGGGCGGCAGCGGAGATTTCAGCGAGCGGGGCGACCTGGGCGCTGGAATCTTCCGTGCGCTGGTCTGCGCCGGCTCGGGTGCGCCGGTCGTTTCGGTATCGGGTGGCGGGTGTCAACGTTTGACGCGGTTGCGGACGGCGAGGACGGCAAGGCCCAGGAGGACGGGCTCGGTCAGCCGGGAGGTCATTTCGATGTAGGTGCCGGTGGTGGTCAGGTCCTGGCCGGAGGAACGGAAGACGACCGAGTTGAGCGTGACGTTCAGGGCCTTCTCGAAGCGCTCACCGGTGAACCGGTCTCCGGTGGGATTGTGCGGGTCGTCTTTGCCGATCTCGAAGGTAACCTTCCCGCCGCCGGGTGGCACGGTGCCGGTGGCTTCCTGCTTCGGATCGCTGCCCGGGAGCCCGAAGCCCATCAGGAGCAGGATGGTGAGGAGCATGGCGGCAGCGAGCCAGCCCAACGCCCGGGAGGCGTACAGGCCATAGCCGGACAGCGCCCAGTAAGCGGTCAGGAGACTTCGCTCGCTTCGGGGGATGTCCTCGGCCTGGCGGCGCATCTCCATTTCCCCGTAGTAGAAGTCGGCGGCCCCAGGCTCGTGCTTGCCGTCCTCGAACGCTTTGCGCAGCGCCCGATACACAGGCGCCAGTTGCAACGGACCGACGTGCCCGACGCCGGATGGGGCCGCTTGCCAGCCGGGAGCTGCGGCTGGCTGCCGCGCCCGCCAGTGGTGTTCTTCGACGAGGGTGCGCCGTTGGGCGAACCGTGCGGGGCGCCAGCCCCGCCGGTGCACGGAGCGCGGGACCGTGTTGAAGAGGCAGGCACCCTCCAGCCGCAGTTGGTCCAGGTGCACGGTCCCGGTGAACAGGCACCCCGACAGGTCGACGTCCGCGAGGACCAGGTGGGCAGCGTCCACCCCGCGTAACGAGGCGATACGCACCACGGCGTCGGACGCGTCGGCGAGAGGCTCTTCTGCCACCTGGAGGCCGTTGAGGAGCACAAACGGATCGGGTTCCGCCCCGATGGTGAGCGGATATTCGAAGACCGCGTGGGCGAAGTCCACCGTGGCGTAGCGCAGACGCAGCTCAGCCGTCGACGACCAGCGGGTCCGCCGAAACTCCAGGCCGCGCGCGGCAACCGAGAGGCTCACAGGCCCGCCGAACACCGCCCCGGACAACCGGACCCGACTGGCGCACACCAATGGCCCAAGGCGTGAGGCCCTCTCGAAGGTCGCCGACTCGAACCCGGCGATGTCCTTGAAGGTCGCCGACTCGAACCCGGCGTCGCCCTTGAAGGTCGCCGACTCGAACCCGGCGATGTCCTCGAAGGTCGCCGACCGGAACACGGCTTCAACCTCGAAGGTCGCCGACTCGAACCTGGCGGTGTGCTTGAAGGTCGCCGACTCGAACCCGGCGGTGTGCTTGAAGGTCGCCGACTCGAACCCGGCGGTGCCCTTGAAGGTCGCCGACTCGAACCCGGCGTCGCCCTCGAAGGTCGCCGACCAGAATCCGGCGACGTCCTTGAAGGTCGCCCTCTCGAACCTGGCGTCGCCCTTGAAGGTCGCCGACTCGAACGCGGCGGTGCCCTTGAAGGTCGCCGACCAGAATCCGGCGGTGCCCTTGAAGGTCGCCGACCAGAATCCGGCGGTGCCCTTGAAGGTCGCCGACCCGAACCCGGCGATGTCCTCGAAGGTCGCCGACCCGAACTCGGCGTCGCGCTTGAAGATCGCCACCTCGAACACGGCGGCGCCCTCGAAGGTCGCCGACCTGAACACGGCGTCGCCCTTGAAGGTCGCCAACCCGAACGCGGCGCCGCCCTTGAAGGTCGCCGACCCGAACCCGGCGTCGCCCTCGAAGGTCGCCGACCCGAACCCGGCGCCGCCCTCGAAGGTCGCCCACCCGAACTCGGCGTCGCCGAGGCGTGCGTTTCCGGTTGCGGGGTCACGGAGGGCATTGAGGAGGGCATCGAGGAGGGGCGGGGTGAAGGGGGTGCAGCGGTGGTCGACGTCGTCACCGGGGGACAAACCTGCCAGGTAGGCGTCGCGGTCAGGATTGGCCAGGTGGGCGAGGCACGCGGTGTGGCCAGAGACGCGGATCCCGAGGCAGCCGACGGGATCGCTGGCGGGGTCCGCGCCGTGCTGGCAGTGCTGCCATGGAGGGGTAGGGACTGGTTCGGGGCTTGGCTGCGGCATACCTGAAGGACGAGTGAGCGCGACCACCGGTTGCCAACCTCGCCTCGCGGCCGCAGCACTGAAATGAATTGTGCGCTACTGCAACCTTCCGTGCCGTCCGACACGTTGGGCAAGAAGGTCGTCGAGCAGCTTCGGGTCCGGGCCTTGATCGGGAAACGGCTCGGCAAGCCTCGACAGGTCGGCAAGGTCCGCGCCGGCGCCTTCCCAACGCCAGCGGCCTTGCACGCGTCGAACCGGAAACAGGCCGTAGGCGGGGCCGGCGCCGCCCGCGCCGACGTGGAGCAGGAAGGTCCGGTACTCCTCTGGCAGCCGCACGCCCGTCTGAGCCTCAAGTTCGGCAAGCTCGCCCTGGGTAAGCCGGTCCTCCACGATCCACCTGTGCCCCAATGCCCCGAACACCTTGCTGCCGGAAGGCCCTGCACCCGCCGCGTCGACCCGCTGACGCACGCCCACTTACCACTGATCAGTCATGCGCAGACCGCACGTGCAGCCACCGACGCCCGGGCCGCGGGGCCCACTGCTGCGGTCCCGACGGGCTCAGGAATGGCCCGACGCCCCCAGGCCCCTCGGCACAACACGCACATCGGCCAGCTGAGGCCCTCGGTGGCCAACCAGCGCACTCAGTGACGCCCACCCGCAAGATCGCGATCTACAGCTGGAGTATTAACCGGCTGTGCGCACGGTGGTTGTTGTGCTGCCCTCATTGCTTGAGCCGGCAACGGTGTCACTGACCGTCAGGCCGCCCGGTCGCGGGAATCACGTCCGTACGGTGGCGGATCTGCATGCCGGGGCGGCGGCGGTGGACGGTCAGATACGCCAGGCCGCCAGGGCCCGCGGTGAGGCTGCGCGTCGAGCCGTGCGGCAGCCACATGAGCACCCCCTCGGAAAGCGGCTGCTGGCCGTCGGCGTTATTCATCACGCCCTCACCGGTGACGGCGAGGAGCAGCACGTCCAGATCGGGTTCGGCGTGGGTGGCGATGTGCTGGCCTGCGGGCAGCCGGATCAGGTTCGCGTCGAGCTGGCGTCCGGGCTCGGCCAGTTTCCACAGGGTCCCGGCCGGTACAGGCACTTCGCCGGTGAGCGCCCGGACCTGGCACAGCATGCGGGCCACGGCGGGCTCCTCCTGCTGCTGGACGACGCTTGCGCTGTCGGATTCCGCGGCTACCCGTCCGATGCGCACCTGCCACCGCTGGGGCCCCGACTCGACGTACTCCCAGGTGAAGCCGCCGGGGTGGGTGGCCTCGAACTCGCGGCGCAGCGGCTGGGGGTCGTGGCTGTTGACCAGGGTGAAGGACTCCCCGGCCGTGAGGCGGGCAAAGAGGGTGAAGATCCGCGGGTGCCGCCGGCCGTGCGGGATCTCGCGGACGTCGACGACCGAGGACTCTTCCGGTCGGCCGCCGCCGAACAGGGTGTCAAGATCCGCGATCAAGGCGGGCAGGTCGGCGCCGGGCAGGGGGATGAGGGCAGGCAGCAGCACGGTCCGTTCCATGGCGAAATGGGTTCTCACCACTGCGGCGACATTCCGTGCGATCGCGGTGGCTGAGCTGGCATCGTCGGTGGTGGACAGTTGGCTGATGTGCTGGTCAAGCACATCGGCGCTGGTGCGCAGCGCGCGGACCAACAGCCGGGTCTCGGCCGCGCCCGAGGCGGTCGCGTACAGAGTCTGGTCGCAGGCACTCAGGTAACGGCGCAGGTCGCCGGTGCAGAATTCGGTCAGCGCCATGCGGACCGGCTCCGCGGAGTCCGCGACGGGTTCCACCTCGATCAGCGTGGCCAGCCTGCCCTGCAGCCCCTGCTGGATCTGGTGGAGAGTGCTCCGCGCCCAGAGGCCCGGGTCCGTCGCGGTCGACGCGGTGCAGGTCTTGGAAGGCGACGTCATGAGTGGATTCCCTTCTCCCGGTTCCACAATTATTACATGTATTATTTGGAAAAACCCTGGCCGTTGCGATGGGTGAAGGGCGGGTCGTGACTTACGTGATCGCACAGCCGTGTGTGGACGTGAAGGACAAGGCGTGCGTAGAGGAGTGTCCCGTCGACTGCATCTACGAGGGGCAGCGGTCGCTCTACATCCACCCGGACGAATGCGTGGACTGCGGGGCGTGCGAGCCGGTCTGCCCGGTCGAGGCGATCTTCTACGAGGACGACGTACCGCAGGAGTGGAAGGACTACTACAAGGCGAACGTCGAGTTCTTCGACGAGCTCGGCTCACCGGGTGGCGCGGCCAAGCTGGGCCTGATCGAGCGCGACCACCCGCTGATCGCAGCCCTGCCCCCGCAGAACCAGGAGGGGTGAGGCGGCATGGCCTCCGCACGGAAGAGCCCTCGCCGCCGCCAGGTGTTCGAGGAGTTGCGCGCTGCCGGAACACCGTTGGGCGTGACGGAGGTGGCCGACCGTATCGGCGTCCACCCCAATACGGTGCGTTTCCACCTGGACGCCCTCGTGGCCGAGGGCACGGTCGAACGGCGCGTGGAGGAGCCTGCGGGACCTGGACGGCCGCGTACGGTCTACGCCGCGCAGCAGGGCATGGACCGCGGGGGGAGCCGCGGTTACCGTCTGCTGGCGCAGATTCTGCTCAGTCACCTGGCGTCGACCGGGCCTGACGCGAGCGCGGCGGCTACCGATGCGGGGCGGGCGTGGGGCCGCTTCCTGATCGATCCGATGCCGCCTTTCCGGCGGCCGACGGCCGAGGAGTCCGCCGCCCGGCTCACCGCGCTGCTGGACGACCTGGGCTTCGCACCCACCCTGGAGGGCGACGGCGAGGGCCGGGCGCCGGAGCGGATCCGGCTGCGGCACTGCCCCTTCCTGGAACTGGCCGAGGAGTACGGACAGCTGGTCTGCCCCGTGCATCTGGGCCTCATGCAGGGGGCGCTGGCGGAACTGGGCGCACCGGTGGCAGCGACCCGCCTGGAGCCGTTCGCCGAACCCGACTCCTGCCTCGCCCACCTGGCGCCCGTGTAGCCCCTTGCCAAAGGACACAGCTGCGAACCCGGCACCCATAAAGTCAAGGAGAAGAACCGATGCACGTCGCCAAGACCGGCACCGCCGTCCGCCGCCGGGCTCCCCTGCCCGGCGGCCCGACCGCCGAAGCACTCATCGCCCCCGGCGTTTCCGAGCAGGTGGCCGTCGTCCACGTGGAGATACCGCCGGGCGGCTGTCTGCCCGAACACGACCACGGCAGCTCACAGATCGTCCTGGTCCCGCTGTCGGGAACGGTCGAACTGAGCCACGACGGCGAGAGCCGGACGCTGGTCGCCGGCTCGGTCGCACACATCGCCACCGGAGAGCGTGTGGCCCTCGCCAACCCCGGCACGGAACCCGCCTCGCTCATGGTGGTGGCGTCACCGCCTCAGTTCGCAGAGCGGCTGGCATCCTGGCCCGCCGCCTGACCGGCCCGCCCCACCGACACCCGTGCGAGAAAGAGGACCACATCGATGAACGCCCTGTCGGCCGCCGTGGCGGGCGCGGCCACCTTCGTCTGGCTCGGGATGGTGCTGGCGATCTCCTTCCTGGAGGCACCGCTGAAGTTCCGCGCTCCGGGGGTGACCATCCCCATCGGGCTCGGCATCGGCCGGCTGGTCTTCCGGGCGCTGAATCTCGTGGAGGCCGCGCTGGCCGGAGCGGTGATCATTTCGGCCGTCGTGGGTAGCGCGCCCGGTGTGGTCACCGTGCTGACCCTCGTGGTGTCCCTGCTGCTCCTGGGACAGCTGGCCGTGATCCGTCCCCGGCTCAACCGCAGGTCCGACCGGGTACTGGCCGGCGAGGACCTTCCACGCTCCCGCGGCCACCTGTCCTACGTGGCCGCCGAGATCGCCAAGGTCGTCGCCCTGCTCTGCCTCGGGGTCAGCCTGCTCAACGTGTGACCGGGCCCAGCGTTCGGTGTCCCTATCGCGATCTCACACGCGGTCATAGACGAGGAGTCCGTCAGCACACAGACGTGCGCCTGTCGTTGGACGGTGTTCGGTGAGCCGCCCGTCGTGTCCCAGGTGCAGCACGCGGGCCTGCAGTGCCATGACGGCAAAGTCGGCGATGATCCGCCGATGGCAGCGCCACCACAGGGTCTCCGCGCACATGACGGCCGTCTGGACGGCGGCCGCCTGCCGCAGCACGTCATCCATGGCCGAGAGGAAATCCGGGTGGCGGGTGTAACCCGCATACGCTCGGAAGGAGTCGTTCTCCCAGAAGACATCGGGCGAGTCGTGCTCCACCTTGCGAAAGCCGCCCAGCCGTTTCTCCCACCGGTAGTCGATCCCCTGCGCCGGCAGCCACTCGCGGAGCACTTCCCTGCCCGCGTCCGGGTTGCGCCGGCTGCCCGGCGCGGTCCGCACGTCGACGACTGCTTCTACACCAGCACCGTGAAGCAGGGCGGTCAGTGGCTCGCGTGTGGCAAGGCCGTGTCCGAAGGTCAGCAGCGTCACGGGAGACGTCACGGCACGTTGTCCGCAGCGGACGCCGATGCGTGGCCGACGGCGTGCGCCGGCTTCCGGCTCCGCACGGCGGGTTCCCACTCGGCTGCGGTGGTCGAATCGTGGGGCCGAGTACAGGGTGTGAGCGCTGCTGCCCACGTCCGCGAGCAGCGCCCGCGCTGCGCTGCGAGCAAGTCCGCACGCCTCTGATTATTGGCGCCGACGAACCGTTCGGCGTCAGGCGAACTCACGATTCGCTCCTCTTCCGCCCCGTTTGAGCGCCGGTGCTGATGGCTGTGGAGCGGCCATGTGCCGCGGCGATGCGGTCCGCGTGCGCGACAACGAGGATGCGTACGCCCTCTCCGACGGGGCGCCGGGTCGTTTGACAGTCGTTCTCCATGCGAGGTCCACACAGCGAACCACCCGCATGCGGTTCTCGGTAAGGCCGCCGGCCTTGTCGGCGCAGACGACGGTGGTCGCGCCGAGCGCCTCGACGGAGGACAGCGTTTGACCACCGCTTCCCCGGCGAGTGAGCTCCCACACGCCCGTGGCCAGGGAGAGGGCGATCGTCGGAAGCAGTCCCTCGGGTACCTCGGCATGAGCGGCACTCCTGTTCCGCGACGACATGACCGTGGGCAGGACCGGGATAGTGGATCACGGTCGACAGCGATTTTCCTCTTTCCACGGTCCCATCACGGGGCGCGCCCGGCATCTCCCCTGCCGGGCGGTGAACTGTCAGGCTTCTGGCAGGGCAGCCCGACAGCGAACTTGCGTGGACGGGACGTCGGCGGGACGGTGGAAAGGTGTCCCGTTGGCGGGTGTGGCCTCACCTCATGGACGCCCTTTCCACGTCGCGAGGCGGGCGGAAGACATCGCAAGGGCGTATTGCGCACATGCCCGGCGCCGCATTGATGTCCGTGGTGGCGCTGACCATTCCCCTCGTGCTGCTGGAGCTGGCCATCAGTGACAGCACGGTGAGACTGATCCCCCTTATGATTATCTTGCCTGCTCTGACGGCTGCCGTCGGAACGCTGCGCGAGACGGTTTACGCCGTCGTGTGGGTGATCCTGGTTATCGCCGCAGTACTGGCCTACCGGCCGTTTCCCTCACTCGGCGACCAGGTCATCGTGATGGTGCTGGCCTTTGTTCTCGGCATGCTGTGCGTGCTGACCTGTCATAAGCGGATCAAACGGGAGAAGGAATCCCGGCGGATGCGATCCGGCGCTGCCGCGCTTCAGCGCCAGATGCTGCGCCCCTTGCCTGTGCTCACTGATCGGGTGATCGTCGACGGAGTATGTCTTCCGGTGGAGGAAGACCTACTGGTGGGCGGTGACATCTACGAGGCGGTGGCCTCTCCGTACGGGACGCGTCTGCTCATCGGCGACGTTCAGGGCAAGGGCTTGCCTGCGGTGGCAGCCGCTTTCGCTGTGCTCGGCGCGTTTCGTGAGACTGCTCAGCGTGAGCCTACGCTCACGGCTGTCGCGGACGCCCTGGAGACGGCAGTCGGCCTCCACAATGCCTTCGCGGCGCAGACCGGAGAGCCCGAACGCTTCGTCACTGCGCTCATCCTCGGCGTCGATGGATCGGATGCAACGCAGGCCCTCAGCTGCGGCCACCTTCCGCTGTACCTGTTGGACGGGGGACCCGTCACCACCGCTCCCACCGGCGAACCCGGCGTACCACTCGGTCTGGCGGACCTCTCTGCAGAACCCAGGACCGTCGACTGGTTCGCCTTCCCGCCCGGCGCGACACTCCTGCTCTGCAGCGACGGCGTCACCGAGGCACGTGACAGGGCAGGCGGGTTCTATCCCCTCGAAGAACAACTCCGGGCCTGGGCGGAGGTGTCTCCGTGGGACGTGGCCCACGACCTGGCCGACGACTTGCGCCGTTACACCGGAGGAGACCAACGGGACGACATCACCGCGCTGGTGGTCCGCAGGGTCACTTGAATCCGCAGTGCCGACTGAAATGGAAAGATGTCCATGACGCAGTTCACGCGGCATGCACCGATCGTTGTGGGAACCGATGGCTCAGACGTCTCCGGACTCGCCATGCGCTTCGCCCTGCACGAGGCACAGTTGCGCAATACCAGCCTGCGTGCCGTGTGTGCATACGATTTCACCGCCTCCAGGGCAAGCAGTTTCGGATGGCTGACCGTGCCGGATTCCTACGACCTGGACACGCAGATACGTGACGCCACGTATGAGGCCATTGCCCGTGCCGTGGATGAAGCCATGCAGGGGTTGGGGGGTGTCTCTGTCGAGGTGGAGATCAAGGTGGAGCCGGGACGTCCCTCGCAAGTCCTGCTCGACGCGAGTGCGGATGCCTGCCTCTTGGTCGTGGGCAGCAGAGGCTCGGGAGCGTGGGGACGCCTCACCCTGGGGTCCACCAGCACCGAGGTCGTGCATCACGCACACCTCCCTGTCGTGGTCGTGCCGTCCGGGACGCCGGCAAAACCATCCTGATGCACGACAATCACCTGCCGCCTACTGCGGATCCCGACATGGCCTGGCAACGGCGACAGCGTGCGGGCCCGCAGCAGCCGAGAGCAGGGAGCATCCCCTGATGAAACTGACACAGGTCACGTTCGTGATCGTCGGAGCCGGCCTGGCCGGCGCCAAAGCCGCCGAAGCCCTCCGCGAGAACGGTTTCGACGGCCGGATCGTACTCGTCGGGGACGAGCCGGATCCGCCGTATGAGCGGCCGCCTCTGTCGAAGGGGTATCTGCAGGGCAAGCAGGACCGTGAGACGATCTTCGTCCACCCGCCGCAGTGGTACGCCGAACAGGACATCGATCTCCTGCTGGACACCACCGTCACCGCGATCGACCGCCACCAGCGGACGGCAACCCTCTCCAGCGGCGAGCGCATCGGATACGACAGGTTGCTGCTGGCCACCGGCGCCTCCCCCCGGCGGCTTACGGTTCCCGGCGCCGACCTCGACGGGGTGCTCTACCTGCGCCGCGTCGGAGACTGCGAGCGCATCCACCGCACGTTCGAAACCTCCTCGCGCATGGTCTTCGTCGGGGGAGGATGGATCGGTCTGGAGGTGGCTGCTGCGGCCCGGGACGCCGGCGTGAAGGTGACCGTCCTGGAGGCAGACGCACTTCCGCTGCTGCGCGTTCTGGGCCCACAGATCGCACCCGTCTTCGCAGACCTCCACCGTGCCCACGGCGTGGACCTGCGGCTCGGCGTGCAGGTCACCGAGATCGTCGGCGCCGGCGGAAAAGCCGCGGGGGTACTGCTCGCCGACGGCACCCTCATCGACGCGGACGCCGTCCTGGTCGGCATCGGCGCCACCCCCAACACCCAACTGGCCAAAGACTCCGGCCTGCAGATCGACCACGGAGTCGTGGTCGACGCCTCCCTGTGGAGCTCCGACCCGCACATCTACGCAGCCGGCGACGTGGCCAATACCTATCACCGGCTGCTGGGAAGGCATATCCGCTGCTTGGTTCCGTCAGTCAGCACTGCGTGACCCACGCCGCCTGTCCCGTCCTGGTGGTCCGTGGTGAAGGCACCTGACGCAGACAGCCGGGGTGGCGAACTGATGTCTCCCGGGCCAGAGCGCCCGGGGTGACGCTCACCAGGTGTAGATCCGCGCCATGATCTCCTGCCGCGCTGCCTTGTTCGGCCCGGGGTAGGCGATGACCACAGGCACATCGTCCGGATCGCGTCCCTCGACCACGGTGAAGCCGTCGGCCATCTCCCTGGACGAAGTGTGGGCAGAGCGCTCCTTGAGTGTCCGCTCACACCGGTGCAGATCATCGAGGCTGTCCGCAGTCCAGATCACGTACTGAACGCCAATGCCGCCCAGAGCATGGACGACCCTGCCCATGTGACGCACGTACACCTGCATGTCGTCCGAGCCGACGAGCAGCGCAGCGGTGGTGGTGCGGACTGTGACCCGCATCTTCAGCAGTTCACGGTAGAACTCCACTGACCGGTCGAGGTCGGATACGAACATCACCACCGATGCAAGCAGGGGCCCGCGATCCCGCCCTGGCGGACCGGCCCGTCCGGCGTCGGCTGCCGGATCGCCGGCGCCGGGCATCGAGGCTGCGTCTGATCCCATCGAGGCCCCCAATTTCCGCCCTCTGACCTTTCGGCTCTTCAGGGAAGACCTTCTCTGTACGCTACAGGCCACCAGCGCCTGCCGCTCGGTATGGCAAGGGTGGTGGAGCCTCCTCCCGGGGCACGGCACTCTCGCACGGCGCCACCTTCTCGTGGTGCCTCCTCAACCGGCGAGCGAGGCGAATCCGCCGATCAGAGCCCCGTAGGCGATGTGGGCCACCACGGAGACGATCGGTGTGCTCGGGCCGTAGTTGAGCATCAGGAAGCCCGGGGGTTCGAGCAGTGCCACGTCCGGAGCGCTGGTCAATGCGCTGCCCATGCGGGGGTGAACGAGAGGCAGCAGGGTGTTCACCAGCGCCGTGACGGCGAAGAGCCCGTGGATCAGGCCGAACAGCGCGCCCCACCACCAGCCGGCGTGATGGATGGCGAGGAAGACGGCATAGTAGACGAAGGCGAAAATCTGCCCGTTGACGAAGTGCATCAGGTACCCGAGGGCCTTCGCGCGGGTGCGGTCGACGGTCACCACCGTGCCGAGCAGAAACGGCAGATCCATGCGTGTCAGGCTCAGGGCGCTGGCTGCCCGCAGCGCGGTGGTCAGAACGAGCGTTCCGATGAACCCGCCGGCGGCGATACCTGCCGGGTTCATCGGGCCGCCCCGCTCAGGGCGGCGTCGATGGCTGTGGCCGCGCTGATCAGCGCCAGATGGCTCAGCGCCTGGGGGAGGTTGCCGAGGAATGCGCCGTCGGCCGGGTCGATCTCCTCGCTGTACAGGCCGACGTCATTGGCCAGTGCGACCAGGTCGTCCATCAAAGTGGCCGCACGCTCCACGCGCCCGGTCCGCGCCAGGGACTCCGCCAGCCAGAACGAGCAGGCCACGAACGCCCCCTCGCTTCCCTGAATGCCGTCTTCACCGGAGTACCTGGCCACATACGGACCATTGCGCAGGCTGCGGTCGATCGTGTCCACGGTGGAGCGCAGGCGCGGTTGGGCGCCGTCGTAGCCGTACAGCAGGCCGAGCAGCACGGCGGCGTCCAGGTCCTCGCTTCCGGCGGACCGTACGTAGGAGCCGCCGCGCTCTGAGAAGCACTGGTTCTCGATGAACTGGTGGATCTCCAGGCGGGCGGCGCGCCAGCGAGGCGCGTGTCGATTGGGGATCAGTCGCCGTTGTGCCAGATCGATGGCCCGGTCGAGCGCCACCCAGCACATCATCTTGGACTGTGTGAAGTGCAGGGGCGTGCTGCGGACCTCCCAGATTCCGGAGTCGGGCCGCTGCCAACCGGCGCAGACGAAGTCAGCCAGTTCCGCCAGCCTGCGGGCCACGTCCGCGTCCAGCCGCCCCGTCGCACCGGCATACAGCCAGCCGGTATGCAGCAACTCGCCGTAGGTGTCCAACTGGATCTGCTCGGCGGCCGCGTTGCCGGTCCGCACCGGAGCCGAGCCTCGGTAGCCCGACAGGGGAAGGACCCGTTCGCGGGCGGGGGTCCCACCGTCCAGCCGGTAGAGGACCCGCAGCCGGGGATGTGTGAGCTGGGAGGCGTGCATCAGCCACCAGAAGTAGGCATGTGCCTCAGCAGTGCACCCGAGTTGCAGGAACGCGTCCAGAGCAAAGGCTGAATCCCGGATCCAGGAGAACCGGTAGTCCCAGTTGCGTTCGCCACCTATGTACTCCGGCAGGGAGCAGGTCGCCGCGGCGGCGACCGCTCCGGACTGGGCGAAGACGAGCAGCTTCAGTGCGAGCGCACTGCGTGAGACCGCCTCTCGCCACGGCCCGGTGTACTCCCGTGCACCGGCCCAGCGGCGCCACGCCTGGCACGTGCGCTCCATCCTCGCCTCGCACTCGCTTCGGGCCGGCAGAACGAGCGGCTCCTGGTGGGCGAACGGCACCGCGATCAACGAGCCGGCGCCTTCGCGCAGGTCGAACCGGCCTGCGACCTCACCGTCACGGCACTCCACCAGGCCGACATCCCAGCCGCACACAGCCATCGCATCGGCACCATCGACGGCCACGGGGACACCCCGGCGCCATTGCATGCGCGGCGCGCGAGAGCCATAGCCGTACCGGGGCCGTACGCTCCAGCGCATCGGCACGGTCCCCGCCACACCGTCGAGCTTTCGCAACAGCTCCCGCATCGGAGTGAGCGCGAGGTCGTCGTTCAGCGAGAGCGCGTCCGTGACCCTTGCCGTCCCCCGCTCCGTGCGAAATGTCGTCTCCAGCACGTTCGTGCCAGGCAGGTACCTGCGGGTCGCCTGGTACGGCTCCTCGGGCTCCAGCTGAAACCGGCCACCACGAGAGGCGTCCAGGGCGGCGGCGAAGACCGTCGGCGCGTCCAGGTCCGGCAGCCCCAGCCAGTCCACCGAACCGTCCGCAGCGATCAGCGCCACGGTCCGGCCGTCACCGATCACCGCGTAGTCACGCAGAGGCACGTAGCCATCCACCCGAGCCGTCCGGCGCTCTGGTGCGGCCCGGCCGGCCCCAGATCGACCGTCAGCCTCCATGGCTCTACTTTCCCACCGGCCGCATTCTCCCGCTCGCCTCCCAGCAAGCGCGCCCGACCGCTGGCCCGGCTACCCAGCACCGAGCGCCCCGCCCGACGCGGGAGCGACACTGCCGGGTGGAAAGGCCAACTGGATACCCCCTGCATCGCGCCGGCTTCGTTTGTGGACGAACGGGCCGCGGCACAGCAGCCGATCGGGTGTGACAGGGCCCCAGGCTTCCCACGTGGCTGATCCCGAGCCCGAGCACACCGATATCCTGACCGGTGTGCCTCGATCGAGTGCGTGAGTGCAGCCGTGACAGCGGATGAGACGTCCCCTGCGCCGCCTGCTGCTCCGGCGCATCCTGTTCTGGTGGGCTATGACAGGTCGAGAGCCAGCGGTCGTGCACTGGCCTGGGCCACCGGACTGGCCCGCCGAACCAGCAGGCCGCTGCTCGTGGCATACATCAGCCCGGATCCCTCGCGATATGACATGGGGGCGGGAGCAGGTCCCTTCGTCTTCGTTGCCGACCCCGAGGACGATGTGCTCGATTGGCTGCGCGCGGAGCTCACCGACGCGCTCAAGGCGGCCACCCTGGCCGGTGTGGAGGTTCACGTGGCCGGCTGCGTCGGCGACACGGCGCGCCAGCTGGCTCGTCTGGCGGACGAACACTGGGCCGAGGCCCTGGTTCTGGGAGCACCGGAGCAACGGCTGCACCACTTGATCGGGTCGGTACCGGCATGGATGGCCCGACGCGCGCACTGCCCCGTCGTCGTCGTGCCCTGACCCCCTCCCTGGAGCAGTCGGCACGGCAAGGGCTTGAGGAGGCAGCCGCCGTTCCGGCAACGTGCCGCGTGCTGCTGCGGCGTGTTCCTGGGCTGGGATCTTCACGCGTCAAGGGGTGAGTTGGGGGCTGCTCCCGGTTCGGGCAAAGCCGTAGGGTGGCGTACGGGCAGCCCGGTGCTGACGGCGCAGGGAGGTAGCAGGCATGGCGCACGATCCCAGGCAGCAGCCGGAGCAGACTTCCATGCCTGACGCGGCGGCGAGTGACGAGACCCGGCAGTCGGCTGGGGCGCCATCCCCGGATGCGGCGAGGACACAGCCCCGGCCCATCGCGTTGGGGCAGCGCCAGCTGCAACGGTTGCTGGACGCAGTGGTGGCCATCAGCGCCGACATGGACACCCGGGCGGTGTTGCACCACATCGTGGAGGCGGGCGCGGATCTGGTGGGCGCGCGCTACGGTGCGCTGGGCGTGCTCGGGGAAAGCGGTGACTTCGCCGATCTGATCACGGTCGGGGTGGACGCGGAGCAGCTTACGGCCGCCGTGGGGCTGCCACAGCGGCACGGCTTGCTGGGCAGCCTGGTATCGGACCGGGAGCCGTTGCGGGTGGCGGACATTTTGGCCGACCCCCGCTCCGTCGGCTTTCCCCCCGGGCACCCGGTGATGAGGACGCTGCTGGGGGCGCCGTTGATGGTGCGCGGCACGGTCTACGGCAACCTATACCTGGCCGACAAGAGGGACGGGACGCCCTTCGGCGACGACGACGAGGCGCTGCTGACCGCGCTGGCCAGCGCCGCGAGCGTCAGCATCGAGAACGCCCGCCTGTACGGGCAGCTCAACCGTGCCGCCGAGCACTTCCAGCGCATCATGCTGCCCACTCTGCCCGACCTGGCGCCGATCGAGGTGCACGCCCGATACGAGCCGGCGTCGGACCTGCCGAAACTCGGCGGTGACTGGTACGACGCCCTATTGCTGCCCGACGGGGCGACCTGCGTCGTCGTCGGTGATGTCACTGGTCACGATGTGCAGGTCGCCCCGGTGATGGGGCAGATCCGCAACATGCTGCGTGCCCTGGCCTACGACCGGGGCGGACCGCCCAGCCTGGTTGTGTCGAAGCTCGACGCGGCCCTGACCATGTTCGGCGATCCGACCGCCGCCACTCTGGTGCTCGGACGCATCGAGCGCGGCGGTGAGAGCGAGGACGCGTACACGTTCCGCTGGACCAACGCCGGGCATCCTCCGCCGCTGCTGGTCGCCACGGACGGCCACACCCGCTACCTCGCCCCCGCCCGCCATGGGATCCCCGTCGGCATCGACCCGTCCGTGCCCCGGTTCGACCACGCACACCCGCTGACACCGGGTAGCACGCTGCTGCTGTTCACCGACGGTCTGGTGGAACGCCGCGACCAGGACATCGACGACGCTCTGCGTACGCTGGCCGACCGTGCCTCTAGGCTGGCCGGCGCCCCGCTGGACGCGTTCTGCGACGCGGTCCTGTCCGAGCGCGGCCAGAAGTTCGACGATGATGTCGCCCTGCTCGCCGTGCGCCTTCCCAGCGCGGCCGCCCGGTGAGTCATGTCGGCGGGTTTCCGTCGGGCACCAGACGTCGCCCGGGTGCAGCGGTGCCGGGTCACGCCTGCGGCAGCAGGGTGCGCAGTGCGTAGGGCAGGATGCCGCCGTGGCGGTAGTAGTCGGCCTCGGTGGCGGTGTCGATGCGGACACGGGCCTCGATCTGAAGCACGTCGGCCGGGCCCACCGCGGTGACCGTGACCTCCCGGGGCAGTTCGCCCGCGCCTGCCAGGCCGCGGACTGTATAGGCTTCCTCGCCGGTCAGACCGAGGGACTCCCGGCTCTGGCCGGTCGTGAACTGCAGGGGCAGGACGCCCAGGCCGATGAGGTTGGAGCGGTGGATGCGCTCATACGACTCGGCCAGTACGGCGCGCACCCCCAGCAGGGCGGTGCCCTTGGCCGCCCAGTCGCGGGAGGAGCCGGAACCGTACTCCTTTCCGGCGATCACCAGCAGCGGTACGCCCTCGGCCGCGTACCGGGTGGCCGCGTCGTAGATGGTGGTCTGCTCGCCGTCGGGCAGGTGCCGGGTGACGCCTCCCTCGGTGCCCGGTGCGAGCAGGTTGCGCAGCCGGATGTTGGCGAAGGTGCCCCGGATCATCACCTCGTGGTTGCCGCGCCGGGAACCGTAGGAATTGAACTCTCTCGGTGCGACGCCGTGGCCGGTGAGGTATTCCCCGGCGGGAGAGTCGCGCTTGATGGCGCCCGCGGGAGAGATGTGGTCGGTGGTGACCGAGTCGCCGAGCAGGGCCAGCACCCGGGCGCCTTCGATGTCGCGCGATGGCTCGGGCGTACGGCTCATGCCGTCGAAGTAGGGCGGCCGGCGCACGTAGGTGGAATCGGGGTCCCAGGCGAACAACTCGCTTTCCGGGGTGGGCAGGGCCCGCCACTGCTCGCCGCCCGTGAAGACGTCCGCGTAGTCGCGGGTGAACATTTCCGGCCGCAGGCAGGAGGCGATGACGTCCTGGACCTCCTGCTGGCTGGGCCAGATGTCGCGCAGGAACACCGGTTTGCCGTCGCTTGCGGTGCCGAGCGGATCGTGGGTGAGGTCGACGGTCATCGACCCGGCCAGTGCGTAGGCGACCACCAGCGGAGGGGAGGCGAGGTAGTTGAGTTTCGTCTGGGGGTGGATGCGGCCTTCGAAGTTGCGGGTGCCGGAGAGCACCGCGGCCACCGCCAGATCGTGTTCGGACACGGCGCGGGCCACCTCGTCGATCGGGGCCGGAGTTTCCGATGCAGGTGGTGCAGCCGTAGCCGACGAGGTCGAAGCCGAGCTTGTCCAGGTAGGGGACCAGGCCGGCGCGTGCGAGGTAGTCCATGACGACCTTCGAGCCGGGGGCGAGGGAAGTCTTCACCCATGGTTTCGGCCTCAGCCCGTGTTCGACCGCCTTCTTGGCGAGCAGGGCGGCGCCGACCATGACCTGCGGGTTGGACGTGTTGGTGCAGGAGGTGATCGCGGCGATCACTACCGATCCGTGGCCGATCTCGACACCGGTGCCGTCCTTCAGCGTCAGGCTGGTGGGGTTCAGGGACGTGTCGTCGTCCGCGGCTGGGGCGGTATCGAAGTGGGCGGGTGCGTCACCGGGGCGGTTGCCGGTCACCGCGACGGGGTCGGAGGCGGGGAAGGATTCCGCGCTGCTCGCATCCAGCCCGACCGGCGCGGGGTCCCAGCGGACATATCCGTCCAGTACGGCGTGGAAGGCGCGCGGTGCGTCCGCGAGCGGGATGCGGTCCTGCGGGCGTTTCGGCCCGGCGATCGACGGCACGACAGCCGACAGGTCCAACTCCAGCGTCTCGGAGTAGGGAGGCTCGTGACGGGGGTCGTGCCACAGGCCCTGTTCCTTGGCGTACGCCTCGACGAGCGCCACCTGCTCTGCGCTGCGCCCGGTGAGCCGCAGGTAGGAGAGGGTCTCGGCGTCGATGGGGAAGATCGCGCAGGTGGCGCCGTACTCCGGGCTCATGTTGCCGATGGTGGCCCGGTTGGCCAGCGGCACATTAGCCACGCCGGGACCGTAGAACTCCACGAAGGTGCCGACCACGCCGTGCGCGCGCAGTTTCTCGGCAATGGTCAACACCAGGTCGGTGGCGGTGCTGCCCTCGGGCAGTGCGCCGGTCAGCTTCACCCCGATGACCCGGGGGATGAGCATGCTCAGGGGCAGGCCGAGCATGGCCGCTTCCGCTTCGATGCCGCCCACGCCCCAGCCGAGTACGCCAAGCCCGTTGACCATCGGGGTGTGGGAGTCGGTGCCGACCAGGGTGTCGGGGAAAGCCAGCCCGTCTTCGCCGAAAACGACGCGTGCCAGGTGTTCCAGGTTCACCTGGTGGCAGATGCCGGTGCCGGGCGGCACGACGCGCAGGTTGTCGAAGGCTTTCTGCCCCCAGCGCAGGAACTGGTAGCGCTCGGCGTTGCGCCGGAACTCCAACTCGACATTGCGGTCAAACGCCTCCGGAACGCCGTAGTGGTCGGCGATCACGGAGTGGTCGATGACCAGTTCCACCGGCCGCAGCGGGTCGATGCGCGCCGCATCGCCACCCAGGGCGGCCAACGCCTCGCGCATCGCCACCAGGTCCACGATGCACGGCACGCCCGTGAAGTCCTGCATCAGCACCCGCGCCGGGGTGAACTGGATCTCGGCGGCCGGATCCCAGCCGGCCAGCGCACTGATCTGGTCGGCGGTCACCGTACGGCCGTCCTCGTTGCGCAGCAGGTTCTCCAGCAGCACCTTCAGGCTGTACGGGAGCCGCGCGGTCCCGTTGACCGCGTCGAGCCGGTAGATGGTGAAGGAGGATCCAGCGGTGGTAAGCGGTCCTCGGGCAGCGAAACTGTCGACGGTCACGGAAGTCACTCCTCAGGATCGGCTGGCTCCAGGGATGTTCGGCGGCGGGTCGAGTCCGTCAATGGCGGGTGACCGGTGCGCGCAGTCCTCGGGGCCGGTTCCAGCCGTTGATCGCCACGGCGAACGCCAGGGCGACGATCTCCTCTGAGATGAAGACGGACTGTGCGGCGTGGTCCTCGTCCAGGCCAGCACGCAGGTCACGAGTGCCGTCAGTGCGATGGACGTACCGCGCCGCACGCGTGCGCTCCAGCGGCCGCCGTCGATGGTCGCAGTTCCGCCCGCACTCATGGTCAGCGGCGTTCCCGCCTACAGCAACCTGAGCGACGGAGTCCAGCGGCGATCACCCGGACCACCATGGCGCAGGTGCCCGGCGGTGGTGTTCAGGCGGGACGTGGTGGTCCACGCCACCTGACCATCCGGGCCGATATGGGGTGAGACCACCACCGCCACTGAAGGCTCCCGAGGAGATGTGTCGTGGGCATGCCGTATCAATGTCCGTTCGGTCAGGTTCTCTCGGCTGGGCGTGGCCGCGGACACGCCACGTGATCGATCGGTGGTCTCTTCCCTGCTCGATCCTTCCCCCGGGCCTTTGCGTGGCGCTGAAGTTTGCGGGCGGGGAGACTCACGGGACCGTGCGGGCCGTTCGCCCCGCTTCGCCCGCGTATGGTGCGCCACCATGTGGCGTAGTTCCACCGGTCGCAGCCTTGCTGGTGATGTAGGACGGGCAGGGGATCACGCGCTCAGCGAAGGGATGTCTGACATGCCGAAGATCGCCATCAACGGACTCGGACGCATCGGACGTGCCGCGCTGAAGATCCTCCACGACGTCGACGGCGTTGAGGTCGCCGCCGTCAACGACCTCGTCGAGGTAGACAACCTCGCCTACCTGCTGAAGCACGACAGCGTCTACGGCCGCTACGGCAAGACGGTCACGGCGAGCGATGGTGCGCTGAGCATCGACGGGCACGAGGTCCCGGTGTTCGCAGAGCGTGATCCGGCCCGGTTGCCGTGGCGGGAGCTGGGCATCGACCTGGTGCTGGAATGCACCGGGGCCTTCCGCCACGAGGAGGAGCTACGCCGCCACCTGGAAGCCGGAGCCAGGTTTGTGATCCTGTCCGCTCCAGCGCGTACCGAGACGGTCGCGACCGTGGTGCCCGGAGTGAACCAGGCCCCGGACGGCGTGCAGGTCATCTCGTGCGCGAGCTGCACCACCAACTGCATCACTCCGGTGGTCGAGGTGCTGGAGCGCAGGATCGGGATCGAACGGGCGATCATGTCCACCGTCCACGCCTACACCACCAGCCAGCAACTCGTCGACGGCCCCAGCAAGGACGTCCGGCGCGGCCGCGCCGCCGGCATCAACATGGTCCCCGCGTCCACCGGGGCGGCGCGGGCCACCACCCGGGCGCTGCCCGCGCTGGCAGGGCGCTTCGACGGGGTGGCGATCCGCGTTCCGGTGCCGGTCGGATCGATCGCGGACATCACGATGGTCACCGCCCGGCCGACCACCGCGGAGGAGATCAACGACCTCTTCCGCGAGGAAGCCGGCAGCGAACGGTACCGCGGCGTCCTCGCCGTCGCCGAGGAACCGATGGTCTCCACCGACATCATCGGCGACGCCAGGGCCTCGGTCATCGACGCCGCGATGACCCGGGTGGTGGACGGCACACTCGTGAAGGTCATGAGCTGGTACGACAACGAGTGGGGCTTCACCCACCAGATGGTCCGCGAAGCCCTCTCCGTCCTGGGCGCCGGCCAGGCGCCATGAGCGACCCGACACCGCACCTCCGCCTCGCGGCACCACCATCACCCCGACGACGACCACCCTGGTCTGATGCGGCCCGCCCCACACAGCGATCGAGAGGGCGCGATGAACGTCAAGGAGATCATGACGGCCCCGGTGGTCACGGTCACCGAGGACACCCCGGTGCCCGAGATCGCGGCCGTGCTGCACGGCCGCCGGATCAGCGCCGTCCCCGTACTCGACGCCGGCGGCGCGGTCGTGGGCCTGGTCAGTGAGTACGACCTGCTGGCCCGCTCTGGGGGCACCGCTGCGCAGGTGATGACCCGGACGGTGATCAGTGTCACCGAGGACACCGACGTCGACGATGTTCGCCATCTGCTGGTCGAGCGGCGCATCCGCCGCGTCCCCGTGCTGGCCGCCGGACGCCTGGTCGGCATCATCAGCCGCTCCGACGTCGTGGCGCTGCTGACCACCGAGTGGGCCTGCACCGTGTGCGGCGAGACCGCCCACGGCGACCGCCCGCCCGAGCGCTGCCCCAAGTGCCACGCGGCCGCCGACCGCTTCGCCGTCCAGGAAGCACCACCCGGCAGCTGAGACAAGGCCGCACCGACGTAAGGAAACCGGCGGACAATGAGCTCCTCACCGACACCGGGCCGCGATCCCGCCGCCGACACCGCGGGCACGGCCCGCCCCGCACCCGCCAGTGTGCTCTCCGACAGCGAGGTTGAGGTGCTGCGCGGCTACTACCGGCAGATGGCGCTGATCAGAGCCTTCGAGCTGCGGGCGGCGGAGATGTACACCCGCGCGAAGATCGGCGGGTACTGCCATCTCAACCTCGGTGAGGAAGCCACCTGCGTCGGGCTGATGGACGCACTGCGGCCCACCGACTACCTGTTCACCACCTACCGGGAACACGGCTACGCCCTCGCCCGCGGCGCCGACCCGGGCCGGGTGATGGCGGAGCTGTTCGGCCGCACCACCGGCCTGTCCGGCGGACGAGGCGGCTCCATGCACCTGTTCGACACCGAGCTGCGGCTGCTCGGCGGCTACGGCATCGTCGGCGGCCAGCTGCCCCTGGCCACCGGCGCCGCGCTGGCGATCGCCTACCGCGGCGAGCCCGGAGCCGGCAGCGAGGCGGTGATGTGCCTGCTCGGGGACGGCACCACCAACATCGGCGCGTTCCACGAGTCCCTCAACCTCGCCGCCGTGTGGCACCTTCCCATCGTCTACGTCATCGTCAACAACCAACTCGGGATGGGCACCCCCGTCGCGGCGGCGGCCGGGGAGCCGGAGCTGTTCCGGCGCGGATGCGCCTACCGCATCCCCGGAACCCGCGTGGACGGAGGCGACGTACTCGCCGTGCGGGAGGCCGCTCAGACGATGCTGGAGCAGGCACGCACCGAGCACCGGCCCAGGCTGTTGGAGACGGTCAGCTACCGGCTGCGCGGCCACTCCGTCGTCGACCCCGCCCGCTACCGCACCCCCGAGGACGCGGCCCAGCTGCGGGAGAAGGACCCGGTGCCCGCCTTCAGGCTCCGGCTGATCGAGGACGGCGTCCTCACCCCACAGGCGGCAGCCCGCATCGACGAGGAGGTCGACCACCAGGTCACCGCCGCGGTCGACTTCGCCGACGCAAGCCCTGCCCCAACTGTCGACACCCTCTTCGACCACCTGTACGCCACCGACGTCACAAGCGTCTTCCGCGGCCTGCCGGGCGACCCCTTGCCCTGCCACCAGGCCGCCGGCAGCGCACAGGACGGGGGGTAAGTCGTGGGCGAGACCGTCACCTACCGCCAGGCCCTGCACGGCGCACTACGCGCCGAACTGCTGCGGGACGACAACGTGCTGCTCGTCGGAGAGGAAATCGGCGTCTTCGAGGGCTCCTACAAGATCACCGCCGGGCTGCTGGCCGAATTCGGCCCCCGTCGGGTACGTGACACCCCGATCTGCGAGGAAGGCTTCACCGGCGCCGCGATCGGAGCCGCCATGCTCGGGCTGCGCCCGGTCGTGGAGATCATGACCATCAACTTCAGCCTGCTGGCCATCGACCAGATCATCAACCACGCCGCGAAACTGCACTCCATGTTCGGCGGCCAGGTGTCGGTGCCGATGGTGATCCGCACCCCGGGAGGGGGCGGGCAGCAACTGGCCGCCACCCACTCGCAGAACCTGGAGGTCTTCTACGCCCACATCCCCCGTGCCGATCGGCACTGCCGCCGTCACCAAGCAGGGCCGCGACGTGACGATCGTCGCCTACTCCCGCGCCGCCGTCATCGCCCTCGACGTCGCCCGCCGCCTGGAAGAGGAGGGAATCTCCGCGGAGGTGGTCGACCTGCGCAGCCTGCGCCCGCTGGACCGGGCCACCGTGTGCGCTTCGGTCCGCCGGACCGGCCGCGCCGTCGTGCTGGAGGACGACTGGCTCAGCTACGGCATCGGAGCGGAGATCGCCGCCACCATCCAGGAAGGGGCCTTCGACCACCTCGATGCCCCCGTCCGGCGCGTCGCCGCCGCCGAGGTCCCCCTCCCGTACGCCAAGCCTCTGGAACGCGCCGCCCTGCCGGATGCCGCCGCCCTCACGCGGGTGGTCCGCGAGGTACTCGACGCCACCAGTTTCACGCCCAGCCCTCAGCCGTCCGGACGCGGTTAGGAGACACCCCGCATGCACGAGATCCTCATGCCCCGCCTGTCCGACACCATGGAGGAGGGCACGCTCGCCCGGTGGCTCAAGGAAGAGGGCGACCAGATCCACAAGGGCGACGTCATCGCCGAGATCGAAACCGACAAGGCCCTCATGGACCTCGAAGCCTACGACGAGGGCCCCTTGACCCGCCTGCTCGTCCCCGAGGGCAGCACGGTGCCGATCGGCACAGCGGTCGCGGTCATCGGCGACCAGTCCGCCACGACCATGCGGCCGCCCGCGCCCGAGCAGCCCGCCACACCTCCGGCCGAAGCAGCACAGCCCACCCAACCGGAGCCGACGTCCGAAGCCCCCACACCGGCCGCACCGGCTCCGTCAGCCGCGATGAGTTCCCCGCCCTCCCCAGCAGAACCGCGCAGAGTTCCGACCTCCCCGCTGGCGCGGCGCATCGCCGGTGAACACGGCATCGACATCGACAGCATCACCGGCAGCGGCCCCGGCGGCCGGATCGTCCGCGCCGACGTGGAGAAGGCCATCGCCCCGAAGCAAGCCCCTGCGGGCCCCGCCCCGGCCCCTGCGCAACCGGCTCCAGCCGAGCGGGAACAACCCACCATGCGGCCTTCCGCGACCGCCGAGGACACCGAGGACACCGAGGTGGTCCCGCTCAGCACGGTGCGCCGCCTGACCGCCCAGCGCTTGACCCAAAGCGCACAACAGGCACCGCACTTCTACCTCACCGCCATGGTCGACGCGGAGCCGCTGCTCGCCTTCCGCACCGACCTCAAAGCGCGCATCGGCGAGCATGGCCCCCGCGTGAGCGTGAACGACCTGATCATCAAGGCATGCGCCACCGCACTGCGCACCCACCCGGAGATGAACGCCTCCTGGGACGAGACCCGCATCCTGCACCACCACCGGATCCACATCGGCATCGCCGTCGCCCTCGACGACGGGCTGACCGTCCCCGTCATCCACGACGCCGACCGCAAGACCCTCACCGAGATCGCCCGCGAAGCCCGCACGCTCGCCGACAAGGCCCGCGCCGGGCACCTCAGCCTCGACAATCTCGCCGACGGCACCTTCACCATCAGCAACCTCGGCCCCTACGGCATCGACCACTTCACCGCCGTCATCAACCCCCCGCAGGCAGCCATCCTCGCCGTCGGGGCCGCCCACCCCGAACCCGTCGTCCGCGACGGCGAACTCGCCGCCGGCACGGTGATGGCCCTGACCCTGGCCATCGACCACCGGGCCGTCGACGGGGCCACAGGCGCCGTCTTCCTCACCGACCTCAAGGCACTGCTCGAACAACCGATGCGCATCGTCGTGTAGGAGGACAACCGTGACCTCGCTCTACTGCGCGGCCGGGCAGCACAGTTGACCCGCCACGATTGCCGTACCTCTCGCCATTCCTCACCGACGCCATGCCTCAAGCCGGGATGCGCCGCTTCAAGCCGGGCGAGTTGGACGACGGTGTTCCCGTGAGCGTTCCTCAGCTTGACGGGTGGGGCCAGTGCGCCAGGCTGTCGAGCGAGGGAGCCTGGCGCGTTGCCTCCTCTGGTGAGGGGTGGATCTCGTAAAGGTTACGCAGGCCACTGATGTCGAAGACCCTGACGATCCGGCCAGAGGCGGCCGCTATCCGCAGTGAGCCTTCGTGTTCACGGATGCGTTTCGTGACCGCCACGACCACGCCCAGCCCCATCGAGTCCATGAAGGATACGAAGCTCAAATCCAGGACGAAGTGGCGGTGCCCGTCGTCGACCAGCTTGATCACTGCTTCACGGGCCAAGGGGGAGGCGTGGGCGTCGACTTCGCCATCGATCTCAACAACCGTCCAGCCGTTCACCACGTCGTAACTGACCGTCATGCGCTCCTCGCGGATGATGTTCGTTCGCACCATCATCCCTCCTCACATCTCGGGCGCAGGATCCCCAGCATGGCGCCACACGTGGGACTGGACTCGTCCGCGCGGCGCCGGTGGACCAGCACCCCGAGGTCCTCGATGGCGGAATCGACCGACCCGGACTCGGCCGCGGTCTGTCAGAGAGCGAGCCGGTATGGTCGACGGTGATTGGGACGCGCCCGCGCAGGCCACGCCGACGACGTAGCACCGCACGACGTGAACTGCGCCGCACCCGCCGTCGACGATCAAAATCCGCCGCTCGTCGTCCGTGCGGACCTCGTGTGTTTGTCACCGCTTCTTGGTCAGCCATTCGGCCAGGACAGCGGCCTGGCTGTGGTCCACGTCCTTGGTGGCGGTCAGCAGCATGAGCTTGTCGTGCGCCGCCAGGTCACGCAGATGCTCGGCCGCCTCGCGGTGCCCGGCATCGCGCAGTTCTGCCAGGTAGCGGCTACGGAATTCCGTGAAGCGGCTGGGCTCATGCCTGTACCACTTGCGCAGTTCGCTTGTCGGGGCGACGTCACGCAGCCACTCGTCCAGGTGCGCGTCCTCTTTGCGCATGCCCCGCGGCCAGACCCGGTCGACGAGCACCCGCTTGCCGTCCTCGGGCGAGGTCTCCTCATAGACTCGGCGGTAGGTGATCTGTTCGGCCATGACGGCACCCTTCAGATCGATCGGCCACTCCCGGCCCGGGCCCGGTGGACAGCAGTGAGGTCACCTGCGGGCGCGGATGTGTTCGGCTCACCAATTTTATCGCCGAGTGGGTGAGCAGGCCGGAAACCTGCGGCCGGCACTCGCACCCCCAGCCCGCAGCAGAGGAGAACGGTGTGCGCGAAACCGGCCCTGCCACTCCGGAGACACAGCACTTCCCGGCCGCGACCGCGCCACGGATACATGACGTGAGCAGGCTGGACGCCGCCGTGGCCACCTGCCGGGCCTGCCCGCGCCTGGTGGCCTGGCGGGAAGAGGTCGCCCAGGTCAAGCGCCGGGCATACAGGGAGTGGGATTACTGGGCGAGGCCGGTGCCCGGCCTCGGCCCGCCGGACGCGGCGCTGGCCATCGTCGGTCTGGCTCCGGCCGCCCACGGCGGCAACCGCACCGGGCGGATCTTCACCGGTGACCCGTCCGGCGACGTGCTGTACGCCGCCCTGTACGACCTCGGCCTGGCCTCCCAGCCGACCGCCACCCACCGCGGTGACGGCATGGAACTGTACGGGGTGCGGATCACGGTGCCCGTGCACTGCGCGCCGCCCGACAACCGCCCCACCACTGCCGAGCGTGACACCTGCCGCCCGTGGCTCGCCCGCGAACTGGAACTCCTGCGACCGACCCTGAAAGCCGTCGTGGTCCTCGGCGGCTTCGCCTGGCAGGCACTGCTGCCCGTGCTGACGAGCGCAGGCTGGCAGCTGCCCCGCCCCCGTCCGGCCTTTGGCCACGGAGCCGAAGCCCTCCTCACCGACGCAGGCGGCGAACGGCAGATGCACCTGATCGGCGGATACCACCCCAGCCAGCGCAACATGTCCACCCGGACCCTGACCCCCGCCATGCTCCGCGACGTGCTGCACCGGGGTGCCATGATCGCCGGGCTGCCACGGGAGCAGCAGCATCCGCAGGCTCCCTCCCCTCCTTAGTGGGCGGTTCGTAAGGTGATGTCTGTTTCTGGTTGAGGCTGAGCAAGGTCGCTGGTGGAGGTTTCATCAGTTAGGGCTTCCTGGCGAAGTTGCCGGGGTCGGGCTCGGTGAGGATCCCGAGTTTGACGAGGCGTTTCAGCTTGGCGCGAGTGCCTTCGACGTTTTTCGGCAGCAGTTCGTGCCCGAGGATTTCGCAGACGTCCCTGGCCCGTAGCGGTCCGGTCGCGTCGTTGAACACGGTGAGGATGCGGGGGTAGTCCGGGTGCTCGGGCAGGTCGGGTGTGTGGGCCGGGAGCCGGTCGGCGAGGCCGGTGACGGTTGTGCGGGTGATCGCGAGGCGCTCCAGATGGGTCTCGGCCTCCCGCAGCCTGGTCTGCAAGGCGTCAATCTGTTCGCGGAGGTCGTCGGCCAGGGCCCGGGCGGCGTCTTCCTGGAGGCCCAGGGCGTCGAGCAGGGGTCTGGATGATCACGCTGTCACCGCCTGCGCTTCGCGCCAGGTGGGAGTGTTCGCGCCGGTGAGGCGCCGGGTCATGACGTGGGTCATCGCCCAGTAGACGCGGGAGGCGGAGGAGGAGGGGTGGTGCTCGTAGTCGCGGACCAGGCGCCGGTGCAGGATCAGGATCCCGTAGGTCTGCTCGACCCTCCACCGCTTCGGCTGCGGCACGAACCCTTTGACCTGCGGGTCGCGTGCGACGATCTCGACGTCGATTCCCAGGGCGGCGCCGTGCGCGACGACCTGATTCTTGAAGCCCTGGTCGACCAGGGCTTTGCGGACGGTTCCGCCGGCGTGCTCGGCGACCTGGTCCAGCAGGCTGATGCCCGCGGCGTTGTCGTGGGTGTTCGCGGCGAGGACGACGACTGCGATGACCAGGCCGAGGACGTCCACGGCAAGGCCCCGCTTGCGGCCGGGCACCCGCTTGGCCGGATCGTGGCCACTTGTGGAGGCGGGGACCCCGGCGGCCACGTGGACACTCTGGGTGTCCAGGACCACCAGGGTCGGGTCCTCTAATCGTCGGGCCCTCTCCCGGACCTGGCAGCGCAGGAGTTCATGGATGACCTGGTCGGTCCCGTCGTCCCGCCAGGCCGCGAAGTAGTAGTACGTTGCGCTCTTCGGCGGCAGGTCGTGCGGGAGATAGGCCCACTGGCAACCGGTCCGCCCCTGGTAGAGGATCGAGTTGACGATCTCCCGCATGTCGTAGGCGCCCTGATGGCCGCTGACCGAGCGGTGCCGGTCCTTCCACGCGGTGATCACCGGCTCGATCAACGACCACTGCTCGTCCGATAAGTCACTCGGGTACGGCTTGCGTTCACTCACCCGGTCACATCACCAGATCACCCACCGCGAACCGGCAAAGTCCGCCCCGCAGCCACACGATCAGGCGACAGCAGACCATCTCAAAAACTCACGAACCGCCCACTCAGACGCCGAGGTAGGGGCCGCATACCAACCGACCGGGCCGTAGTGCCGTCGATCGAGCACATACCACAGCCGCAGCAATTGGCCACTGCCGGCGCGCCTTACCCCGAGGACAAGCCAAGGCAACGTAGCGTGACGGCCCGTCGTCTGTGTGGGTTTGGCGCCGGTGCAGCGGGCGGTCAGCGCCCAGTTTATCACACGGCTGACGAGGCAGGCGGTGACGGCGGCAAGGGCGTCGATTGCGGTAGTCGACAGCGACCATCGCGCCGACGATGGGGAACCCGCCGCAAGGCGCGCTCTGCCTGGGGGCCTCGGCAAAGTCCCCTGCCTGGCAGCCCCGTATCCGGTGGCATCTTCGTGCTTCCACGACGGGTGAGAGCCGGGGCCCGGGCCGCCGGGCAACGCCACAGGAGGTGGGTCAGGCGGCGTGACGCTTGTGGGTGCCGATCCGGTGCACGTTCTGCACATCGAGTTCGTCGAGTTCCTGCGTGGGGGTGAGGCGGATGCCGATGTGGTAGTCCTGCACCAGCATCCAGCCGAGGAAGCCGGCGGCGAGGGTGCACAGGACGCCGGCCGAGGTGAGGGCGAGGCCGAGGGTGGTCCCGGTGGCCGGGCCGTTCCAGTGGGTGGCGTACGTTCCCAGGCTGATGGCGAACAGCGCGAGTGCGGTCACGTTAAGGCCGGCGTGGGCCAGACCGACGGTTTTGGCCGCCGAGCCGCGCGGGATCCCGAAGGCCCAGTCGACGAACCCGGGGAGCGCGGCGAGCAGCGCGCTGCCGACGCCCACGACGTTCAGTGCGATCGCCAGGTTGAGCCAGAACTGGTCGCGGGTGGCCGCGTACACGGCGAAGCCCACCAGGGTTCCGGTGTAGCAGGCGACCGGGAAGCCGATCAGCATGGGGTGGATGGGGTGACCGGCGACCGTGGCTTTGCTGTACATGAAGCCTCCAGGTGCGCTCCGTCTGGGCGTTCGATCGCTCTTCTCAGGGTCTCTCTGCCGGTGGGATCCGCAACCCGCCCCCGACGCGGTGACGGACGTCAACAGGTTGGGTGTGCTGCGCGGCGCGTCAGGGACCCTTGAGGCGGCGGCTCAGCTCATCGATGTAGTGGTCACCGTAGGCGGCTGCGACATCGTCGAGGTCGACCATCGGAGGAAGATCGATGACCGGCTGCCGTTCGGCGAGGTAGAGGGCGGTTTCCTCGATGATCCGCTGCTCGTCGGCCTCTGCCGCGCCGACCTGATCGACAACGACCGGACTGGCCTGGAACCGGGACTCGATCACATCACCGCTGTACCGGGTGCGCACCAGATAGTCGTGATCTCCCATCGGCTCGATCTGGAATTCGGACATGACCACCGACTACCCGTGATGCGGTCGAGTATCACGGCGTGGCTCACCATGAGGACTTTGGTCTGCCCCGGATGCCGCTGGCGGCTTCGGCGTGTTCCGGATGAGCTCTGGGGGCGCTTGCCGGAGATCCTGTTTGATCAGTGCCGGTGCGGCTGCGCTCCGGTGAGCGGGCCAGAAGGGCCGCTCGGTCGATTCTGGGCTGCCTCTCTTCAACGTGGCGGCACTTGGTGGTCGCTGTGGCCGGCCGAGGGGCGGCGTCCGGGCAGTCGGTAGCGCAGGAACAGGTAGGACGCGTGCTGCCGGGCGCTGATCAGGTCGGCTGTCTCGTGCCGGGCCGGGAGGAGTTCGAGTCCGGCGATCAGGCCGTGGCGGGTGGTGTCTGCGCGGCCGGCGAGCACGGGGGACAGGGTCAGGAACAGCTCGTTCAGGATGCCGTCGCCAACGAGTTGCCCGACCAGGCGCGGGCCTGCCTCGGAGAGGATCGTGGTGTGTCCGCGGGCGCGGATGGTGTCGAGGACCTGCGGGATGTGCAGTGCCGGGCCGTCGCCGAGGGGAAGGATGGTGCAGGTCGGCGGGAGGCGTCCGGCGAGGCGGCTGGCCCCGGCGGTGGTGGTGGCGATGAGTGCGCCCGCCTGCAGGGCGGGGTGCTCGGCGGGCAGGATGCCGCTCGCCGTGACGACGACCAGCTCCGGCTCGGCGGCACGGCGCCGCTGCCGGCGGAGGAGGGCGAAGTCTGCTGCTGCGGCCGGGTAGACATGCTCGGGCGTCCACCGGTGGCGGGGTGAGGCGCGCAGCGTGCCCGCTCCGATGAGGACGGCGTCGGCGCAGGCCCGCAGCAGCCCCATGACGAACCGGTCGGCGGGTTCGCGTCCGCTGATCGTGGAACCGGATGCCGGGTATTCCGGGCCGAGCGCCACCACTCCGTCGAGCGAGGCGACGAAGTTGGCGTACAGGCACGGTTCGGGGTAGCCGAGGTCGCCTCCGTACAGTGCGGCCAGCGCCGGTGGCAGGCTCCAGCGGGGCGCCGCGGGGTCCTCGTACAATCGCACCAGCGGCTCGGTGTGGGGCACGGGAGCCGTCGGGGCGGTATCAGGTCCAGCCACGGCCGGTGCTCCTGGAGCCGCACAGGTTGAAGAACTCCATTCTCAGCTGGTCCTCGGTGTCGTAGGTGCCGCGCCAGTAGGTGGTGCGGGTGCTGGACTCGATTTCGCGGACCCCGCGCATCTGGGTGCACAGGTGCACGGCCTCCAGGTGCACGGCGACGCCGTGCGGCTCAAGGATGCGTACCAGCGCGTCGGCGAGTTGCTGGCCGATGCGCTCCTGGACCGAGAAGCGGCGGGCGAACAGCCGTACCAGCCGGGTCAGTTTGGACAGGCCGAGGATGTGCTCGTGGGCGACGTAGCCGACGTAGGCGGTGCCGAAGAATGGCAGGCTGTGGTGCTCGCAGAGGGCGAAGAACGGGATCGGGCCCTCCACCACCTGGCTGATGCGGCAGTCGGGGCCGCCGTGGCATTCGGTCGGGAATGCGGTGACCAGCTTCTCGTCGCCCTCGTATCCGCTGGTCGCCTCGAAAAGCGCGCGGAGGAAGCGGCGCGGGGTGTCGGCAGTGGAGGGGGATCCGATCGGCATGCCCAGGGCTGTGAAGATCTCCTGCATGTAGCCCTCGTACTGCTGCCACTGCTCGGGGGTGATGCGCCGGGGGCGGACGGCGGCCCATTCTTCACTGTCGTATCCGAGGCCGTCGCCGGCCAGGCCGCCGACTTTCGGCGCCTGACTCGGTGGCTGCTGTTGATTACTCACCTGTCATCACTTCCTGTGGACGTCTGTTCGCCGCAGCCGCCTGGGCCCGGGCCTGCTCCTCGCGGCCGGTCTCGAACCGGCCGTCCGTGCACCGGCTGTACCTTCGACGTCTTGAGCATGCAGTCACCGCGATGCTGGTGCACTCTGGGGCGGCCTCGCCGCGGGTGTGCCTTTGATCGGTGTGTGCCCGCCGCACGTCGACCTGCGGCCGGGCGCGTGCTGGGTGAGTCTTGAGCCGAGGAGTCTTTTGCGGTTCGTGACGCCCGTGCCGGGCGGAGGAGGCATACGGTGACCGATACGCTCGCTCAGCTGTCCGAGTCCGGGGTTTCGGTCTGGTTGGACGATCTGAGCCGGCAGCGTCTCGTCGACGGCAGCCTGGCCAGGCTGGTCGCGGACCGGCACGTCGTCGGTGTGACGACCAATCCGACGATCTTCGCCAGGGCCATCGAGCACAGCGACTGCTACGACGAGCAGATCACGGATCTGTCGTTGCGCGGGGTCGGTGTGGAGGAGGCGCTGCGCGCGCTGACCACGTTCGACGTGCGCTGGGCCTGTGACGTGCTGCGGCCGGCGTACGACGCCAGCGGGGGTGTGGACGGGCGGGTCTCGATCGAGGTCGACCCGCGGCTCGCGCACGACACCGCGCGCACGGTCGCCGAGGCCCGGGCGCTGTGGTGGCTGGTGGACCGGCCGAACCTGTTCGTGAAGATCCCTGCGGCCAAGCAGGGCCTGGAGGCGATCAGCGCCTGTCTGGCCGAGGGCATCAGCATCAACGTCACGCTGCTGTTCTCACTGGAGCGCTACGACGCGGTGACGGAGGCGTTCCTGACCGGGATGGAACGCGCCCGGGACGCTGGGCACGACCTGTCCGGCATGGCGTCGGTCGCCTCGTTCTTCGTCTCCCGGGTGGATACAGAGATCGACCGGCGGCTCGACCGGACGGGCGGCGAGAAGGCGGCCGTGCTGCGTGGGCGCGCCGCCATCGCCAACGCCCGCATCGCCTATGAGCACATGCTCGCCACCGACCGGTGGCAGTGGCTGGAAGAGGCCGGTGCCCGGCCGCAGCGGCTGCTGTGGGCGTCCACGGGCGTGAAGGATCCCGCGTACGAGGACACCCGGTACGTCGTCGACCTGGTCGCACCGGACGTGGTCAACATCATGCCGGAGGCCACCCTCAGTGCGTTCGCCGACCACGGCGTGCTGCCAGCCGGCCACATCCGCGACACCTACGGCGAGGCGCACCAGGTGCCGGAGGACCTCGCCGACGCCGGTGTCGACTACGGCGATGTCATCCAGGTGCTGGAGGACCCGATGCAGCCGGTCAGCGGCAGCAGAAATCAGGTACGCAGGGCTACGGGTGCAGTACCACCTTCGTGTAGCCCTCGATCCGCTTGTCGAACTTGTCGTAGGCCGAAGATGCCTGATCCAGGGGCAGTTCGTGGGAGACGACGAAGCTGGGCTTCGCCCTGCCCTCGATGATCATGTCTCGCAGGAACCGGTTGTAGCGCTTCACGTTGCACTGGCCCGTACCCATCCGCAGGCCCTTCTCGAAGAGCCTGCCGATCGCGACGAGGAGCATGCCTTGCTTGGCCTGCTCGTCCGGACCTCCAGGGTCGGACGGGACATAGAGCCCGGGCACGCCGAGCGCTCCGGTAGGTCGGACGGTGCGGACGAGCGAGTTCAGCACGGTCGCCGGTTCCTCGTTGTCAGTCCCTTGCGCCGTCGCCTGGTAGCCGACGGCGTCCACGCCCTTGTCCGTGCCGATGCCCTCGGTCCTCTGCTCCTCGATCTGCTTGACTGGGTCACCCTCGGCGAAGTTGACCGGTATTGCGCCGATCTCCTCGGCCTTTTGCAGGCGCTCGGGGACCCGGTCCACGACGAACACCTTCCTCGCGCCGCGCAGCAGGGCCGAGTAAGCGGCCATGAGCCCAACTGGCCCTGCCCCGTACACCGCGACACTCTCGCCAGGTCGCACCTGCGCGAGTTCACAACCGTGGTAGCCAGTGGGAAAGATGTCGGCGAGCAGGACGAAATCGCTTTCGTGCTCGTTTCCCTGAGGCAGCTTCAGGCAGTTGAAGTCAGCGTATGGAACGCGCACGTATTCGGCCTGGCCGCCCTTCCAAGGCCCCATGGCCACATAGCCGTAAGCGCCGCCCGCGAAACCGGGATTGACAGTGATGCAGAATCCGGTGAATCCCTCGACGCAGTTCATGCAGAACCCGCAGGCGACGTTGAAGGGCATGACCACGCGGTCGCCCCCCTTGAGCGTGGTGACGCCCTGGCCGACGTCCTCAATGATTCCCATGTTCTCGTGGCCGAAGACGATGCCGGGCTCCGCAGAGGTGCGGCCCTCGTACATGTGCAGATCGGAGCCGCATATCGCGGTGGAGGTGACCCGTACGATCACATCGTTCGGGTGCTGGATGCTGGGCTTTTCAACATCTTCGACCGCAACGGTGAACGGTCCCTTGTAAACGACGGCCTTCATGGCTGCCACCTCTGATCGACGATGTACATGCCGGCCACGCTCTCGCTCGCTTTCCCGCGTGACCCATCTCTCATGCTTCTCCAGCCAACGCAACCGGGCAACTCGGTAATCTCGTGATGCACAAATTGCTCCGCGCCGCACCACGTAATGGAGAGGAGGGCGGGAAGTGTCAGCACAACGGTTGGGAACCTTGCTTGTCCCCGTGCCAGGTCTGTCCGGCACCACCTATTGATCCGAAACGGAAGGTGTTCTGGGTCGTTGATCCTTGTGTGAGTGAACTGGTGGGGGACGCACGGCAGTTGTCGCCGTCGGCGCAGGAGGCACTTCGGCTGCGGGCGGTGGCTGCGCTGGTGGCGGGCCGTGGCCGTGAAGACGTCGCGGCGGTCTTCCAGGTCTCGCTCAAGGCGGTGGACAACTGGTGGGCGAAATGGCTGGCCGGCGGGCGCGAAGCGCTCGAAGCCCAGCCGCGAGGACGCCGGGTCGGCGAACACCAAGTTCTCGACGTGGTCGAGCAGCAGGCGATCCGGCAGGCCGTGCTGGATCACCGGCCCTGTGACCTGGGGCTGGCGGGGCAGCTGTGGACACGTGCTGGTGTGGGGGATCTGATCTCGAAGCTGTACCGGGTGCGGCTGACCGAGCAGGGCGTGGGCAAGTACCTGCGCCGGTGGGGCCTGTCGTTCCAGCGTCCGGACAAGCGGGCCGTCGAGCAGAACCCGGAGGCGGTACGCGTCTGGCGGGAGGAGACGTGGCCGGCGATCCGCGCGAAGGCGAAGGCCGAGGGCGGCGAGGTCCTCTTCGCCGACCAGGTCGGCATCCGCTCCGACCAGGTCACCGGCCGCACCTGGGGCGCCAAAGGGTGCACCCCGATCGTCCGCCGCTCGGGCAACCGCTTCTCGGTGAACGCGATGTCCGCGATCAGCACCAAGGGCCGCATGCACTTCATGGTCTTCACGGAGACCTTCGACGCCGACGTCATGTGCCGCTTCCTGGACAGGCTCGCAGGCCACTTCACCCACAAAGTGCACCTCGTCGTGGACGGCCACTCCGCCCACCGCTCCCGCAGGGTCCGCGCCTGGCTCGCCGACCACCCCGACCGGATCGAACTGCATTTCCTGCCCGCGTACTCGCCGGAACTGAACCCCGACGAACTGGTCAACGCCGACCTCAAGCGCAGCCTGCCCATGCACAGCCGGGCCCGCGACCAGGCCCAACTCGCAGCCGAGACCCGCCGGTTCTTCTACCGACGCCAACGCCAGCCACACATCGTCCGCGGCTACTTCGGCGGCCCACACGTCCGCTACACCCTCGAATAGAACCATTTGAGTTTCGGATCAATATCCGCCAGGGACGACTGTGACTGTCCGTGGTCGAGGCGCGACTGTCGACGCCTTCGTCAACGGCGACTGGCTTCCTCTGTCGTGGTGGGAATTCTCCGACGGCCTCCGCGAGGACATCGCTGACCGCTGATATCTCCTGCCACGCCCATACTCAGGTTGAACTCGTAAAGCCTGTGGGGTGGTGACGGTTCGTGATCCCTGCGGTACGACGGGTTCATGCGGTACGCGCAGAGGGGCGGGTATTCGCCCGTCGAGCAGGAGAAGCGGGAACGGTTGAGGCTGGAGGCGGCCGAGCGGTTTGCGCGTGGTGATGAGGTCACGGTGATCGCGGCTGATCTGCGGGTCACGGAGCGCACGGTGTGGCGGTGGCGCAAGGTCTGGCGCGAAGGCGGGGCTGTGGCGTTGAGGTCGAAGGGGCCGGTGTCCCGTGAGCGGCTGTCGGTGGGACCGGCTGGAGGCGGAGCTGAAGCGGGGGCCTCTGGCCCACGGTTTCACCGATGACCAGCGGTGGACGCTGGGCCGGATCAAGACCCTGATCGGCAGGCTGTTCCACAAGGGCTACACGGTCCAGGGGGTGGCCAAGCTGCTGAAGCGGCACGGCTGGTCGTGCCAGGTTCCGGTGCGCCACGCGATCGAGCGTGACGAGGAGGCCATCGAGATGTGGAAGGACGAGGTGTGGCCGCGGTTAAAAGGACCGCGGCGGACCTGGGCGCCTATATCTGCTTCGAGGACGAGGCGGGCCCGGGGCTGAGGCCGCCGAAAGGCCGGACCTGGGCGCCGCGCGGAGCGCGGCCGGTGGTGCGGGTGCGGGGCCGGGGAAGCGGCCGGGTCAATATCGCCGGCGTGGTCTGCTTCCGGCCCGGGGACCGCCCGCACTTCTTCTACCGGCTGCACGTCTACCACGGCCGCAAGGGCGAGCCGAAGACGTTCGCCTGGCACGAGTACCGCGACCTGATCGTCACCGCACATCAGCGGTTGAACGCCCCGCTCGTGTGGTGCTGGGACAACCTCAACGTCCACCTCGCCATGGAACTCACCGCCTTCGCCGAGGAGCACAAGGACTGGTTACGGATCTTTCAGATGCCGTCCTACGCACCGGAGTTGAACCCAGCCGAAGGCGTGTGGTCGCTCCTCAAGCGCGCCATCGCCAACTTCGTGGCCACCGACCTCAAGGGACTCGTCCGCATCGTCAAGCGCAAGCTGAAGAAGATCCAGTTCAGGCCCCACCTGATCGACGGCTGCCTCACCGGAACCGGATTGATCATCGAACCCTGGTGACCACTCAGCCCGACACTACGAGTTCAACCTGAGTAGCTCCGCATCAATGGCGAATGCCCCCACTCCACGCCGGGCGCTGGTGGAGGCCCTCCGCCGGCCAGCGGACGCCGGAGGCGCCGACAACAGTGATCTCCGGGGTAGCTGGTGCCGCATGGCAACATTGGCGCTCGACTGCGGGATCTGTCGCGCAAGAACCCCTGGATGACCGTCGAGTGAGGGCCCCCGACGGCAGGCAGGGGCCTGCTGGGCCGGGCCAATTGCGACGCGGACTGGGTACGCGATGACGTGCGTGACTACATTATGGAGCACGCGCACGACGACCATCCGGTGCTGGTGGTCAACGAGACCATTGGCACGTGAAGAACGGTATCCGTAGCGTTCGGCGACCGGCGTCGGGACATCGGCAACTCGTCCGAATCGAGATCTCCCAGGTTGCTGGCTACCTCCTATACCCCGGTCGGCGCGTGCACACCGCGGTGGACCGGGACCTGTACGTCCCGCGGGACTCCGGACGTGGCGCGGGCACAGCCGTCGCGACCAAGTTGGAATCGGTCGCCGGTCATCTCCATCCCCTTCGACGGGGTCCAGCGCGAAGTCGATGAGGCCGCTACTCCCGGTCTCTGACCGAGAGGAGATGCCCATCGAGGGAGCAGGTGCCGGTCATCAGGTGACCTTGACCCAGTCCAGGGTGCGCTCCACGGCACGTTTCCAGCCCTCATAGCCGTCCTGGCGCTGCTCCTCGCTCCACTCCGGGCTCCAGCGCTTCGACTCCTGCCAGTGGGAGCGCAGTTCGTCGGTATCGCGCCAGAAGCCGGTGGCGAGCCCGGCCGCGTAGGCGGCGCCCAGCGCCGTGGTCTCAGCGACCACCGGTCGGCTGACGGGCACGCCCAGCACGTCAGCTTGGATCTGCATGCACAGGTCGTTCGCGGTCACACCACCGTCAACCTTGAGTACGTCCAAGTGCACGCCTGAGTCCTGCTCCATGGCGTCGACCACGTCGCGGCTCTGGTAACAGATGGCCTCCAGCGTGGCCCGGGCCAAGTGCCCATTGGTGTTGTAGCGGGCGAGACCGACCATCGCGCCACGAGCGTCGGAGCGCCAGTACGGGGCGAACAGACCGGAGAAGGCCGGGACAAAGTACATGCCGCCGTTGTCGTCCACCGAGCGGGCCAGTTGCTCACTCTCCGCGGCGGTCCCGATCACCTTCATCTGGTCACGCAGCCACTGCACGGCCGCGCCGGTGACGGCGATGGACCCCTCCAGCGCGTAGATGGCGGGGCTGCCCGCGAACTGGTACGCCACTGTCGTCAGCAGACCGTGCTGCGAACGCACCAGCTCCGTACCGGTGTTGAGGACCAGGAAGTTGCCGGTGCCGTAGGTGTTCTTGGCTTCACCAGGGGCGAAGCAGACCTGACCTACGGTCGCCGCCTGCTGGTCGCCGAGGACACCGGCAATCGGGACGGCGGCGTTCAACGGCCGGGACGTGCGGGCCTGGCCGAACGCCTCAGGATCGGACGAGGGGTGGATCGCCGGCAGCATCGCGCGCGGGATGTTGAAGATTCCCAGCAGTTCGTCGTCCCAGTCCAGTGTCTCCAGATTCATCAGCATGGTGCGGCTGGCATTGGTGACGTCGGTGGCGTGCACACCCCCGTTGGGGCCGCCGGTGAGGTTCCACAGCACCCACGCGTCCGTGTTGCCGAACAGGGCATGCCCCGCTTCTGCGGCCTCGCGCAGGCCGTCCACGTTCTCCAGCAGCCATTTGATCTTGCCGCCGGAGAAGTAGGTGGCCGGTGGCAAGCCGGCCTTGTGACGGATGGTCTCGCCATGGCCGTCGCGTTCGAGGGCGGCGGCGATGCTGTCGGTGCGGGTGTCCTGCCAGACGATGGCGTTGTAGTAGGGGCGGCCGGTGCGCGGGTCCCAGACCACGGTCGTCTCACGCTGGTTGGTGATGCCGATCGCTTTCAGGTCGGCGGCGGACAGCCCTCCGCTTCGCAGGGCGCTCTGGATCACCGTAGCGCGGCCGTGTGGCGCTTGAAGGGAGCGGACCGTGACGTACGTGATCGCGCAGCCATGTGTGGACGTGAAGGACAAGGCGTGCATCGAGGAGTGTCCCGTCGACTGCATCTACGAGGGGCAGCGGTCGCTGTACATCCACCCCGATGAGTGCGTCGACTGCGGGGCGTGTGAGCCGGTCTGCCCGATCGAGGCGATCTTCTACGAGGACGACGTGCCGGATGAGTGGCAGGACTACTACAAGGCGAACGTCGAGTTCTTCGACGTACTCGGCTCACCCGGGGGCGCGGCCAAGCTGGGCCTCATCGAGCGCGACCACCCGCTGATCGTGGCGCTCCCGCCACAGGCGCAGGGGGCGAGCTGACGTGCCTGCCGCCCCGAAGAGCCCTCGCCGCCGCGAGGTGCTGGAAGAGCTGCGCACCGCCGGGACGCCCGTGGGTGTGACGGAAATCGCCGAGCGGATCGGTGTCCACCCCAACACCGTACGTTTCCATCGCCCTGGTCGCCGAAGGAATCATCGAGCGGCAACTCGAAGCACCCGCAGGCCCCGGACGGCCTCGTACTGTCTACGCCCCGCAGTTGGGGATGGACCGCGGGGGCGCCCGAAGCTACCGGCTGCTGGCCCAGATCCTGCTCAGCCACCTGGCATCTGGACCCGGTGCCCGCAACGCCGCTACCGAGGCCGGCCGTTGCGTGGGGCCGCTTCCTGATCGACCCGGTGCCGCCCTTCCACCGCCCGGCGGCCGAGGAGTCGACGGACCGCCTCGTCGCCCTGCTGGACGATCTCGGCTTCTCGCCCGAACCGGAACACGCCGACCATAGTGACGATCCGGCGCGGATCCGGTTGCGGCACTGCCCCTTCCTCGAACTGGCCCAGGAGTACGGGCAGCTCGTCTGCTCCGTGCATCTGGGACTGATGCAAGGGGCGTTGGCTGAGCTGCGTGCGCCGATTGAGGCGGCACGGCTGGAACCGTTCGCCGAACCGGACTCCTGCCTCGCCCATCTGGCACCCGCGCAACCCGCCTCCGCCACATCCCGCTGAACCGAGGAGGACCACATGCACATCGCCGAAATCGGGACAGGCACCCGCCGCCGCGCTCCCCTTCCGGACGGACCGATCGCGGAAGCGCTCACCAGCGCCGACACCTCCGACCGGCTGGCAGTCGTCCACGTGGAACTGCCCGCAGGCGGCAGCATGCTCGAACATGACCACGGCGCCTCGGAGATTGTGCTGATTCCCCTGTCGGGGACGGTCGAGCTGTGCCAGGAGGGCAAGAACCGGACTCTGTCCGCCGGTTCCACGGCGCACATCGCCACCGGAGAGCGTGTCAGCCTCAACAACCCCGGCGCGGAGCCGGCATCCCTCATAGTGGTGGCCTCACCACCCGAGTTCGCCGGCCGGCTGGCGTCCTGGCCTGTCGTCTGACCCCCGTCCTCGCAGCGATCCTGATCCGGAGGAGAAGGCAGTGCATCGATGAACACCACGTCAGCCGCCGTAGCCGGCCCGGCGGTCTTTGTATGGCTTGGAATGGTGCTGGCGATCTCCTTCCTGGAGGCGCCGTTGAAGTTCCGCGCTCCCGGGGTGACGATCCCTATCGGGCTGGGTATCGGCCGGCTCGTCTTCCAGGCCCTGAATCTCGCGGAGGCCGCACTGGCCGGCGTGGTGATCCTTGCGGTCGTCGTGGGAAGCGCACCCGCCGTGGTCACCGTGCTGACCGTGATGGTGGCAGTCCTGCTCGTGGGGCAACTGGCCGTGATCCGTCCACGGCTCAATCGGCGATCGGACCGGATACTCGCCGGCGAGGAACTCCCGCGTTCCCGCGGCCATCTGCAGTACGTGACCGCCGAGATCGCCAAGGTCGTTGTCCTGATCGCCCTCGGCATCAGCGTCCTCGCCAAATGATCCGTCAGCGCCCCTGATATACGGCTGAATCAGCAGGCTCTGGACACGTTGACGCGCCGCCGCGGAGGCTATGCCAATAAACTCGGGCCGGCGCCCCTGTAGGTCACCCGGTAAGTGGTTCCACGATCCGAGGAGAGCGGCAATGAGTGCGACACCCGACGCCGGAAAAGCGGCGGCCGTAACCCGATTCGGCGCCCAGCCCAAAGGCGGCAACTTCGTGGTCAGCTGGGCGACCACCACGGATCACAAGAGAATCGGAACGCTGTACATCACGACCTCGTTCGTCTTCTTCCTCATCGGTGGTGTCATGGCGCTGCTGATGCGCGCCGAGCTGGCCCGTCCGGGGCTGCAGGTCATGTCGAACGAGCAATTCAACCAGGCGTTCACGATGCACGGTACGATCATGCTGCTGATGTTCGCGACGCCGTTGTTCGCCGGTTTTGCAAACTGGATCATGCCGCTGCAGATCGGTGCGCCGGACGTGGCGTTCCCGCGGTTGAACATCCTGGCCTACTGGCTGTACCTGCTGGGCTCGCTGATCGCTGTGGGGGGCTTCCTCACCCCGCAGGGAGCCGCCGACTTCGGCTGGTTCGCCTACGCACCGTTGAACAGTGCGGTGCGCTCTCCAGGTATCGGCGCCGATATGTGGATCATGGGGCTGGCGTTGTCCGGCTTCGGGACGATCCTTGGCTCGGTCAACTTCATCACCACCATCATCTGCATGCGTGCGCCGGGGATGACCATGTTCCGCATGCCGATCTTCACCTGGAACGTGCTGCTCACGGGTGTGCTGGTACTGATCGCCTTTCCCGTGCTGGCGGCCGCGCTGCTTGTCCTGGAGGCGGACCGGAAGTTCGGTGCCCAGGTCTTCGATGCAGTCAACGGCGGGGCGCTGCTGTGGCAGCACCTGTTCTGGTTCTTCGGTCATCCAGAGGTGTACATCATCGCGCTGCCCTTCTTCGGCGTCGTTTCCGAAGTCATTCCGGTCTTCGCCCGCAAGCCGATGTTCGGCTACCTGGGGTTGATCGGTGCGACGATCGCGATCGCCGGCCTGTCGATCACTGTGTGGGCCCACCACATGTTCGCCACCGGTGGTGTCCTGCTGCCGTTCTTCGCTTTCATGTCGTATCTGATCGCGGTGCCGACCGGGGTGAAGTTCTTCAACTGGACCGGCACGATGTGGAAGGGGAGTCTCAGCTTCGAGACACCCATGCTGTGGGCCCTCGGCTTTCTGGTCACCTTCCTCTTCGGCGGACTGACAGGCGTCATTCTTGCCTCCCCGCCACTGGACTTCCACGTCACCGACTCGTACTTCGTCGTGGCTCACTTCCACTACGTTGTCTTCGGTACGGTGGTGTTTGCGATGTTCTCCGGCTTCTATTTCTGGTGGCCGAAGTTCACCGGCAAAATGCTCGACGAGCGTCTCGGGAAGATCCATTTCTGGACGCTGTTCGTCGGCTTCCACTCGACCTTCCTCGTCCAGCACTGGCTGGGCGCGGAAGGCATGCCCCGCCGCTATGCCGACTACCTGGCTGCCGACGGTTTCACCGCGCTCAACACGATTTCCACGATCGGCGCCTTCCTGCTGGGCATCTCCACGCTTCCGTTTCTGTACAACGTCTGGAAAACGGCAAAGTACGGACGAGAAGTGGAGATTGACGACCCGTGGGGGTACGGCCGATCGCTGGAGTGGGCGACATCCTGCCCGCCCCCGCGGCACAACTTCCTCACCCTTCCCCGCATCCGTTCCGAGTCTCCCGCTTTCGACCTGAACCACCCAGACATCGCTGCGGCACCCCGGCTCGCCGAGTCCGATGCCCACCCGCGGCAGAACGGGGCACCGGATGATCATGGCCGGTGACGGCCGCCGTGAACGGGTGTACGGGGCTCACGGTTGGACGAGTCCGGCGCGGATGGCGTACCGGGTCAGTTCCAGGCGGTCGCGCAGGCCCAGTTTGTGCAGGAGGTTCTCCCGATGCCGTTGCACCGTCTTGACACTGATCACGAGGAGTTCGGCGATCTCCTTGGACGTGTGCCCTTCGGCGACGAGTTTGAGGACCTCCTCCTCGCGCGGGGTGAGGAGCTGGTCGGGGGCTTCTTCACCGTTGCGGACGCGGTCGAGGTAGTTGCGGATGAGCGCGGTGACCGCACCCGGGTAGAGGAACGGCTCGCCGCGCATGGCGGCTACCAGATCGCGGTCGGCGACGGATTTCAGAACATATCCGCTCGCGCCGGCCTTGAGTGCCTGAAAGAGGTACTGCTCGTTGTCATGCATCGTCAGCATCAGGATGCGCAGCCGGGGCTTCAGGGCAAGCAGTTCGCGGGCGGCCTGGAGACCCGTCAGACGGGGCATCGCGATGTCCAGGACCGCGAGGTCGACGTCCTGGGAGCGGGTTATGGCGATCGCCTCCGCGCCGTCACCGGCCTCCGCGACCACCTCGAGGTCCGGTTCCCGGTCGAGGATGAGCCGCACTCCGCGGCGCACCAGCGCGTGGTCGTCCGCGAGAAGAATCCGAATCTTGGCCTGGCCGGTACTCATGGCTGCTTCCTCACGCGGGGCACGGTCAGCCGCAGGCGTGTGCCGGTCCGTGCTGCGGCAGTGATGTCCAGGATGGCCCCCACGAACAGGGCGCGTTCGCGCATGCCGCGGATCCCGGCACCCTCGCGGGCGACGCCGATGCCGCAGCCGTCGTCACTGACGTCGAGGACCACCGTGTCGTCACTGCGGCGCAGGCTCATCTCCACCTGTTGTGCCTCGGCGTGGCGGGCGACGTTGGTCAGGCTCTCCTGAGCCACGCGGTAGATCACAAGTTCCGTCTCGTGGTCCAGGGCAGGCAGGTCGGGGTCGAAATGACGCTGCACACGCAGCCCGGTGTGCGTGGCGAACTCGGTGGTGAGGGAGGTGAGCGCACTGATCAGGCCGAGGTCGTCCAGTACACCCGGGCGCAGCCGGCGCACCAGGCGGCGGACTTCGTCCAGGCTTCCGCGGGTGATCTCCTGAGCGTCTTGGAGCTCGCCGCGCAGTGGATCGGATGCTTCGTCCGCCGCACGCTTGAGGACCAGCAGGATGGCGGTCATGCTCTGCCCGACCTCGTCGTGCAGTTCCTGGGCGATGCGGCGTCGTTCTGTCTCCTGGGCGAGCAGGGCACGGGCACTGCTCGTGGCCCGTTCCTTCTCCAGTCGCTCCAGCATGGCGTTGAACGTGCTGATCAGGTCCGCAATCGCGCCGCGTCCTTGTACGGGGAGCCGTTGGCCGGGGCGGAGCAGGTCGACGGTGGTCATCAGGCGGGTCAGCCGATCCAGCGGAACCAGGCCGATACGCAGCAGGGCCGCGTTGGCGACCAGCATGACGGCCAGGCCGCCCACCAGGATGACCGCTTCGGTCAGCGCAACAGGGACGGAGACGGTCACCGGGGCCCACAGCAGCAGGGCGGTCGCCGCGCCCAGCACCACGGCGTTGAGCCCGAAGATCCGCCAGTACAGGGACACGGAGGTCACGCTTCCTCTCCTGATCTACCTCTGCTGCCGCCCACCGGGCAACCGCAGGAGGCCGCAGGCCAGCCTGGCCCGCGCCCCCCAGTGGACAGCCTGCCCTGCCTGCGCCCTGCAGGCGATGGGCCCTGGCCCCCATTTCGGGCTACGCGCCCGACCCATACTGCTGCCGGATGGGACCTCGGACCCCTCACAGATGGGTACCGCGCCCTATGGGCCCCTCGCCCCAGACCGGCCATGGTGAGGACATACCCCCATCCGTGCCGACGGCGGTCCAGCGCACCAGAGCGTCCCACCGGCGCCCGCTGGACCCCACCCCCACGCCCGCCTGCCCCCTGCCCGAGAGGTCTCGCCGTGTCACTCGACACCCCCCGGACGGATCCCCGCTCCGGACACCCGGCCGATCACGACGTCCGCCAGCGCCTCGACCATGCCCGCATCACGCGGCTTGCCCAGCTGCAAGCCCTCGACGAAGCCGCCCAGAGCCCCGACGACCACCTGATGACCACGCAGAAGGAAGGCATCCAGCGCGTCCTCCAGGAGATCGACAACGCCTGCGCCCGCGTTGAGGACGGTACCTACGGCGCCTGCCAGAGCTGCGCCAAGTCCATCGCACCGGAGCGGCTGGAAATCCTCCCCCACACGCCGTACTGCGTCACCTGCCTGCGCCGCACCGCCTGACCGCCCCGTCCCTGCGCTTTCCACTCCTGCCCTGCCCAAGAGGTGAAGTTGGTGACCCACCACACCATCGGTGAGCACGGCACGGCCCTCTCGTCAGAGGACCTGGCCACGCTGCGCGAGAACCTGCACGAGCAGCGCCTGTTCCGCACGGAACAGCTGCGGCAGATCGGGGCAGCCTCCGCATCCCGCGCCGACGAACTGATCCAGCAGCGGACCGCCTCGCAGATCGAGGTCCGCATCAAACTCGCCGCCTCCGCCCGCATGGTGCTCGCGGATGTCGAAGAGGCCCTTGCCCGCATGGACGAGGGCGGCTACGGCACCTGTCGGCTGTGCCGACGCCCCATCGCGCGTGAACGCCTGATGATCGTGCCGCAGGCTCGCTACTGCGCCCGGTGCCAGCAGGTCAGCAAGGCCGCCCGATGACCATGACACACCGACGCCGCCGCACCACAGCACGGCACCGCCGCCGGCCACTGTGCCGGCCGGGCACATGGATCCCCCTCGACCCGAGCCGCACCCCACGCACCGAGCTGGTCCGGCTCGCCGAGGACGCGGTGCTTGCCCAGCCGAGCCACTCCTTCAAGGCCGCCTGGTGGGGGTGCCCGGCTCCACCCGAAGCAGCGGTACGCAAACCGAGGCTCTGTCCTCGCTCACGGTCCACGGACGCTGCCTGGGGCTGCAGGTCGGCTCCATGCCGTCCGGACGTGGAGCGTCACACCAGGGTGCTGACGCCCTTCACGACAGGCCCAGTCAGGGGCCTGGGTGCCGAGAGGCAGGAGAGCGGATCACCGACTCGTGGTGGCTCGGGACACGGGACGTTCCGGGCGCCATGGCGCGACCCCGGCGCAGCCGCCCGCCGCCCGGCGGGCCCTGCACGGCAAGCACACGGACACCACGATCACCGCGGGGGATTCGATGGTGTCCCTGGGGTGCACGGGGAGCGCGGGCCGTTTCCCTGGTGTACAGCGCATGGGGCCTGCGCCCAACTGGTGGTGCAGCGCTCACCCGCAAGGGCCACACCGCCCGGTCGTACCCCGTACGGTGAGAAATGAGGATGGAACCAGGAGCGCCGGTTTTCACCACACGGTGTACTTGGCGAGTCGGGCGGAGGACGCGATGAGCGAAGACGGGCTCAGGGGATCCGAGCCGTATCTGCCCACGCTGCGCCTTGATGAGCTGCTGGCCGAACTGCAGGTGCGCATTGACGCCGTGCGTGGCACCCGAGGCCGGCTGCGCGGCCTGCTGGAGGCGGTGCTGTCTGTCGGGCGGGAGCTGGATCTGCCCCACGTACTGCGGAACATCGTCGAAGCCGCCGTCCTGCTGGTGGATGCCGAATACGGCGCACTGGGCGTAATCGACGACGATCAGAAGCTGTCGGAGTTCCTGGCCGTCGGAATCAGCGACGAACAGTGGGCGGAGATCGGGGCTGTCCCCAGCGGGCACGGAATTCTTGGGGAACTGATCCGGCATCCGGAAACACTGCGTCTGCCGGAGCTCTCGGAGCATCCGGCCTCCTACGGATTCCCGCCCCGTCACCCGCCGATGCACTCCTTCCTCGGAGTGCCGATCCGGGTGCGCGACGAAGTGTTCGGCAACCTCTACCTCACCGAGAAGCGCAACGCGAAGGAGTTCGACGAGGAGGACGAAGCGGTCCTGTCCACGCTTGCAGTCGCGGCCGGCGTCGCCATCGAGAACGCGCGGCTCTACGAAGGGGCCATGCGCAGGGAACGCTGGATCCTCGCCAGCGAGGAGGTCACCCGCAGCCTGCTGACCGGGGTATCGAGCTCCGAGGTCCTGGAGCTGATCGCAGAGAAGGCCCGGACGATCGTCGCCGCGGACGTCGGGATGGTCGCGGAGCGGGTACTGGGCGAGGACAGCCTGCGGCCGATGCTCGCAGTCGGCCTGGACGCCGAGCGGCGCAGCGGGCTGGTGCTGTCGGGACAGGACCGGTTCATCAGGGATGCGCTGGGCACGACGCGGCCAGTGGTCAGCACAGACATCCAACAGGACTCCCGCGCCGGTCGTGAGGAACGGCAATGGGCCGGGCTCGGGCCTGTGGTCGCGGTGCCGCTCGGTACCAACGGGAAGTCCCGCGGGGTGCTGCTGCTGGGGCGCGTGGCCGGAAGCAGTGCCTTCGGGGAGACGGATACCAGTCCGCTCCTCGGGTTCGCCGGTCAGGCGGCTCTGGCGCTGGAGCTGGCCGAGCGGCGCCGGGAGGCGGAACAGATCACCCTGCTCAAGGACCGCGACCGGATAGCCCGCGACCTCCACGACCTTGCCATCCAGCGGCTCTTCGCGGCCGGGATGACCTTGCAGAGCACTCAGCGGTTTGTGGAGCACCCTGAGGCCGTGGAACGGCTGACGCGGACCGTCGACGACCTCGACGACACCATCAAGATCATTCGTTCTACTATCTTCGGGCTGCGTACACACGGTGACGGCACCAGGCAAGGCAGCGGGTTGCGCGGCCGGGTGACCGAGGCCGTCAGTAGCGTTGCCGCCACGCTCGGGTTCCCGCCGGCGCTGCAGATCGAAGGGCTCGTGGAGACCGAGGTTCCGGCCGACATCGCAGACGACACCGTCGCGGTGCTCGGCGAGGCGCTCAGCAACACAGCCCGCCACTCCGGGGCACGCGCCGTGGACATCCGGCTGAGGTGTAGCGCGGGCGAGCTGACGCTCACGGTGTCAGACGACGGCCGCGGAGTGCCGGACGGGGTCGTGCGCAGTGGGCTGAAGAATATGGAAGAGCGCGCCGAGGAACGGGGCGGGACGATGTCGCTCGGTGTACGGCCGCAGGGCGGCGGTACGAGCATGGTGTGGCGGGTCCCCGTGAACCGGGCTGCGCCAGACGCACCGGAAGTCTGATGGAGCTTGCCCCTCAGCGCGTGCGCCGAGCCGTACGCCACGGCGGAACGCCGCCTCTGCGCGGCCAGACAGCTGCATTCGAACGCGTGAGCGGCTCGTGCCGGACGCGGTTCCCGGCCGGTGTGCCGGAAGGCGCGCCGGGGCCGGATGCTGCGGATCAAAGCGCGTCGTCATTCGCCGAGATCAGCTCCTGCGGAGTCGGGACAGGCGCTGACGAGGGATGAGATCTGCCGTTGTACCGATCGGGGCAGCTGGGCCTCGGACCGGTCTGAGCGGCGAGCGGGGTAACGGAGGCGGCGCCATAGCGCCCTGCGGCGGGCTCGGAGCGCCAGACCTACTTCTCGAACAGGGCGAGGGCGTCGGGCTGGGGCGCTTTCATCGTTCTGGTGGGGCGGTGGTACCGGGCTGTTGCAGATGGCTGGAGATGACCGCTGCCTGGACTCTGCGCTGGACGCCCAGTTTGGCCAGCAGCCGGGAGATGTGGTTCTTCACCGTCTTCTCCGACAGGTAGAGCTTCCTGCCGATCTGGCGGTTGGTGAGCCCGTCGCCGATCAGAGCGAGAATGTCCCGCTCGCGGGGCGACAGTGCGGCCAGTTCGGGGGCGATGGCCGGTTCCACGGCCGGGTCCGCACGCAGCGACCGCATCAGCCGGGCCGTCGTGGCGGGATCCAGCATCGACTGGCCGGAGGCGACCGTACGTACCACCGAAACCAGGTCGGATCCCTTGATCTGCTTGAGAACGTAGCCCGCCGCGCCGGCCATGATCGCATCGAGCAGGGCCTCCTCGTCGTCGAACGACGTCAGCATCAGACAGGCGAGTTCCGGCATCTGGCTGCGCAGCTCCCGACAGACGGTGATCCCGTCGCCGTCCAGGAGGCGTACGTCGAGCACGGCCACGTCCGGGCGCAACGCCGGGCCGCGTGCCAGTGCCTGGGCGACGCCGCCTGCGTCGCCCACCACCGAGATGTCCGGTTCGGTGTCCAGAAGATCGGTGAGCCCCCGTCGCACCACTTCGTGATCGTCAACCAGGAAGACCCGGATCGGGTCCTGCTCGGTGAAGGTCCGTGCCTTGGCCATGACGACCCCTCGTTCCCCGGTGGACTACGGACCGCATGCTGCCCGTCATGACGATCGTCGTCTTGTAGAGCCGCTACCACTAGGGCCGACCGGCCCCCATTCACACCCCGGCCTACCCCGATCGGCCCACCCGTAACGGACCACAGGCCCCTGCCGACGCCCGGCCCCCGTATGGCACGTTCATGTGAATACCCGACTTGTCGTGGGAGGGGTGTGACCGATGCGGAAGACCACTCGCACCAAGATTCGAGGATGGCGGTGGCGGCCTAACGAGCTCCGTCGACCCAGCGACGTGCTGGAGACGCGGATCCTGCTCGGCACCTGGGCGCTGGCGGTGGCCGGCGGTGTTGCTGCGGGCATCGCAGGCGCGGACTCCCTCGCGGGCGTGGTGGACCGGCAGCGGGCGGAAGCCAGTTCCGTCTCCGCGGTGCTGGTGCGCGCGGCGCCGGCCCCTGCGCACGATGTGGAGACAGGTTCCGTGTACGACCACGTCATAGCGGACGTGCGCTGGACCGACACCGACGGAACCGTCCGGACAGACTGGACGAGAGTAGATCCAGGTACCAGGGCTGGTACGGCCATCATGGTGTGGACGGACGGCGAGGGCCATCTCGTGCCGGCCCCGATCGGCCCGGCGCAGAAGACGGCGTTGCTCGCGCTGACCGGTTCGGGCACAGCTGCCGCCGGAGGTGCGGCGGTCCTGCTGGCGGGGTGGGGGGTACGCAAGCGGGTGGAACAAGGGGCCACGGATTGCTGGGGCACGGAGTGGGATCAGGTAGGTCCGGGATGGGGGCACAAGACCGGCTGACGGCCTCAAGGTCCGCCCCGGGTGTGGCAGGGGCGGGGAGTCTTCTACCGCACTGGTCCCGCGTCCTGTCGGTGAACATGGCGCGGGACTACACACGGCGCCGGCACTGCGACTCCAGACCTACTCCGTGGGCGTGGTCAGGACGCAGGCCCTTACGGGCTCTAACTGCCGTACGGGGCATACAGGTCCAGGAGGCGGGTCCTGGCTGCGCGCAACCGGTGGGCGAGTACATCGCCCACCCACTGGGTCACCGTCACTGCCAGCACAGGATCGTCCTGACACATCGCGCGTACCTCCATGGCGTCGAATTCGTAGGCCCGTACCGGGCTTGTCGTTTCGGCGCCCAGATGCCAGGTGTGCGGGCCGAACAGCCAGGACCAGCCGACGAGTTCGTTGTGGCCCAGGACCTCGATGACTGCTGCCCGGCGGCCGGGCACATGGATGTCGAGGGCGACCGTGCCGGTACGGATGACCCAGAGCCGGTCAGCGCGCCCGCCCTCCTCGAAGAGGCGTGTCCCGTGCGGGAACGACACCTCCTTCGCGGCGCACATCAGCCGCTCCCGGTGCTCCGCGGGCAGCGCCCTGGTCATGCTGGATGTGGGAGAATTGGTCATGCCTCTGCCCTTCTGACGAGTCTGGACATCGTGCGTGAGATCGATGTCCCGTGTGATGCCCGCAAGCAGCCGCTTGACGGTTTGAAGACGACAACTGCGGCCCGTACGGGCCCTGCGAACCATGAACCAGAAAGTCGCGGCGCCTAGATTCCGCCTCTATGAGGCCGCGTGATGCGGATGCCTCCACGACCTTCCCGAGAGGGGCGCGGTGATGTGACACCTCCAGCATGTTTCCGTGTGCCGGCTCCAACCAGGGGCCACTCGGCCCTGAGGCAGGGCCGTCCGGCACCGGGCCCCAGCACCTCAACACGCGGTTGTCGAAATGCGGGTTGCTGATCCTGCTGCACCACGGCTTCCTGGTGCCTGCCGCTTTGGTCTGCCGTCGGGTCAACTGTCTGCCATGAGTGGCGGGACGGTGAGCCGGATGCCGGTAACCAGGGCGGGGTGAATGCGGACGGCGTAGTCCATGTCCTGGTTCGCCCAGGGGCGCAGCATCGACCGGTAGCGTGCGAGTTCGCCCGGGTCGGTGATCAGGAGGGCGTAGCCCGTGACGACGACGCTCCAGCCGAGGTGGGTGTCCGGGTCGATCGAGTCGGCTTCGTAGGCGACGACGACGCCGCGCCCGTCGGCATCCCGGACCTGGGAGGTCAGGGATGCGCCCTCGTGAGTGCGGATGATGACGTCGCCATGATCCAACACGTGGTTGACGGGGCGGATGGTCGGGAGAGCCTGCCGGGTGAAGACGATTCTGCCCAGGGACACTCCGCCCAGCAGCTCCAGGGCCTCATCGCCGGAGACTTCCAGGGATTGGCGCGGCCAGGCAGTGATCGGGCGGTGGTTGCTACTTGACATGACGGTCTTCCAGACGGTTTCGCCGCTCATGCCACGGTGCGGTGGGGGGTGGCTGGAGCCTTCAGGATCAGGCCCGGTGAGCTTCTACAGAAGGTCGATTGCTTCGCTCACGCCAGGCGGTTTCGGGTTCTTCCGCCGTCGCCGTCGCCGTCGCCGTCGCGGCCGGATGGCCGAGGGCCGCATTCCCGCAGACGTCGTCGACTCGATGGCCCAACCGATCGGCGGCGACGTCGATCACTCCGTCCACGCCTTGGCACAGCCGGATGACGAGGGGGATGAGGGACTTCCGCTCGACGGTCCCACTGAGAAAGACGTTGCCGTCGACGACGCGCACTGTCACCGCGGTGGGCGCGGTGCCCAGCGTGCGTACAAGTACGACCTCGGCGATTTCGTCCCGGATGGCGTGGTCCCCGCGCAAAAACACCCGCAGCAGGTCGGCGCGGCTGACCACGCCCATAAGCCGTTCGGCCTCGTCCACTACCAGTAGTCGTTTGACGCGGTGGACTTCCATCACCTGGGCGGCCTCGACGACCGTCCATTGCGGACGGGCGGTGATGGCTGGACTGCTCATCAGTCCCTTGGCTGTGGTCGCCTCGGTCCTGGCTCGGTCAGAGTACTGCGGGTTGAGGACCGGCAGCAGTCCCGCCGGATCCACCTGTCCCGCCTGCTTGTGCAGCAGGTCCGTCTCGGAGACCACACCCAGCGGGCGGTCGTCGCCGTCGACGACCGGGACGGCGGTGATGTCGTGCTGGGCGAACAGCTTGACGATCTCCTTGAAACCGGTGTCCTGCCGCACCCGTACGACGGATGTGGTCATCAGGTCGCTCACCGTCCGATGCTGCATGGCTTCTGTCTCCGTCCCGTGGGTGGCCTTCTCCCCCCAAGCATCCATGGGGGACGCGACGCCTCCTATGGGCCACCCGGCCCTTGTCATGGGCAACCTGCCCAAAGACTGGCCCGTGCAGGAATCCGGAGTCGGACCGACGGCCGCGACGGTGTGTGCGCCAAGCGCCACAAGGGCCTCCCAGGCGGCTGGAGACGTGACGGAGGACGGCTGTCCGGCTGAGGTCCTGCCGCTCGTTCAGGTCCGAGCTCAAAGCCGAGATCGTCGAGCCGCGGTGACGCGGACAAAGGGCGGTCCGGCGGGCTTCGCTGTTCCCGTGACCCAGTCCGTGACGCGGTGGGTGGGGAGCTATTGGGTGACCGTCGGTGCAGGCTCGAGTCGTACACAGCACCGGCCGGGGCTGGGTGCCAGACGTGCGGCAAACCCTGCCTCGTCCAGTCCGTTCAGGACGCCGCGCAGCAGGTGCAGGTTCATGCTGCACACCGTCTGTGTGTGTTCACGGGCCAGGGCGTGGAAGGGGCAGTTGCCCAGCACGATGGCGCCGTTCTCGCAGGCCGGTTCGAAGCCGTGCCGCTCCAGCAGGTCGAAGAGGCAGGCGCTGTCCTGCCCGCCCAACTGCGTGCCGAGCTCTTCGGCCTTGCGGTGCAGTACATCCCTCACCGGCTCACCCGTTGCGTCGGCTTCCTCCACGGCCTGGGCGAGGAGCCGTCCGGCCATCTCGTAGCGTCGGTCCGGCAGGCTGACGGCCACCTGTTTCGTCGAGCGCCGGTACAGCTTGGCCGGCCTGCCCGCTCCTGGCCCCGCCCGTCCGCTGCGTCGCTCATAGACCACGTCGAGCAGGGATTCATCGGCGAGCCGGTCGAGGTGGAAGGCCGCGGTCTGCCGGGCCAGGCCCAGGGCGGCGGCTGCCTCGTCCCGGCTGACGGCTCCCGGCTGGCGCGCCACATGGTCGTACAGCCTCCTGCGCGTCGGCTCATCGAGGGCTGCGATGGCGGAGACGTCGGCGTCACGTACTTCGTTCGGGTCGTTCACGAACACCAGTGTAAAACCCATTGGCGTTGACTAAAGAAGGAAACCGGGCTTCTATAGTTAATGAGAGTCATCGATAGAAGGAAGGCCGATCATGTCCTCCACCACAAGCACCACACCCTCCGCGCCAGGCCGGGCGGTGCTCGCCGATCCCGGCTATCAGGCGTTCGTGATTCTGCGCACCGCCTTCACGGTGGCGCCGATCCTGTTCGGACTGGACAAGTTCGCCAACCTGCTCGTGGACTGGCCCACCTACCTCGCGCCGTGGATCAACGACATCGTCCCCGGCAGCGCCCAGCAGGCCATGTACGCCGTGGGCGTGATCGAGATCGTGGCCGGCGTCGCCGTGGCCCTCGCTCCCCGCTTCGGGGCCTGGCTGGTGGCGGGCTGGCTCGCCGGCATCATCGTCAACCTGCTGACCATCCCCGACTACTACGACATTGCGCTGCGGGACTTCGGTCTGCTTCTCGCCGCAGTCGCACTGGCCCGACTCGCCGAGCGCTACCACCGCAAGGGGCAGCACTGAGGACGGGTGGCGCACGCTGAACACTGCGACGGGCGGACTCCCACGGAGCCGCCCGTCCGTGTCCCGCAGCCGAAGCGTGATCGGAACGCCTTGGGAACGTAAGCAGCGTTGGCGTGAGCCACCTGCTGTATGGAGACGGCAAGTTGGCCACAGACGCTCGCACCGCAGCCCGCCGGGCCCCGGCCGGCTGCGCGCCGATCGGCATAGCACCGAGCCTGCCGTAGCGCTCCGCCTGGTGCCGGGCGCCCCGCGGTTCTTCGAGATCCTCGAACGCTCCCGACTGCCGTCGCGGAGCGAATGCCGAAGGTCTTCCCCATCAGCACGCTGCGGTGGAACGGCCTCGGGTTACAGCACGATGCTGAAGGGCTGTTCTAGGAGTGTTTTGAGGTCGGCGAGGAAGGCTGCTGCGACAGCACCGTCCAGGACGCGGTGGTCGATGGACAAGGTCAGCGCCATGGTGGTGCCCACGCCGAGTTCGCCGTTGCGGACGATGGGCTGAGGCTGCGCGGCGCCGACGGCGAGGATCGCTGCCTGGGGCGGATTGATGACGGCGGTGAAGTGGTCGATGCCGTAGGTGCCCAGGTTGCTGATGGTGAATGTGCCGCCGCTGATGCTCGCCGGTGACACGTGCCTGGCCCGAGCGTCCTGGGCAAGTCCGTGCGCTTCACGGGCGATCGCGGTCAGGGTCTTGCGGTCGGCGTCGTGCAGCACCGGGACGATGAGGCCGTCGTCGGTGGCGACGGCGATGCCGATGTGGATGCGCCGGTGACGCAGGATACGGCTGGTGTCCCAGGAGGCGTTGACCTGTGGGTGGGTGCGGAGGGTCGTCGCGCATCCCTTGATCAGCAGGTCGTTGATGCTGATGCGCAGGCCGGGTTCCGTGAGGCGGTCGTTGATCTGGGCGCGGAAGGCCAGCAGGGGCTCGGCATCGACGATGGTGGTCAGGTAGAAGTGCGGCGTCTGCCGCGTACTTTGTGTCAGGCGTTGGGCGGTGATGCGGCGACTGGTGCTCAGCGGCACCTCTTCGTCATCGTCCACGAGCGGCGATCGACCGGCGGCCCGCTCTGAGAACGTCGGCACGGCGGCGTCAACGTCCGCGCGCACGATGCGTCCGCCGGGGCCGCTGCCGGTGAGGTCCGCCAGATCGATGCCGTTCTGGCGGGCGAGTGTGCGCGCCAGCGGGGACGTGCGCACTTCGGAGTCCTCTCCGGCGTCGGATACGGTCGCCACGGTGGTTGCGGGGACAGCCGGCGGGTCCTGAGGGGGTGTGGGCGGTGCCGCACTCGGGTCGGGTGCTTGAGCGGCCTGCTCCAGTGGGGGCTTTTGCGCGGTGGCCGGGGAGTCGGTTCCGATCATCGCGATGGGGGTCCCGATGGGGACGGTCGTGCCTTCGGCGACGAGGATGTGGATCAATGGCCCCTCGTCGTACGCCTCCAGTTCCATCACGGCTTTGTCCGTCTCGATCTCGGCGACGGCATCGCCTTTGTGAACCAGGTCGCCTTCTTGTTTCAGCCACCGGCTCAGGGTGCCTTCCTCCATGGTGTCGGACAGGCGGGGCATGAAGATCTCCGGCATCGCGGACTCCTAACCGGCCGTGGAGGCGGCCTGGCGGGCAGTGAATCCGGAGGCATCGAGCGTCTCGTGGATCACCCGGATCAGTGCCGTGGCATCGGGCAGAGCGGCGAGCTCCAGCGGTTTCGCATACGGCAGGGGGACCTCGGCCGCCGCGACGCGGCGCACGGGCGCGTCGAGACGGTCGAAGGCGCCCTCGGCGATGGTCGCCGCGATCTCGGCGCCGATGCCGTAGCTGAGCCAGTCGTCTTCGAAGACGACGGCCCGGGTGGTCCTGCGGACCGAGGCGCACACCGTCTGGCGATCCAGTGGACGCAGACTGCGCAGGTCGACCACCTCCACCGAGACGCCGTTCGCCTCCAGACGGCGGGCGGCGTCGAGGGCGACCCCAGTGCCGCGGGAGTAGGCGACAACCGTGACATCGCTGCCGGGCCTGATCACCGAGGCGGTCCCGATGGGCACGGTGTGCTCGCCGTCAGGGACCTCGCCCTTCGTGTTGTACAGCGCGAGGTTCTCCAGCACGAGCACCGGGTCGTCGTCGCGGATGGCGGCGGCCATCAGCCCTTTGGCGTCGGCGGGGGTGGCGGGGGCGACGACCTTCAGGCCGGGCACGTGGGCGTAGTACACCTCGAGGTTCTGGGAGTGGGTGGCGGCCAGCTGCTGGCCGCCGCCTCCGGGGGTCCGGATCACCATCGGCACCGTGATCTGGCCGCCGGACATCGCGAATATTTTGGCGGCGTGGTTCACGATCTGGTCGATGGCCAGCAGACTGAAGTTGACGGTCATGATCTCCACCACGGGCCGCAGGCCGAGCATGGCCGCGCCTACCGCGGCCCCGGCGAAGCCTTCCTCGCTGATCGGGGTGTCGCGGACCCGGCGTGGGCCGAACTCGTCCAGCAGGCCCGCGGTGATCTTGTAGGAGCCTTCGAAGATGCCGATCTCCTCGCCGATGAGCAGGACGTTCTCGTCACGCAGCAGCTCCGCCCGCAGCGTGTCGTGCAGTGCCTGGCGATAGGTGACAACGGCCACGGCTATTCCTTTCCACGGTGATCGGCGTGACCCTCGGGGCCGAGCGGGGTGTCACCGGGCAGGCCGCGGTAGATGTTGGCCACCTCGGTGGCGTACACGTGGTCGAACAAGGTGTCCGTGGCCGGCGTCGGGCTGGTGTCGGCGAAGTCGACGGCGGCGGTGACGATCTGCTCGGCCTCTTCTTCGAGGCGGGCAGCGGCGTCCGGTTGCAGGATGCCGTTCTCGATCAGGTAGGCGTGGAAGGCGGGCAGCGGGTCGTGCGCGCGCAGCTGCTGGACTTCCTGGGCCGAGCGGTACTGGGCCGGGTCGACCACGGAGTGGCCGCGCAGCCGGTAGCTGACGGCCTCCAGCAGTCTGGGCCGGTGCTCGGTGCGGGCCTGTTCCAGCGCGGTGCGGGCGGCGTCGCGGACGGCGACGACGTCGTTGCCGTCGACCCGGGTGCCGGGGATGCGGTAGGCGCAGCCGCGCCGGTACAGCGCGGGTTCTGCGGAGGCTGCCTCGACCGTGGTGCCCATGCCGAGCCCGTTGTTGACGATGACGTAGACGATGGGCAGGTGCCATACGGCGGCGAGGTTGAGTGACTCGTGGAAGGCGCCGATGTTGGTGGTGCCGTCGCCAAGCAGGCACATCACGGCTTCACTGTCCGGGCCGGGCATGCCGCGGTGTGCGATGGCCAGGGCCGCCCCGGTCGCCGGCGGCATCTGGCCGCCGACGATCGCGTAACCGCCGAGCTGTCGCCGCTTCGCGTCGAACAGGTGCATGGAGCCGCCGCGGCCACCGGACAGGCCCGTGCTGCGGCCGAACAGCTCCGCCATCACCCTGCCGGGATCGGCGCCATGCGCGAGTGCGTAGCCGTGGTCGCGGTAGGTGGTGAACAGGTAGTCGCTGGGCCTGATTGCCGCCATCAGTCCGACGACGGTGGCCTCCTCACCCAGGTTGAGGTGGCAGTAGCCGCCGATCTTCGCCCGGGCATACATCTCGGCGGCGCGCAGCTCAAAGGACCGGATCAGGGTCATCTGCCGGTAGTAGTCGCGCAGCAGTTGGTGGTCTGCGTCGGCTGCGGGCGTCTGGGCGTGGGGCTCGGTGCGGTCCTGGAGGGTGTCCATGCCGGGTGCCTCCTGCTGTCTGGAAAGAGTCGGCTGCCGGGCGGTGGGCTGGGGGCCGCGTCAACCGAGTTCAGGCCGGTGGCCCGGCAGGCAGGACAGCCGGGATGGGCTGAGTCCGTCCTTCCAGCGTGTGGCGTGAGCGGGAGGGGGAGTAGGGCCATGTGGCCCATCTCTGTCGGGCGAGTGGCCCGAACCAGCGCGGGGGCCCGCTGGACGCTGGTGAGAGAGTCCGACGTCCCCCTGCCGGTGATCGGCCATGAGGCGTGCGGCGGCATCCGCGAGGTGCCAAAGACCAGGAGCCCCCTGGCCGAGCCGCGACCTGGGGTCCGCAGACCAGGGCCGAAGGTCCCCTCATGAGCCCCGACCGGCCCTGGTGCCGCGGGCTCGGCGCAGAGGACGGTGGAAGGCAGGACATTGAGCTGCGCCAACGCGGTCTCCGACCGGGATACAGCGGTGAGCTGCATGCCTCGCCGGGCAACCCCGGGCCAGTAGGGGCGAACGCGCCCAGAGGAGCGCGGGCCGGTGTGCGAACACCGGCGCATTCTGCGTCCAGGGCGCTGGCCCGCGCCGGGTTCAGCGCGCGAGAAGGGAAGCGCCATGTCGGCCACCGAGCGGTACCTCGCGAACAACGCGGACTACGCGTCGCGGTTCGCCGGCCCGCTGGCGATGGAGCCCTCCCAGCACGTCGCGGTCGTGGCCTGCATGGACGCACGGCTGAATGTCTACGGCGCCCTGGGCCTGAGGGAAGGCGAGGCCAGTGTGATCCGCAACGCGGGCGGAGTCATCACCGAGGACGTCATCCGGTCCCTGGCGGTGAGCCAGCAGTTGCTGAAAACCCACGAGATCATTCTGATTCATCACACGGACTGCCGGATGCTGGCCTTCCCGGGCTACACACTCAAGGAGCCGATCCGCAGCGACTGGGGCATGCTCCCGCCCTGGCCGGAGGAATCGTTCCACGACGTGGCGACCGACGTACAACGGTCCATCAGCCGTATCCAGGCGAGTCCCTATATCCCTCACCGCGACTCCGTGCGCGGATTCGTCCTCGACATCGCCACCGGACAACTTGAAGAGGTCACGTCGCACAGCCGGCGGTGAACGGGATGCCCAGCGCAGGCGATCGAGGACCGGCGGGCCCACACCGCCTTACAGCCGGCCGTATGACGGGCTCGCCGCCCGCACTGCGCGCTGCTCCCGTCCCGCCGCCCCCGCTGTCGGCGGCAGCCGACCCGTTTGGATGAGGTGCCCATGTCTCTCGACAGCTTCGCCGCTCGCCACCCGCTCAGCGTCACCGACACCTCCTACTCCATCTGCCGGCTCGACACCTTCCCCGGCGTCGAACGGCTGCCGTACGCCCTGAAGGTGCTGCTGGAGAACCTGCTCCGCAACGAGGACGGCCGCACCGTCACCGCCGATCAGATCACCGCGCTGACCCGTTGGGATCCCACCGCGGAACCGGCCGTCGAAGTCCAGTTCACCCCCGCCCGGGTGCTGATGCAGGACTTCACCGGGGTGCCGTGCGTCGTTGATCTGGTGGCCATGCGGGAAGCGCTGGCCGCCCTCGGCGGTGACCCTGCGCAGATCGACGCGCGGCGACCGGTGGAACTGGTGATCGACCACTCGGTGATCGCCGACTACTTCGGTGTCCCCGATGCGTTCGCCCGCAACGTGGAACTGGAGTACCGGCGCAACGAAGAGCGTTACCAGTTCCTGCGCTGGGGGCAGACCGCGCTGCACAACCTGCGCGTCGTCCCCCCGGGGACCGGAATCTGCCACCAGGTCAACCTGGAGCATCTGGCGCGGGTGGTGTTCACCGAGGACGGCACGGCCTTCCCCGACACTCTGGTCGGCACCGACTCCCACACCCCGATGATCAACGGGCTGGGTGTGCTCGGCTGGGGGGTGGGAGGCATCGAGGCGGAAGCGGCGATGCTCGGCCGGCCGGTGAGCATGCTCATCCCCAAGGTCGTCGGTGTGCGGCTCACCGGCGCACTGCCCGAAGGCAGCACCGCCACCGACCTGGTCCTCACCATCGCCGAGCGGCTGCGGACATACGGCGTGGTCGGCACCTTCGTCGAGTTCTACGGACCCGGCGTGGCCAATGTGCCGCTGGCCAACCGCGCCACGATCGGCAACATGAGCCCCGAATACGGCGCGACCTGCGCGATCTTCCCGATCGACACGGAGACGCTGTCCTACCTGCGGCTCACCGGCCGAGATGCCGGGCAGGTGGCGCTGGTGGAGGCGTACGCCAAGGAACAGGGCCTGTGGCACGACCCCGAGCACACTCCCGACTACTCCGAGACCCTCGACATCGACCTGTCGGCCCTCGTCCCCTCGATCGCGGGACCGAAACGGCCACAGGACCGCATCCCCCTGACCCAGGCACCCAGGGCCCTGCGCGCTGTCCTGGGCGACTCTTCGGCATCCGCGTCAGGTCCCGTCGGATTGGACGCGAGCGGCGCGGAATCCTTCCCCGCCTCCGACCCGCCGGCGGTGACCGGCAGCCACCCCGGCGATCGCCCCACCCACCTCGAAGCGAGTGAACCCGCCGATACCGGGCCGCTCGGATCCGTCCCGGTGCCGCTGGAGGACGGCACCACATGCCAACTCGCGCCCGGCGCCGTGGTGATCGCCGCGATCACCTCCTGTACCAACACCTCCAACCCGCAGGTGATGATCGCGGCCGGGCTGCTGGCCAAGAAGGCCGTCGAGCGCGGGCTGCGGTCCAAGCCCTGGGTGAAGACGAGCCTCGCACCGGGATCGAGGATCGTCATGGACTACCTTGCCCGCGCGGGCCTGACCCCTTCACTGACCACGCTCGGCTTCGACCTGGTCGGCTACGGCTGCACGACCTGCATCGGCAACTCCGGGCCGCTGATCCCCGCGGTCTCGCAGGCGGTCACCAAAGCCGACCTCACCGTCGCGTCAGTGCTTTCCGGCAACCGCAACTTCGAAGGCCGCATCCACCCCGAGACGAAACTGAATTATCTCGCCTCACCACCGCTGGTCGTCGCCTACGCGCTGGCCGGGTCGATGGCAGTCGACCTCACCCGCGATCCGCTGGCCACCGGCAGCGACGGCCAGCCGGTCCACCTGCGGGACATCTGGCCGACCCAGGACGAGATCCAGCACCTGATCTCCGCCAGCCTGCGCCCGCAGATGTTCACCGCCGGCTACGCGGACCTGTTCACCGGCGACGCACGGTGGCGATCCCTTCCCACTCCCGAGGGCGACCTGTTCGCCTGGGACCCGAAATCCACCTACGTGCGCCGGCCGCCCTACTTCGATGACCTGCCCCGCCGGCCGCAGCCGCCGCACGACATCACCGCCGCCCGGGTGCTGGCCCTGCTCGGCGACTCGGTCACCACCGACCACATCTCTCCCGCCGGCGCGATCCCCCGCCACTCGCCGGCCGGGGAATACCTGCAGTCGCACGCAGTGGAGCCGCGGGACTTCAACTCCTACGGCTCGCGCCGCGGCAACCACGAAGTGATGATCCGCGGCACCTTCGCCAACATCCGACTGCGCAACCTGCTGGCCCCCGGTACGGAGGGCGGCTTCACCCGCCACCTGCCTGACGGTGAAGGGAGCACGATCTACCAGGCCGCGCAGCGGTATGCCGCCGAGGGAGTACCGCTGCTGGTCATCGCCGGCAAGGAATACGGCTCCGGCTCCTCGCGGGACTGGGCAGCCAAGGGCACCGCGCTGCTCGGCGTCAAAGCCGTGCTGGCCGAATCGTTCGAACGCATCCACCGCTCCAACCTGATCGGAATGGGCGTCCTGCCGCTGCAGTTCGCCCCCGGCCAGAGCGCACAACAACTGGGCCTGACGGGTGAGGAGACCTACACCATCCGCGGCCTGGCGGCATTGCCGCGCGAGGTCACCGTCGAAGTACAGGGGCCCGACGGCCCCAAGCGGTTCACCGCACAGGTGCGGCTCGACACCCCCACCGAGGCCGACTACTACCGGCACGGCGGCATCCTGCCCTACGCCTTGCGCGCCCTCCTGCCGGCATGACGTACCGCCCACGTCCCGGCTCAGCCGGGGCAGGTCCATCAGCGCGGGAACTCGCCACACGAGCGGGCCGCGATGCACAGCAGACAGAGGAGGCAGAGGCCATGGAGGTGATCCCGGTGGGGGACACCGCACAGGGGCCCGCCGGCCGCGGCACACCGTGCTCTGCCCGCCGGGGCAGGCCAGGGAGAGCCCTGCGCCCCGCCGCTGGACCATCTGGACAGCACGCCCTGAACGGCATCAGGTGATGCAACGCAAGGGAGAAGATCATGAGTGAGAATCTGGACCGGCTGACCGCCGAAGGGGTGGCGGTCTGGCTCGATGATCTGAGCCGGGAACGGCTCGCCGGTGGCGGCCTGGCCGACTTGGTGAGTGAACAGCGGGTGGTGGGCATCACCAGCAACCCGACGATCTTCGCCAAGGCGATCCGCTCGGGCACCCGCTACGACGAGCAGATCGGTGATCTAGCCCGGCGCGGCGTACGGGTCGAGGAAGCCGTCAGGCTGCTGACCACGTTCGACGTGCGCTGGGCCTGCGACGTTCTGCGCCCCGTATACGACGCCAGCGACGGGGTGGACGGCAGGGTGTCCATAGAAGTGGACCCGCGCGTCGCCCACGACACCGCGGCCACCATCGCCGAGGCGCGCGCCCTGTGGTGGCTGGTGGACCGGCCGAACCTGTTCGTGAAGATCCCCGCCACCCAGCAGGGCCTGGAGGCGATCAGTACGGCGCTCACGGAGGGCATCAGCATCAACGTGACGCTGATCTTCTCCCTGCACCGCTACGACCAGGTGCTCCGCGCCTTCCTGGACGGCATGGGCGGGGCACACGCGGCGGGACGCGATGTGGCGTCCATCGCCTCGGTCGCCTCCTTCTTCGTCAGCCGGGTGGACACCGAGGTCGACAGTCGACTGGACAAGATCGGCACACCGGAGGCACGGGCCCTGCGCGGGCGAGCTGCGATCGCCAACGCGCGCCTGGCCTACCAGCACTTCGAGCAGGCATGCACATCAGACCGGTGGAAGGCCCTGGCTGCAGCCGGAATGCGACCCCAACGCCCGCTGTGGGCCTCCACCGGGGTAAAGGATCCCGCCTACGACGACACCCGCTATGTCGACCAACTGGTGGCACCCGGCGTCGTCAACACCATGCCGGAGCAGACCCTGCGCGCGGTCGCGGACCACGGCCGCATCCAGGGCGACACCATCCACGGCACCTATACAGAAGCCCGCCAGGTGCTCGATGGCCTGGAGGCCGTCGGAGTGTCCTACGACGACGTGGTGCGCGTGCTGGAGGACGAGGGCATCACCAAGTTCACGGCTTCAGGAAACGAGCTGTTCCACGAGTTGGGCACCGTACTGCAGACCAACCGCGACGCCGTCTGATGACGCCGATTACCCCAGCAGAGGACAGGACATGGCCGCACACACGGAGTTTGTGATCGTCGGAGCCGGCCTGGCCGGTGCGAAAGCCGCGCAGACCCTTCGGGACGAGGGCTTCAACGGCCCGCTGGTCGTGCTCGGAGAGGAGAGCGAGCGCCCCTACGAGCGGCCACCGCTCTCGAAGGGCTACCTGCTGGGCAAGCAGGAGCGTGACACCGTATTTGTTCATCCGTCCCAGTGGTATACCGACCACCAGGTCGACCTGCGTCTCGGTACCACGGTCACGGCGATCGACCCGGACGCCCACGAGGCCGTCCTTGCCGACGGAAGCCGCCTGGGCTACGCGAAACTGCTGCTGACCACCGGTTCCTCGCCACGCCGCCTGCTGGTCCCCGGGGCCGACCTCGACGGGGTGCTCTACCTGCGCCGGCTCGCCGACAGCGACCGGATGAAGGAAGCCTTCGCGTCCAGCTCCCGGATCGCAGTGATCGGAGCGGGATGGATCGGCCTGGAGACCGCAGCCGCCGCCCGCACCACCGGCGTCGAGGTCACGGTATTGGAGGCGGGGGAGCTGCCGCTGCTGCGCGTGCTGGGCCGCGAGGTCGCCCGCATCTTCGCCGACCTGCACACCGAACACGGAGTCGACCTGCGCTGCGGTGCCCACGTAGCCGAGATCACCGGCGAGGATGGCCGGGTGAACGGCGTGCTGCTGGCCGACGGCAGCCGTATCGAGGCTGACGCGGTCATCGTCGGAATCGGCATCACCCCCAACACCTCGCTGGCCCAAACCGCCGGCCTTCAGATCGACAACGGCATCCGCGTCGACGCCCACCTGCGCTCCTCCCATCCGGACATCTACGCCGCAGGAGACGTCGCCAACGCCGCCCACCCGCTACTGGGCAGGCACATCCGCGTCGAACACTGGGCCAACGCCCTCAACCAGCCCCAGGTCGCGGCGAGGGCAATGCTGGGCCAGGACGTGTCCTACGACCGACTGCCCTACTTCTTCACCGACCAGTACGACCTGGGCATGGAATACACCGGCTACGTGGAGCCTGGCGGCTATGACCAGGTCGTCGTCCGCGGCCGTAGCGACACCCGCGAATTCATCGCGTTCTGGTTGGCAGAGGGGCACGTGCTGGCCGGGATGAACGTCAACGTCTGGGACGTGACCGACCCGATCCGCACCCTGGTGACCTCCGGCCAGGCCGTCGACACCAAGAAACTTGCCGACACGGACGTGCCCCTGACTGACCTTCTCAGCCATGCAGACCGGGCCGGCTGACGCTCTCAGGCAGTGCGTCCTCCCACCGTGCCCTGGAGCAGACTGCCGCGCCGACACGGCATCGGGCCGGGCTCAATCGGCCGCGGGCAGCGCGCCGAAGCACGGCCGCATCCCGGTGTAGGCGATCCCGGTCGGCACCGGCGTTGGACGGGGACAGCGGACCCGTATGCGGGTCGGCACGGGGCGCAGGCGCCGGTGCCGTGTTCGTGCGTTCGAGGGTAGGCCGATCATTTCCGGGCAATCCCGCGGGTATCGATATTTCGACCTGTTGGAGGCCGCAATGGTTCATTCGCCCGAGGATGACTGCGGGTCTTTGAGGGAAGACAGCGCGGAGCGGACGAGCGACGTTGCGCGCGGCTTTCTGTCCGTGCTCGCGCCTGGGGGCGGGGCTGAGGTGGAGGCAGTACTGCTGGTGGTGTCCGAACTGGTCACCAATGCGGTGCGGCATGCCGGCGGAATCACTGGGTTCGGGCTGCGGGCCGGGGTGGGGACGGTGACGGTCTCGGTAGAGGATGCCAGCTCTGTGCCTCCGTGCCCGCGGCGGCCCGATGCGGCCGAGCCGGGAGGGCTCGGCTGGCTTCTGGTCCAGGAGCTGGCGACGGACGTGCGGGTCAGCGGCCGAGCGAACGGGAAGACTGTGTCAGTGGTCCTGTCGTTGTCTCGTTGACTGCACCCGTTTCGAGGTACGTCAATCCAGGGGCCGCGGGCGCCCGTTGACGCGATGGCCAGCGTCGGATGGTGGACGGGGGCGTTTCTGCCACGGGACGCGCTCGTTGCTCCGGGATGGAACAGGTGAGGCAGGCGGCTTGTCCGCCTCATCGTCTGAATAGCCCACATCGCCGCGGCTGGATGCTTCGATCGGCACTGCATGCATCGTGGCCGATCATGGGGGAGGAGCCAACCATCCGTCAGTACGCATCCAACAGGCCGGCCGGCGCGCCCAGAGCCAGACTGCGAGAGGTTCCTGCTCGCGTGCGGCGCTGGAGACATAGGGCCCCGCAATGGGCGGCGATGGCGCGGTTGGTGATGGTGGCCATGACCGTGGCCGTCATGGTGGCGGGGGCCTGGGCGGCTCTCGGGCAAACCGGCAGCTGAGGCAGCCGGTGGAAATCTTCTTCCGCGGACGGTTTCCCCCAGGAGCAGGCCGGACGCATGACAGGTACCAGCGAGAGCGCCAGACGTGGGGAATCACTCGCCCTCGACAGAGGCTGGGGCGGTGACGTGGCGGCGTCCCCCTGTGTGGCTGGTCCTCGACCTGTACGGTGCTGAGGACGTTCCCCTCGGCTTCCAGCCGGCCAGGTCTGGCCAGCCACTCCGCCGCGTCATGTGGTGCTCGCGCTGCGGCCCGCTGGACAGCCCCAGGTGGTGATCGTCCTGGACCTTGCTGTCAGTGTCGGAGCAGTTCGGCGAGTACTTCGGCTTCGCTGATTTCGGGGTGTTTGGTTGCCGTGAGCAGTGTCAGGGGCCGGTCCTCGGCCAGTTCACGCAGGTGGTTGAGGGCGTCTGCGTGCTGGGGATCGTGGAGCTCGGTGCGGTAGCGGCGGCTGAATTCGGTGAAGCGCTCTGGGTCGTGGTGGTACCACTTGCGCAGCTCCGTGGAGGGGGCGGCCTGTTTGCACCACTCGTCGAGGTGGGCCTTTTCCTTGGTCATTCCCCGGGGCCAGATCCGGTCGACCAGCACTCTGGTGCCGTCGGCCTGTGCCGGGTCGTCGTAGACGCGGCGGACGTGCACCGTCTTGTTGTGGGCCATGACGGTCTCCTCATATGCAGGGCACTGCGCTTCTTGCGGGGTCACACGTAGTAGCGGGAGATGATCTCGAGCCGTGCGACTTCGTCGGGTCCCGGGTAGGCCACCAGGACGGGCAGGCCGCTGGGGTCTCGTCCCTCGATGACGGTGAAGCCTTCGCCGTGTGTGGTGTTCACGTGTCCGCAGCGGGCTTCAAGGACTCGCTGACAGCGCTGGAAGTCGTCGGGGCCGTCCGCGGTCCAGATCACGTACTGGGCGCCGATGTGGCCGACGGGATGGGAGGCTCTGGGGCCCACGGCGCGCAGGTACACCTGGAATCCGTTGTCGCCCACGAGCAGCGTGGCGGAGGGGGTGCGTACCGCGACCTGCATGCTCAGCAGCTCCTGGTAGAAGTCTGCTGACGCGTCGTGGTCGTGGACGAACACCACGACCGAGGCCAGCCACGGCCCACGCCCACCCGGACCAGCCACGGCCGTGTGCGCATGCGCCGGGAGCGCTGCGCTGTGCGGGTCGGCGGGAACTTCCTGCGTGTACGACATGAGGACCCTTCCGCCTTCGACCGTGGTGCGAAGGCTTCCTTCCCGGTTCCTGTTTGGTTTCCTTGTTACTGGCCTGCTTGCTGCAGGCTGAACCGGTGGCAGACCGTGAGCTCTGTCCCCGCGTTGCTGAAGTTGGTCGGCGGGGCGGCGTCAGCGACCAGCCTGACGCCGATCTGCGGTAGCCGACAAGGCCATGGCCCCGCGTCGCAGTCATCGGTCGTCGGCCACCAGTGCGGTGATGTCGAGGAGCCGGCTGCTGAAGCCCCACTCGTTGTCGTACCAGCCGAAGACCTTCGCCAGGGTGCCGTTCGCCTGTGTCAGAGCGGCGTCGAAGATGCAGGAGGCGGGATCACCGATGACGTCGCGGGAGACGATGGGTGCTGTCGACACGCGAAGGATGCCGTTCATGGGGCCCTCGGCGGCTTCGGTGAAGGCGGCATTGATCTCCTGCGGCGTTGCCTCGCGTTCCAGCACTACCGCGAGGTCGGTGAGCGAGCCGTCTTCGACGGGCACGCGGACCGCGATGCCGCCCAGCGAACCCGTCAGTTCTGGCACCACCAGACCGATGGCACGCGCGGCCCCGTGCTGGTCGGGATGATGCTGAGTGCCGCCGAGCGGGCGCGGCGGAGGTCCTTGTGCGGGCTGTCCAGCAGGGCTTGGTCGTTGGTGTAGGCGTGGATGGTGGTCATCATGCCGCGGTCGATACCGAATGCTTCGTGCAGCACCTTCACCATCGGTACCACGCAGTTGGTGGTGCAGGAGGCCGCCGAGATGATCCGGTCGCGCTGGCGGTCGTAGTTCGCGTCGTTGACGCCCATGACGATGGTGGCGTCCGCATCCTTGCCGGGTGCCGAGAGCAGCACCGTGTGGGCGCCGGTCTTCAAGCAGGGCCGCGGCGTCGCGTTCGCGGAAGCGGCCGGTGGACTCGATGACGATGTCGGCACCGTAATCGGACCAGTGCAGGGCGGCCGGGTCGCTTTCGGCGGTGACGGCTATGCGCCGACCGTCGACGGTGATCGAGCTGTCGTCGTGGCTGACCTCGCGACCGATGCGGCCGAAGGTCGAGTCTTACTCCAGCAAGTGAGCGAGGGCGGCGGGCGACGCGATGTCGTTGACGGCGACCACGTCGACGTACTGGGTACCGGCCTCGGCGCGGTCGAGTGCGGCGCGCAGATAGGTGCGGCCGATTCGGCCAAATCCATTGATTCCGACACGTACCGTCATGGCACTGGACTCCTCTGCAGGACGAGACATTTCAGGCAAGCCAGCCACGCTCGGTAACCTCGGCGCAGGCGGGCCAGGTCTGGCCGTGCGTCGCTGGCCGCAGTGCATGGCGCGATCGCCTCGACACGGATGGGGACTTGGCCAAGCCGGATTCGGAGTCGCGACCTCTCCGTCGTGGGGCGAAGGCAGTTCGTACGATTGCTGTGCTCCTGAACTCCCTTCCCTCACCGGTCACTTGTGCGAGACGACGGCCACAGGGACTGCGGCGTGGTGAAGTACGGCGTGGGTGATGGGCCCGGTGTGGGCGCCAAGTGGCGAACGGCGGATCCTGCGACCGACGACGAGCAGGGAGGCGTCGCGGGAAGCGTCAAGCAGCTGATCGGCGGCTCGTTCGGGCCGGGATTCCTCGACGACTTCAACGGCCGGGAACTTCTGCCGCCAGGGGCGCAGTGCCTCCGTCAGGGCGGTGGCTTCCTCCGAGGCCAGTTGACTGTTTAGATTGAGGTTGGTGGAAGGCCCGTACCAGTCGTAGGGCTGAACGTTCCAGCTGTGTACGGCTCGCAGAGTGGTGGCGCGACGCGCCGCAGCGTCGAAGGCGAACTCCATCAATGAGTCGTCGGGGCTTTTGGTGTCGATGCCGAGGACGACGGGCCGGTACGCGGTGTCGGTGGACGGGTTCCCCGAGGGATCGCTCGCGTGCTCGGAGGAGGCCAGTTCTCCGGCCCGTACCAGGACCACGGGCCGCTCGGCATGCGCCACTACGGCGAGGCCGACGGAGCCGACCATGAACCCGCCCACCCCGCTCAGTCCCCGGGATCCCAGGACCAGCAGTTCGGATTCCTTCGCCACGCCGACCAGCGCCTCGCCGGCCCAGCCGGTGCGCCGCTCCACGGTGACCTCCACCCCGGGGTGGCGTCCTCGGATTCGCGCGGCCGCCTCTCGGGGAATCCGCTCGCTCCAGTGCTGCTGTGTGTCGGCACCGAGGATCGGCGCCTCCATCATGGGCTCCGGTACGGGCTCCCACACGTTGACCAGCTTCAGCGGCAGAGCACGCAGTTCCGCCTCGCGGGCTGCCCAGTCGGCGGCCGCCCGGCTCTCAGATGAGCCGTCGAGACCTACGGCGATGGTGCGGGACATAACGGGTACCTCCCGGGACGCAGGCGCTTCGGAGGATCTAGTGCCAGCATCTCGGCCGATGTGGATGGGCTGCAGGGGCCACAGGTCCCCGAAAGGAGCCGAACGGCCCTATGAGGGCGGGCCTAACGGTGGATGGAGCGCGACCTGCCCGCCGATCCACCGCTGCCCGTCGCCCCTCCCCTTCGCGGGGCGTACGCGGTCAACGATCAACACCAGCCAGTGACCAGCAACTTCAGGATGGCTGATCTGCATTGAAGTAGCAGAACCGTCTGCCATCGGTCGGCAAGCTCACGCCGTCGACCCTGCGGGGTAGGGGACCACGCCATGGAAGCAGGCTCAGCAGGCCCGGGAGAGCCGCCCAGTCTTTGGCGCGACCGGCGGCACGATGCCCCTCGGCCGAAGAACTGGGAGATCCTGGTTCGGGTTTCCCAGCACACCCGGCATGCCTCGGCTGCATCCTTCACGGGAAGGAACAGCGGCCGCGTAATGCAGGAGTCGCCCAAGGCGTGATCCCTGGGCGGACAGACGGCCGTTGGGCCGTCGCGCGCGATTGCTGCCCGGCTGGCACATGGCGGCCTGGCCTATGGGTGGACCGATGCCGCAACGGGAGCGGCTCCGGAACACAGGGTCTGCGGCCGGGCCGGTTTTCCCGGGTCGGGCCAGAGTGCGGTGTGTCCGCCGCGTAGTCGCCGCGGTTGCCGCGACCGGCGGTGTCGTGGTGGCCTGTCCCGGCTGTCCGAGGCCGTCGTTCCGAGCGGCGGACATGGACGAACCCACCGCGCAGCAGCCGGAGCGAGCGCCCCACGGGCTGCCCGGAGCGCCCCACCCTTTGTCGCGACCCGACCCTCCGGTAAACCATTGCACTGTCGCATAGTTTATTTTGTTAAGTGATTCCGTGTACGGGAGAGGATCACATGTCACCCGAGCGAGGGCCCGGCCCGAGCACCATTGCGGGGCGTCTGCGTCGTGCGCTGGAAGCCGCCGATTGGAGGCTCCTGGTCGAGGTCCTGCACCCGGACGTGTGCTGGGGTCGTCCTGGCAGGAGCGCCAGGAGTTGCCGTGGCCGCCGTCGCGTCCTCAGCCGCTGCGCGCGCCTGTACGCCCGTGCGCCGCTGACAACGGTCGACGAGACTTTCACGTACCCGAAAGCCGTGGTCCTCGGTCTACGGATTCACGGCGCGGCGCCCGTGACCGGCCCTGGATCGGCCCTGGTGTACCAGGTATGTGACGTTGCTGACGGCCTGGTCACCCGCATCGTCGGCTACCCGGATCGCTCCCGGGCCCTTGAGGCGGCGTACTACGGTGCCGCAGCGGATTTCTGAGCGCCGCGCCGCGTGACCACCTCCGACGAGGAGGAGCCCCTGGGGGCAGTCGGTTGAACCCGTCTGCCCTACCCGGTCGGCGTGCCCCGAGAGGGACGGCATCGAGTCCCGGTCAGATCTGGGTGGACGGGAGTGTGAGAACCGTTCGTCATCCCGTGGTTGCGGCAGCGGCCCTCCGCGGCCGGAGCGTCAGCAGGCGTTCGGCGTGGTGTTCCTCGTGCAGGTCGATGCGGCGTGCCTGCAGGAGGTGGCGCAGGCTGACGATGCCCTCGACCACGTCCTGCGGGCTCCGGCCGACAATGAGCAGGCGGGTGACGGGCACGGTGCGCAGTTGGGAGGCGGGAGCGGAGCGTAGCGCCAGGTAGGCGAGCATCTGGGCTCGGGCAGCGCCGATGAGCGCCTCGTCGCTGTCGCCGAGGCGGTCCTCCAGGTTGCCCGGGCCCGCCGCCTCGTCGTCGGCCTCCGGCGTGCAGGTCGTGGTCGATGGTGAGGAAGAGATCATCGCCGGGCCGTACGGACGCCCCGACCAGGGCGGTGCGGTGCCGGTACGCGCCGAGGACCTTGCTGCCGGCCGCCAGCTGCGCCCACCCCTTGCGAAGCGTGCCGAGTCCCACGTCGCCGCCCTTGGCCTCGATCAGCCAGTACAACTCCTCCGCTTCGTGGAGCCCCCACAGGTCGGGCAGCTTCTTCTTCGGATCCTTGAACGTGTCGTACAGGGCAGGGACGGGGCCGCCGAGTTCAAGGTGCTGAGTCTGGCCGAGGCCCAGCAGCGAGCGGCAGGCCCACGCGGTCATCGTCATGCCCAGCCGGTAGCCGGCGGCATTCTTCGCACTGCGCTCGGTGCCGTGCGCGTAGACCGGGTTCCAGGTCAGGCGCCGGCCCTTGGCGCCCGGTACGGGATGCCGGGGCTTCACGGGATGCGCGCCGAGATAGGCGTACAGCGGCGAGACCCGGGCGACGAGTTCCCTGTGTGCGTAGCGAGGCTGGTTCTGCAGGTGCGGGGTGACGTCGCGGCCGACTTCGGTGGCGGCCTTGATGATCTCCCGCCACGTGGTGGTCGGGGCGTACCAGCCGTCGGCCGCCGGGAATCCGTCCGATCCGTTCCACCCCTTGTGCTTGGCCGTCCGCCACTGCCTCCGAGGCTTGTCCGCGGGCCCGCTGCGGAAGAGGACCGGTATGTCGAAGCTGTCGGCGTAGGTCAGCGGCGGCTCGTCGGGGACGTGTGCGGGGATCATGTGGGTCACTCTGGCACGGCCCAGACCACTCCCGGCGCCGGGTATCGGGCCATCTGACCGGCAGCGACGGGGTTGATCCGGCTCTCGTCCGACGCCGTCCGAGCTGGGGCCTGGGCAGTTGTCCGCCGCCATCGAACCCAGTCCAACGGCCATCCTTGCCATCCAACTCAGTTGCCGCAGGCCGCAGGGCTGGACGCAGAAACATATGCTGCGCCGCTGCCTTGACAGCAAAGTTAGTCGCCGCAGGTCAACGAGTTCCGGCGGGCTGAGTTCAGCGTTGCAGGTTTTCCGGCTTCGCGGACCAGCGAACCTCCGTGAGCTGCTGGTTCTTGGGGTGTCTCACGCCTGGCCAAGTCACTCAGTCTCGCCATCGTGGCCACCCCTGGCCCCGTGCCTGGCCTCGACCTGATGGCGCTGAACCCCTCACAGACCTGCGGTGACTCAAGGCCCGAGAGTGGGCCGCGTCCGAGAGCTGCGATGTCTGAGACGGATCCGGCGAAGCAGGCGTTCGGAGCGCGATGGTTCCGCTGCTTCGACACCGACGCCGAGGGAGGACCTTGCAGCGTTCAGGAACGAGTCGTAACCACTCGCATAGGACGCGGCCAGCCCGGCTCTGGCCGTCATCAAAGCCGCCCGATTCTGCTGCATCGTGCCGAACCGGACCAGGTCGGGGGCATTGTCGAACAAGAGCGTCTGGCGAAGGCGGTATGCCTCGTCGACGACGTTCTGCGGTGCCCGGAGCTCCAGCGCTGTGAACGCGTGTTTAAGCCGCTGCGGGTCCAGATCCCGCGCCCGGTGCTCCATCGCGTCCCACCGCTCTTGGAATGCGGCCTCATACAGGTCCTGAAACTCTTGGTATACGTGCTCGGCCTGGGTGATGAACTCGGCGTAGAGGGAGGGGAGAAGCTCACGAATCCACGGAGCGTCTGCCTGGTAGCGCATTGCTTGCGCCTGCTTCCGGCCAGCGGAAACCGCGGCCCGGGCGCCGAGGAATCCGCCGCCAAGAGCGGACGCCCTGCTGATGTGGCTGGTCCGCCACGTGAAGCGCGCCGCCTAATGAGACCAGCCGGGTCGGAGAGCACATCCGGCAGGAGCTGGGGAATGTAGGCGCGGACAGGGGCGATGCCCCGCGCAGCGCGATGTTGCGGTCGAACATCCGGCGCAGAACGACCCCCGCGATTTCCGCCGTACGGCACCCCCACACAGCCGACCGTACCGCCGTCCCGGGTGATGGCGGGCCGTGAGACACCGCAGGTCAGCGGTCCACCTGTCCGGAGTGGCCTCAGTAAACCCGGTGGGGATGCACCGAGAGCTGAGACAACCGCAGATGAAGAAGCGTGAGACACCGCGAGAAGTTACAGGTCACAGCCTCGACATCCGCTGTCGTTGCCATTCACGGCCAGTACCCTCTCGTCACCACTCCGGCTGGCGGGAGCGCTACAGCCGGGGAGCGGTGGCGTCGCGCACGGTGATGTGGAGCGCGTGAAGCGGCTGGGTCCGGGTGGGGCGGACGACCTCCAGGCAGTGGGCTCCCTGACGGAGCCGGTGGCCGAGCAGTTCGAAGTGGTACCACCCGAGAATGATCCAGAGCGCGCCCAGGCCGTACTGATCGCGACGGGGATCGGGTGGCTGTCCTTGAACCCACGCAGGGCGAGGCCATGCCAGCATCCTCCGCGTAGCGCACTGCAGTAGCGGCTGCGCGGCGCAGCGGGCGGCCTGGCTTCCACCGGCGTCCCAGCGCGGCCACGGCTATCGAGCTCGTGGGCGCGGCAGCCGTAGCTCGATGCGGCGGATCTCGATCCCGCCGGCGTCCAGCAGTTCCACCAGCCGGACCCGCACGGGGGAGGGGGATCCAACGGTCGAGCCCGTCGAATTGCTCGATAGTCGCGTCCCGCGCGGCCGGGCCTGCGAGAGGGTCCGCCTTCATTGCCTGAAGCCGTTCCTCTGCGGTGGCGTGAGTGTCGCCGAGCTTTCACAGCAGCCTCAGTTCGGAGCCTTCAGGGAGGCGGTCGTTCTGGTTGAACTGGAACTGGAAGCCGCGCCGGCTGCCTTGAGTGCGCGCTTCATGCCCAGGGCGGTTGCAAGTTCCGGAATCGCGTAGATCGTCTGCGCCCAGCGGGAGTTGACGTGGCAACAGCACAGGCACGAGACCGGTGATCATCAGGGTGTCTACGCCAGCTGATCACATCGAGGTCCCGTGCCTGCCGTTCCATCCTCCCCGATCCCTGCCGGCCTGGTGAAAATGGACCTTCCACCAGCACGACACCGGCCGTCTGCGCGCCCACCTCCAACGCGTACCCGACCCGCGTTCGCGTCGCGGGCGGTGGTATTCCCTGGTCGGGTTGCTGCTGATCTGTGCCTGCGCCCGGACCATCACCGAGATCACCGAGTGGGGACAGCGCGCCACCACCACCGGGCTGGAACAACTCGGCATCCGTCCGGCACCTGTTCGGGCGTCGCCGCGCCCCGTCCCATGCCACCCTCACCCGGCTCCTGGCCGCCCTCGACGGCGATGCCCTGGACACCGTGATCGGTACCTGCCTGGCCGAACGCGACCACCACACTGTCGGCTCCGGCTCGGCGCCGCGGCCGGCGATCGCGGTGGACGGCAAGGCGCTGTCCGGTTCCGCGCACCGAATCCAGCGCTATCGGCACCTGCTGTCCGCCGTCTCCCACGCCCCCACCGTCACCCTGGCCCAGCGGGAAGTGGGGGCCAAGACCATTGAGAGGGCGTTAAGTCCCGTTCCTAGTGATGTGGTGTCACCCGTTCGTGGGTGATGGGACGGTTCCTCCGTCATGTCATGTCGTGTGCATGATGGGGTCGCGACTATGGAACGGATGCCGTACGCAACCGACTTGTCCGACGAGCAGTGGGCGTTGATCGAGCCGTTGGTCACCGCGTGGAAGCAGGAGCGGGTGGCGCGGTCGGCGACCGGGAACCCGGGCTCCTGCGACCTGCGTGAGGTCGTGAACGCGCTGCTCTACCAGAACCGGACGGGCTGTCAGTGGCGGCTCCTGCCGCATGACCTCCCGGCCTGGTCGGCGGTGTTCTACTACTTCACCCTGTGGCGCCAGGACGGCCTTGACCAGCGGATCCAGGAGATTCTCCGCTGCCAGGTGCGGGAGCGGGCCAGACGATTAGAGGACCCGTCCCTGGTGATCATCGACACCCAGTCCGTCCGTGTGGCGGCCGGGGTGCCGAAGGCGACGACGGGACTGGACGCGAACAAGAAGACGCCCGGCAGGAAGCGGGGACTCGCCGTCGACGTGCTGGGCCTGATCATCGGTGTGGTGATCCTCGCCGCGAGCGCACACGACAACGAGGCCGGCATCGCCCTGCTGGACCAGGCGGCCGAACGATGCGGGATGCGCCTGGAAAAGGTCCTGGTCGACCAGGGCTTCAAAGACGCCGTGATCATCCACGGGGCGGTGAAGGACATCACCGTCGAGGTGGTCCGACGCAACCCCGCCGACGAAGGCAAGGGCTTCGTCCCGCAACCGAAGCGGTGGGTGGTCGAGCAGGTCAACGGCACCCTCATGCTGCACAGGCGTCTCGCCCGCGACTACGACCACCGGCCCGACAACGCGGCCTCCCGCGTCTACTGGGCCTCCACCGCCGGCTTGCTCCGCCGCCTCACCACCCCTGCCCCCGCCTGGCGGGACGACGTGGAGCTGGCCGCGTGAACGTCCACGAACTCCTGCGGCTGCTGCAGACCGAACACGATGAGACCGCAGCCCGCGCCGCCACCCTGCGCGAGCAGATCGAACGGCTCACCACCGCCCTCACCGAGACCGAAGCCCGCCTGGCCGAACTCATCGCCACCCGCAAGGTCATCGACGGCCTCACCCCTCCCGACCACGCAACGGCCCCCGCGGGGACCACGACCGCCACCGTCTACCAGCGCATCGTGACCACGTTCAACGAACATCCCAGGAAGGTGTTCCGCGTCCACGATCTGCACGAACACCTCGGCCTGCCCACCGACGAGCCCTAGATCAACGTCATCCGTTCCCGCCTGGGACGACTCGTCCGCCAGGGACTCCTCGAACAGCCCGGACGCGGCCGCTACCAGAAACGGACTTAACGCCCTCTGAGACGGCCGCCTTCCGTCCGCTGCTGGAACCACTTGACCTGGCAGGCGCCGTGGTCGCCTTCGACGCCCTGCACAGCGTCAAAGACCAGGTGCGCCGGCTGGTGCAGGAGAAGAAGGCCCACTACATCGCGGTGATCGGGAAACCAGCCGACCGCGTCGGCCCAGGTCAAGGCCCTGCCGTGGGAGCAGGTGCCCGTGGCGCAACACCGTCTCCGGGACCGGATACGACCGGCGGGAGTCCCGCTCGGCCAAGACCATGGCCATCGCGGCGAACCTGGGCGGGATCGCCTTCCCGCAAGCGCGGCCGGCCCTGCGCATCCACCGGCGGCGCCAGGAGAGCGGCAAGCGGCAGACCCGGGAGACGGTCTACGCCGTCACCAGCCTCGACACCCACCAGGCCAGCCCCGCCGAGTTGGGCGGATACGTGCGCGGGCACTGGGGAATCGAAAATTCCAGCCATCACGTCAGAGACGTGGTCTTCGCCGAGGACGCCTCCACCGTCCACACCGGCAACGCGCCGCGAGTGATGGCCGCTCTGCGGAACCTGGCCATCGGCAGGCTGCGACTGCTGGGAGCCGACAGCATCGCCAAGACCACCCGAGCCATCCGGGACGCACCCGAACACGCCCTCTGGATCTGGGGCGTCACCGACAGCCCACTCCTACCGGGAACTTGAAGCCGCCCTGCAGGATCAGCGGGATGGTGCGACGGCTTGGCAGCGGTGGGCAGCGCACAGTGCGGCGTGCAGCACGTTCTGCCCTGTGCCTCGCCCGACTCGCGCTGGAGCTCGTCTGCGATGGCGATCCACAGCCGGTAGAGCTTGTCCGACAGCATCGACTCGGCGGGACGTTCATCCACGCGCTCCACCACGAGCCCGGTGGCACGTGCCCGCTCCTCCCAGCAGCGCGGACGCGATGGGGTTCGGCACCGCCGAGGTCGTCTGTACACACGCAGTCGGCCCTGATCGGTTTGCAAGTGTCTGCGGAAGCCTTCAGCTCACGGCAGACGGGCAAGATCTCCGACGGACTGGAACCTCCTCCGAGATCATGTCAACGTACAACGAACCGGAAAATACCAGGTCAGACACTGGGTGCGGAGTGAAGGTCGGTCTGCAGAGGGGCTGGCCGCTTTGGCAGTACCCATCCCGCGCTGCTCGGTCCCACGACCGCGTCCCGCTCCGAGGAGGTCCACCTGTCAAGTCCCGCCTTCCGATTCGCCCCCAACGCGTCCTATCCCGCTTGGCGCCGCGAACGCCTGAACATGCCGGGAAGCGGAGGAGGTTGGCGCTCTTTACAAGGCGTTTGAGCGTGTAAAGGCCCGTAACCCCGACCGGCTCACCAACGACAGGCTGTCCATGCTCGTCACGGATGATGCCCCCGGCCCTCCGTTCGCACCGCGTGGCGTTTGACCGAGGCGGGAACAGGGCCGCCGAGCAGGACCTCGTAGATCAGGGCGATACCTAGCAGAAGCTCCCCGGTTACCGAAACCGGGGATCTTCCAGAGCATTGATGGTGTTCGCACGCGGCTGTGCTTGGCGGTGGAGCCGTGCCGAACCCAGTTGGCAGAGCCGTACGCATTCGAGAGGAGACGTTGGTTGGCTGTTGCCAGCTGCTGCTACATCAATGACCACACCTTCATGCCCCTGGCCACTGCTGCTCTACGCAAGGTCACCTTCGGGCTGCTCGCTTGTGCGCCGCGAGGAAGTCGCGCGCTGTATCGGTGCGCACATGGATTCCGGCATGAAGCCCGTCTCGACGCGAAAGTGATACTGCATGGCTCGTCCTCCGGCGTTGAAGCTCGCTGAGGTCCTTGCGGAGATCCGTATGAGTCCTTCGGCGTTCTACCGAATGCGCACTCGCGGGGAAGCGCCCCGAATGATCAAGTTGCCCAATGGTGAACTCAGGTGCCGTCGTGCTGACCTGGATTCCTGGTGGGACAAGTGCGAGAAAGATTCTGATACTTGGCGATGAGTTACAACGTCCGCTTCTGGGACATATGGGAGCGGCCCGATAGGCGCAAGCCGTTCATGGTCCCGTGGACGGTCAATGGGCGCGAAAAATCAGAGTCGTTCATGACTGTCGGGCTCGCCGAGAGCAGGCGCGCAAAGCTGCTGACCGCGGCCCGTGAAGGTGAGCCTTTCGATGAGCTCACAGGGCTGCCGGCGTCCGAGCTGCGAGCTATCAAGCAGCGGACGACATGGTACGACCTTGCGCACGAATACCTCGACCAGCGCTGGGACCGTACACCGGGAAACACCCGCCGCACACTAGCGGACGCATTCGCCACCATCACGCCTGCCCTTGTGTACGCTGGCGTGACCTATCCGGAGCCACGGGTGCTACGACGAGCCTTGTATTCCTGGGCGTTCAACAAGAAGGCATGGGGGGAAGAGCCAGTTGAGGAATGGCGGCATGCGCTGGAATGGATGAAGCGGAACTCCATTTCCGTCAGCGCTCTCACGGAATCCGACGTTCTGCGGCGGGCACTGGACGCCCTGTGCCTCAAGCTGGACGGCAAGGAGGCTGCTGCCAAGACGGCGCGGCGCAAGCGGGCCGCGTTCAATGAAGTCCTCAATATCGCGGTGGAGAAAGGCTACTTCACACAGAATCCCCTCAACGGGCTTCGGTGGAAAGCTCCAGCGGTCAACGAGGAGGCGGACCCGGCTGCCGTTCCCAATCCCGCCCAGGTCGCCCGGTTGCTCACGGCGGTTGCCCAGCAGCGCGGTCGCGGCCCTCATCTAGAGGCGTTCTTCGGCTGCATGTATCACGCGGCAATGCGGCCTGCGGAGGTCATTCATCTCCGGTTCGAACAGTGCCATCTGCCCGACTCCGGATGGGGAATGCTCAACCTTTCGGGTGGCGTCGTCACTTCAGGCAAGGAGTGGACCAACAGCGGCTCGGTGCACGAGGTGCACTCCCTCAAGCGCCGCGCGGCTACCGCGACTCGACCTGTGCCTATCCCGCCGCAGTTCGTACGTATGCTCCGTGCGCACATCGAACGCTTCGGCGTGGCGCCGGACGGCCGACTGTTCCGGAACCAGGCTGGCAACTACGTGGATGCAGCTGCCTACGGTACAACGTGGGCGCGGGCACGGAAGTACGTGCTGACCCGTACAGAACTCACCTCCAAGCTGGCCAAGCGGCCCTATGATCTCCGGCACGCTGGGATCTCGTTCTGGCTGTACTCCGGTGTCGACCCTGCCGAGTGCGCTCGTCGCGCGGGCCAGAGCATTGAGGTCCTCTTCCGCTACTACGCCAAGTTCCTGGACGGCATCCGAGAGCAGGCCAACCGCCTCATTGAGGAGTCCATGCAGGAGTGGGACCGCGTCAGCCAGAGCGCGGAGTGTGAAGGGTGAGGCGGGGTTTGGTCCGTGACTGGTCCGGAAGTACTGGTCAGGAGCGGGACAGCAGTGGGAGGAACTGGGAGTTATGACGTAAGTCGGTCCTTGCACTGGGTGGGCCGAGAGGAAGGCGCCTGGCGGGCAAAAGCCCAGCTCAGGCGCCTTTTTTCGGGCCCTTAGAAGAAGCCCAGCTTCTTCGGTGTGTACGACACCAGAAGGTTCTTCGTCTGCTGATAGTGGTCCAGCATCATCTTGTGTGTCTCACGGCCGATCCCGGACTGCTTGTAGCCGCCGAACGCCGCGTGTGCCGGATACGCGTGGTAGCAGTTCGTCCACACCCGGCCCGCCTGGATCGCGCGGCCCGCCCGGTACGCGGTGTTCATGTCCCGGGTCCACACGCCCGCCCCGAGGCCGTACAGCGTGTCGTTGGCAATTTTGATCGCGTCGTCGAAGTCGTCGAAGGACGTCACGGACACGACCGGCCCGAAGATCTCCTCCTGGAAGATCCGCATCCGGTTGTCGCCCTCGAAGATGGTCGGCTGGACGTAGTACCCGCCTTTCAACTCACCGTCGTAGTTGATGCGTTCGCCACCCGTGAGGATCCTGGCCCCCTCCTGCCGGCCGATGTCCAGATACGAGAGGATCTTCTCGAGCTGGTCGTTGGACGCCTGCGCTCCGATCATCGTGTCCGTGTCGAGTGGGTGACCCGGCTTGATGAGCTCGGTACGGGCGACCGCGGCCTGGAGGAAGTCGGCGTAGTTGCCGCGCTGGACCAGCGCCCGCGACGGACAGGTGCACACCTCGCCCTGGTTGAGCGCGAACATGGTGAAGCCTTCGAGCGCCTTGTCGCGGAAGTCGTCGTCCGCCGCCCACACGTCGTCGAAGAAGATGTTCGGCGACTTGCCGCCCAGCTCCAGCGTGACCGGCTTGATGTTCTCCGAGGCGTACTGCATGATCAGCCGCCCCGTCGTGGTCTCACCCGTGAACGCCACCTTCGCCACCCGCGCGCTGGAGGCGAGCGGTTTGCCGGCCTCCACCCCGAAGCCGTTGACGATGTTCACCACACCCGCCGGCAGCAGGTCAGAGATCAGGCTCATCCAGTAATGGAGGGACGCCGGCGTCTGCTCGGCGGGCTTGATCACGACCGTGTTGCCCGCCGCGAGCGCGGGCGCCAGCTTCCAGACCGCCATCAGGATGGGGAAGTTCCACGGAATGATCTGCGCGACCACCCCGAGCGGCTCATGGAAGTGGTACGCCACCGTGTCGTCGTCGAGTTCGCCGAGCGACCCCTCCTGCGCTCGGATCGCGCCCGCGAAGTACCGGAAGTGGTCGATGGCGAGCGGGATGTCGGCGGCCAGCGTCTCCCGTACCGGCTTGCCGTTCTCCCAGGTCTCGGCGACCGCCAGCGCTTCGAGGTTCGCCTCCATCCGGTCTGCGATCTTCAGCAGGATGTCGGACCGCTGGGTCACGGACGTACGGCCCCACGCCGGCGCCGCCGCGTGCGCCGCGTCGAGCGCGCGCTCCACATCCTCGGCGGTGCCCCGTGCGATCTCCGTGAACGGCTGCCCGTTCACCGGACTCGGGTTCTCGAAGTACTGCCCCCGGACCGGCGGCACGTACTCGCCGCCGATGAAGTGGTCGTAGCGCGCCTGGTAGGAGACGATCGCGCCGGTGGTGCCGGGCGCCGCGTAACGGGTCATGCTGGCCTGCCTCCTTCAGCAGAGCCGCCCGCCGTCGGGCCGCTCTCGCCGCGACGCTAGAACCGGCGAGGTTGCAGACAGGTTGCGCGCGGGGCCCGCCATGGGATGCGCGGGGGAGCGTACCGACGCGTGGCGCGTACGAGGGTGCCGTCGCGTGGGTCGGCAGGTGATCCGGGCACCGGCGCGGGCTGTGGGGCCTGAGCCCGGGGCACGGGAGCCGGGCAGGGTCAGCGCCGAGCGGTCTGACGCGCCCACCCTCGCGGCGCCGACTGCTCCGACTCCAGCTCGTCCAGGCGAGCCCGCACGGCCACCGTCGGTCGCACCGCCGCGAGCGCACGCCATACGTCGAGGTCGTCCTCGCCCCACGGTGCGTGGACCCAGTCGGCCAGCAGGTCCGGGTCCCGTCGGGCGACGAGCGCGGTGCGCAGACCGTCAGCGAGCCTGCGCCGCAGCCGGGCCACCGCCGGTGCCCGGGAACCGGGCAGCAACGGACCGGAGTACGCCCGCACCGCCGTGGTGATCGCCCCGGTGTCGAGCGCGCGCTCCACGACGGCTATGTCCGACTCGACCGGCATCGTCAGCCGGTACGGGCGCGACGCCAGCGACCCGGGAGCCAGGACACGGCGCAACCGGGCCAGTTCGGCGCGCAGCGTCACCGGTGTGACCGACTCGTCCTCGTACAACGCGCACAGCAGCTCGTCGCCGGTCAGTCCTTCCGGATGGCGGGCGAGCAGGACAAGGAGCTCGCTGTGCCGTCGACTGAGCCGCAACGCGCGCCCGGCGGCCAGCAGTTGAGCCTCGTCACGGCCCAGCGCGGTCAGTTCGAGCGTGTCCGTGGCGGGGCGGGCCGGGGCGAGCAGCGCCAGCTGGGACTCCGCCGCCCGTGCCACCGCCTGCACGAACCCGAGACTGTGGGGATGCGCGAGCCCGTCCCGGCCGGTGATGTCCACAGCGCCGAGCACCCGCCCGGTGCGCGGATCGTGCACCGGAGCCGCCGCGCACGTCCATGGCTGCACCTGCCGGATGAAGTGCTCGGCCGCGAACACCTGCACCGGCCGGTCCACGGCGACCGCCGTACCCGGCGCGTTCGTCCCGACCGCCGACTCCGACCAGCGTGCCCCCGGTACGAAGTTGATCCGACCCGCCTGCCGCCTGGTGCTCGGATGGCCCTCCACCCACAGCAACCTGCCCTGCGCGTCGCACACCGCCAGCAGATGCTCGCCGTCGGCGGCGAAGGTGCCCATGAGCTCCCGGAACAGGGGCATCACCAGGGCCAGCGGATGTTCCGCCCGGTAGGCGCCGAGATCGCCGTCCACCAGTTCCACGCTCGCGGAGCCGTCCGGTCCCACCCCCGCCTTGGCGGAACGCCTCCAGGAGTCGGCCACCACGGAACGCACCGGCCGGGTCACCGTCCCGGCCTCGGTGAACGTCTCGTGCGCGCGACGCAGCACCCGTCCACGTTCGACGGGGTCGGCTCCCGGCTCCAGGGCCACCCATGGATCGGTCAACTGGGCCTCCCTGCGGGCGATACGGCTGGTGACATCGTCACTCGGGGGAGGGAAGCGGACAACCGTTTCGACGCGGTGGACCGATCGAGGGCACCACCGTTTCGCTCAGGCGCCGTTGACGAGGCGTAGGTAACGCGTCCAGTCCCAGCTGGGCCCTGGATCGGTGTGATCGGTGCCGGGCACCTCGTAGTGCCCGATGATGTGCGTACGGTCCTTCGGTATGCCGTAGCGCGCGCAGACCGTCGCGGTGAGCCTCGCCGACTGCTCGTACAGGACGTCCGTGAAGTAGCCGGGCCGGTCCACCCACCCTTCGTGCTCGATGCCGATGCTGCGCAGGTTGTGGTTCCAGTCACCCGCGTGCCAGGCGATGTCGCGCTCCCGTACGCACTGCGCCACGTGTCCGTCGCCGGACCGCACGACGTAGTGCGCGGACACCTTCTTCCGCGGGTGCTGGAAGACGGCCAGGGTCGTGGAGTAGGACGCCTGGGTGACATGGATGACGACCAGGTCGGGAAGCAGGGTCACCGGGCGGTGCGACGCCGTGTAGTTGGCGGTGGTCGCCGGCTCCCAGGTGGCCGACGGGTAGTCGGGGGACGGGGGTTGGGCGCCGACCCGGGGCGCGGGCAGCAGGACGTAGGGACCGGCGGCGAGCGCGGCGCTCTTCAACAGCCGCCGTCTGCTGGGGAACACCCTGGTCCGCTCCATCCGTGAAAGGCCTTTCGAGGAAGGTGGGAAAGGTGGGGAGTACGGATGGAGGGACGCACCGGTGCGCCTGGGGGTTGCGGATGCCTGGAACGTCGCCCGCTCAGCCCCGCCCCGCCACCGCCCCCGGATCGTCCAGCACCGCTCGCACCACCGAGTGCGCTGCGCCCAGCAGCGGGCCCTCGGGTCCCAGCCGCGACACCGACACCGCACAGGCGGGTCCCGCCGTACGCCGGGCCAGTTCCGCCTCCAGCGCCGGAAGCAGCCATGGCGCGAGCCCGGACAGAGCGCCGCCCAGGACGACGATCTCGGGGTCCAGCAGATTGACCGCCCCGGTCAGCGCGATACCGAGTGCCGTGCCCGCCCCGTCCAGAGCTCGCCGTACGTCCGGGTCACCCTGAGCGGCGCGCTCCGCGAGCAGCCCGACGCGATCCTCGCCCGACTCGACGCCCGCCGCCCGCAGGACCGCCTCCTCACCCGCGTACTGCTCCAGACACCCGCGACCACCGCACGCGCACTCCGGCCCCTCCGGACGGACCGGCACATGCCCCAGCTCGCCGGCGAATCCGCGCGTTCCGCGCAGCAGCCGTCCGTCCACGACCACCGCCGCGCCGATGCCGATCTCGGCCGACACATGCAGGAAGTCCGACGGAGTGCCGTCTCCGAGCCAGAGTTCCGCCAGCGCGCCGAGGTTGGCCTCGTTGTCGACCGTCAGCGGGAGGTCGACGGCGAGCAGTGCGCCGAGGTCGGTGTCGTGCCAGTCGAGGTTGGGGGCGCGGACGACGGTGCGCCCGTCGCGGGCCACGAGCCCCGGTACGGCGACCGCGATCCCGGCCGGCCACAGGCCCTCGCGCTCCGCTTCGGCGATCACCTCCCGCACCAGGCCGGTCAGTTCCGCGATCACCGGTTCGGGGGAGCGCCCGCGGTTGGCGCCGTTTCGTACGGCGCGTGCCCGGACCACGCCCCGCAGATCGACCGCGCAGACCGCGAGGTGGTCGACCCCGACCTCCGCGCCGATCCCGGCCGGACCGCGCCCGCTCACGGCGAGCGCCGACCCGGGGCGCCCGACCCGGCCGGGCCGCTCGGGACCCAGCTCTTCGAGCAGCCCCGAGCGGGTCAGCTCGTCCACCAGCGTCGACACCGCCGCCCGGGTGAGCCCGATGCGTGAGGCGACGCCGGCACGCGACAGCGGCCCCTCGGCGCTGACGGTGTGCATCACCCGCGCGAGGTTGCGGCGGCGCATGCCCTGCTGGGTGTCGGGCAGCCGGGCGCCCGCGCCGGGCGGACGGGCCTCGTGCAGCGGTGCGCTCATGCCTCCGTCAGTCCTCGGTCGGTGTCCGTGAGCCGACGTTCACGGACGGGCGTACGCCGGCGTCCTTCAGCTGATGTCGGTGCGGCTCCGTCGCTTCGTGTTCGCCTCTCGGGCCGTCACTCGGCGGCCGTCCCCCGCTCCAGCAGCGGCGATGCGTCGGAGAGTACCCCGGCGATCCGGTCCAGCGTCGTCTGGTCCCGCTCCACCGCGTCCAGCACCGGCCCTCGGGCCGTGTCCCAGCGGCGAGCGACCGCGGCCGGGTCCTCGCCGGTCAGCAGGCCCGCCGCCTGCGCCGCGGCGCCGAGCGCGACGAGTTCCTTGGCCTCGGGCACCTGGACGGGCCGCCCGGACAGCCGTCGTACGGTCTGCTGCCAGGCCGTACCACGCGCGCCGCCGCCGATCAGCAGCAGCGGTGCCGAGCGGTCCGCGTCCGCGTCGAGCACCAGATCGAGGGCGCCGAGCAGCGAGTGAACCGCCCCGTCGTACGCGGCCTGGAGGAGTTGTCCGCCGGTCGTGTCGTGACGCAAGCCGTGCAGCAGTCCCGAGGCGCCCGGCAGGTTCGGGGTGCGCTCGCCGTCCAGGTAGGGCAGGAGCGTGACGCCCGTACCGGGTTCGACGGCCTCGCGGTCCAGGCCGAGCAGTGCCGCGACGCGGTCGACGGCGAGCGTGCAGTTGAGGGTGCAGGCCAGCGGCAGCCAGTCGCCGCGGGCGTCGGCGAAACCCGCGACGGTGCCCGTGGGGTCGGCGGGCCGGTGCGTCGAGACCGCGTACACGGTGCCGGACGTGCCGAGGCTCAGTACCGGAGTGCCGGGGCGCAGCCCGAGGCCCAGGGCGGCGGCGGCGTTGTCCCCGGTGCCCGCCGCGACCAGGGTGCCCTTGGAGAAGGGCAGCTCGTGACCGTCGCGGACGGTTCCCGCCACTTCGCCGGGCCGGACCACCCTGGGCAGCAGGGCGGGGTCGAGCCCCACATGTGCGAGCACCTCCGAGTCATACGCCTCCGTCCCGGACGCCCACCAGCCGGTGCCGGAGACATCGCCGCGGTCGGTGGTGCCCTGGCCCGTGAGACGCTCGGTGAGGTAGTCGTGGGGGAGGCGTACAGCCTTGGTGGCGCGCACCGCCTCCGGCTCGTGCTCCGCCAGCCAGGCCCACTTCGTGACCGTGAAGGAGGCGCCGGGAACGCTTCCGGTGCGCTCCGCCCAGGTCTTCGCGCCGCCCAGGTCCTCGACCAGCCGACGGGCCTGGGGCGCGGATCGTACGTCGTTCCACAGCAGGGCCGGACGGACCGGCTCGCCGTGCGCGTCCAGGGTGACGAGACCGTGCTGCTGGCCGCCGATCGACACGGCGGCGGCCTCGCGCGCCGCGTCACCGCATTGGCTCAGTGCCTCGCACAGGGCGTCCCACCACTGCCGCGGGTCGCTCTCGCGGCCCGCGCCGGTGGTGACGGTGTGCGCTGCCTGGCCGCTCGCCACCACCCGCCCCGTGGCCGCGTCGACGACCAGCGCCTTGGTGGACTGGGTCGACGTGTCCACGCCGACAACGAGCGGACCCTCGGCTGCTGACATCAAGCTCTCCCTCTTCCGCGGCTCCGCGGGCTCTGGCCTGGCGTTTTCCGGTGACCGTCCGGGTCGCGGGGACCCGTTCCCACCGTCAGTCTCTGCTCAGGGACAAGTTGTCTCTTCCCAGAGATGCTTCCGCATACTAATTTGTAAACCGCCATGACGAAATAGTCGGAGCAAACGCAAGGAGCCGCGGCATGAACTACCAGCCCACCCCCGAGGACAGGTTCACCTTCGGCCTTTGGACCGTCGGCTGGCAGGGACGGGACCCGTTCGGCGACGCCACCCGCCGTGCGCTCGACCCGGTCGAGACGGTGCAGCGACTGTCCGAGCTCGGTGCTCACGGAGTGACCTTCCACGACGACGACCTGATCCCCTTCGGGTCCTCGGACACCGAGCGTGAGTCGCACATCAAGCGCTTCCGCCAGGCCCTCGACGCGACCGGTATGCGCGTCCCGATGGCCACCACCAACCTCTTCACGCACCCCGTCTTCAAGGACGGCGCGTTCACCGCGAACGACCGTGAGGTGCGCCGCTACGCGCTCCGCAAGACGATCCGCAACATCGACCTCGCGGTCGAACTCGGCGCGGAGACCTACGTCGCCTGGGGCGGCCGGGAAGGCGCCGAGTCCGGCGCCGCCAAGGACGTACGCGTCGCCCTGGACCGCATGAAGGAGGCCTTCGACCTCCTCGGCGAGTACGTGATCGCCCAGGGCTACGACCTGAAGTTCGCGATCGAGCCCAAGCCGAACGAGCCGCGCGGCGACATCCTGCTGCCGACGGTCGGCCACGCCCTGGCCTTCATCGAGCGCCTGGAGCGCCCGGAGATGTACGGCGTCAACCCCGAGGTCGGCCACGAGCAGATGGCCGGGCTGAACTTCCCGCACGGCATCGCCCAGGCACTGTGGGCGGGCAAGCTCTTCCACATCGACCTCAACGGCCAGTCCGGCATCAAGTACGACCAGGACCTGCGCTTCGGCGCCGGCGACCTGCGTGCCGCCTTCTGGCTGGTCGACCTCCTGGAGACCGCCGGTTACGCCGGCCCGAAGCACTTCGACTTCAAGCCCCCGAGGACCGAGGACCTCGACGGCGTGTGGGCCTCGGCGGCCGGCTGCATGCGCAACTACCTGATCCTGAAGGAGCGTGCCGCCGCCTTCCGCGCCGACCCGGAGGTCCAGGCGGCCCTGCGCGCCTCGCGGCTGGACGAGCTGGCGCAGCAGACGGCGGCGGACGGTCTCCAGGGCCTGCTCGCGGACCGCTCGGCGTTCGAGGAGTTCGACGTGGACGCCACGGCCGCGCGCGGGATGGCCTTCGAGCAGCTCGACCAGCTGGCCATGGACCACCTGCTGGGTGCGCGAGGCTGAGTCGCGTGCGGACCCGGGGACGCCTGTCTTCCGACGGGGTCCCCGGTCGCCGACCGGACAACTGTGCCGCGGTGGGTCCCCTGTGACCGATCCTGGCTCGGATTGCTCCGGAATCACGCGGTCCATGGCATGAGTCCGTATCAACTTCCGTGCGGGGGTCGCGTGCTGACCGGTTCGCGGCGACTCTTGACGGTATGGCCATGCCGCCCGCACCGCCCCACCCGCCCGGGCCGCCGGGGGACAGTCCGCCTCCGGGCGGGGGCTTCGGCCCGCCTCCCGGGGGCTTCGGCCCGCCCTCAGGGGGAAGCCACGGAAGCGGGGGCTACCCGGGCGGAAGCCGCGGACCCGGCAGGCGTCCGAGTCCTCTTTTCATCCTGATCATCGGCGCCGTCGTGGTCGCAGCCGTCGTCGCCGTGGTGCTCATGGTGTCCGGCGGCGACAACAGCCCGGGCAAGAAGTCGCCCGAGACCAGCCAGAGTCCGAGCCGAACCCCCGAGCCGTCGTTCAGTATCCCGACAGCGCTGCCTTCCAAACTCCCCACCAGACTGCCCCCGTTGCCGTCCGGGCTCCCCACCGACCTTCCGTCCGGCTTCCCGACGGATCTGCCGAGCGAGTTCCCGAGTGACCTGGAGTCGCTCGTTCCGCCGGCATGACCGGGCGGCGTACTTTATCGAGGTCGTGAAGGCGGCCTGAGCGGAAGAAGGTCCCGGCGGATCGCCGGTCCTCCAGGCAGGCTCCTCCACGGTGATGTGTTCCATCGAGGCGAGCGCGGTCGCCGGGTCCTGAGCCGCTCGTCCGGCGGGCACCCCGCCGCCGCGCTTCCGGTAGGGCCACCAGCGGCCGCCACCTCGTAGGCGCGACTGGCCTTCGGCATCGACCACCGTCCACCGGTTTGCGCGCCGCCCGCAGCATCGGCCGCTCGTCCTCGTCCTCGTCAGGCTGAGTCGAGCGCGGCACACGCGCGGGTGAGCTGTTCGCCCTCGACCGTCCACTCCTCCTTCGTCCTGGCCGCACCGGCCGACAGCCCGAGGGCGGCTCTGCTCGGCACGCGGCCTGACCGGCCCTGAGTACCGCAGCCCTCAGCACACGACCGTTCGCGCGATAGTCGCTTGGCCGCCGACCCGGATTCGGTGCTCCACGCCGTCGTGGTGAACGGTTGCTGTGATGGTTGACGGGCAGCCGAGGTGGTCGCCCATGTCGACGATGAGGCGGTCCGTACCGGATCCGGCCGCGTGCGCGGCCAGGCAGGCCGTGCTGTTGGCGTTGGCGATGTCCTCGGGGACTCCGATCGACGGCGCGAACATCCGGGCTGCCGCCCGGCCGTGCCGGTCCGGGGGCGAGTAGGCGTAGCAGCCCAGCAGACCGTGGCGGTCGCAGGAAGCGCGCAGCAGAGGGAAGTCCGGGGTGAGTTCGGCCAGCACGGCGCGGGACCGGACAGGCAGCAGCAGCCTCGGCCGCCCGTTCGACGCCACGCAGGCGTCCCCGGCGACTGCGTCCTCGGGCAGTCCGAGGCCGTGTGCGATCGCCTCCAGTTCGGGCCCTTGGGCGTCGCTCAGGCTGACCGGGCCTGGATCGAACGATGCTGTCAGGCTGTCACCGTTTCGGGTGGCCCGGCCGTCGAAGCTGCGGTGGGTCGTCCCCAGGACGGCGCGGTAGTCGTCGCCGCCTTCACGTTCGGCGAGCAGCGCGAGGGCGGCGACTGTGCCGTGGCCGCAGGCGGGCAGTTCGCCTGCGGGTCCTGGTCGCGGCCACGGCCTGGACGTAGCGGTCGGTCAGTGTCGCGATGCCGCACAGGCGCTGCAGGAAGTTCAGCGCCGTGCGCTCGCCGGTGATCAGGCTGCGCGCCGGGCCGGACAGGCGCAACAGGACGTCGCCGGCGGCCAGTCGGGCGCCGTCGGCGACGCTCGCCTCGATCTCGACCTCGGGATCGACCTGCGCGAAGACCTCGGCGACCGCGGGGAGGCCGGCGGCAATGCCGCTCTGCCGGGTGCGGACTTCGGCCGTGGCCGCCAGGTCTTCGGGAACACTCCACGCGGTGGTGATGTCGTTCCCCGAGGCGTCCTCGGCCAGGGCGGCGGCGACGGCGGCCCGTCCCGCAGCCGAGGGAAACTGTGTCGTGGTCATCTGCTCTCCATCTCCGACTGGGCGTTGAGCCTGGCGGTCACCACCACTGACGCAGCTGCAGCGCGGGTAGTGCGCCCAGGCGGTGATCGTGGGATTCCGCAGCGCACGGCGCGGGGTTACGGGGCTGGATGGTTGCCACGACGATCCCCTTTGTTTCGTTTTCCGAAGCGGTCTCCGATGGATGGTAGCGTTTCGGAATCCGAAGCATCAACCCTTGGAGGCTGGACTCCACGCCATGCCAACCCCAAAGCCCGGCAAGCCAGTTCGTGGTTCGACCACCGGTCGCCCCCTCATGGCCGCACTCGACCTGTTCGGACGGCGGTGGAGCCTGCGCATCCTTTGGGAGCTACGTGGCGGCCCCCTTGGGTTCCGCCCCTGCAGAAGCACTGCGACGACATGTCCTCCAGCGTGATGCGGCAGCGCCTGATCGAACTGCTGGATGCCCACGTGGTTCACCAACTACCCGACAGCCGGTACGAGCTCACTCCACTGGGGCAGGATGCCTGCCTCGCACTCGGCCCCCTCGTCCAGTGGTCGGAGCGCTGGGCGGCGATGCTCGACCCGCAACCAGCGCACCGCACCAGCGAGCGGCCCGCCGACGGCACCTCTCATCCCGACGCCGTGGGCGACGGGACACCCGAGAGGGGTTCTGCCGGCTGACGCCCGCGCGGCCTGGGTTGACGGCGTTCTCGGAACCTCCGCCGGCACCTAGGTCCTCGCCGCGCTCGGTGAGGTGATAGGCGTCGCCGTGCAGAGTGAGTACGCGGGCGCCGGTCAGCTCGCCCGGCCGGGTGCTGAGCACGCTCGATGACCTGCGTTCACAACGGCGCCGCAACTCCCGGAAGCCTGTGGGGGCTTGGCTCACTTCCCACAGGATGCGCCGTGTCCGGCGCCGCCCGAGCGGATCGAGTGCAGCCATGACCGGACGCCCCGAGGTGGACCCTCGTACTGGTGAGTCTGGTCGAGGCGTTCTGGCTTCCATGTCTACTCCTTGCGCTTTGGTTTTCGAAGCAGCATAGTGATGCGAAAACCGAAGCGAGAGGTGTCCATGCCGCGCATCGAACCGCTCACCCCGCCATATCGCGCGCTCATCGACCCGGTACTGCGCCGATGGATGTCTCCCGGGGTGACACACGAGCCGCTCACACTGCTCCGGGTACTGCACCGCGACCCGGAACCGGCCTCACGCACGTTCACCCTGGGGGCCGGCCTGCTGGGCCACGGACTTCTTCCCGCATTTCATCCGGACAGGGACGCCTGGTGAGCTGAGCGATTGGTGCGACTTTTAGGCAGGCTCCATCGCCAACTGAGACATCGTCTTATCTCAACAGCACACCACAATCAGCCAGTCCCTTGCGAACCGCCCTCTGAAATGCCCGGTGATCCGTCGTCCGGGCCGATCAATCCGAGTGTCGAGTCGAAGCCTGGCACGTTTGTCCGAACACAGGAGGTTTCCATGGCCAAGGGCTACTGGGTCAGTGTCTACCGCACCATTTCCGACGCCGAGAAGCTGGCCGCCTACAACAAGCTGGCCCGTGCGGCCGTCCAGGCCGAGGGCGGGCGGGTGCTCGTCCGCGGCGGTCGGGTCGTCGCCCACGACGCCGGAATCGCCGAGCGCACCGTCCTGATCGAGTTCGACACCTTTGAACAGGCGGTCGCAGCACGCGAGAGCGCGGCGTACCAGGAGGCGCTGGTCGTCCTTTCCGACGCTGTCGAGCGCGACTTCCGCATCGTCGAAGGCATCGATTGAGCGGCGCACTGGCGCCGGCTGGCGGCCCCGATGGCCTCGTCGGCAGAACTCACGCTCGCCCGAAGCGAACCACGAACCGCTACTCCTACGACAGATCGGCCCAAGAAAACCTGACTCACATTCCTGTCCAACATCGCGGGACAAGCTCTACCCGTCCGAGGCGAACACCTCGGACGGGCAGAACAGGTCGCGGACTCGTCGGTCTCAGTCCGCAGGGACCCGGTAGCCGGCTCGCTCGTCGGACGACGCACGCCGGACGTCAGGACTTCAGGCTGAGCAGGAAGGCCGGGGCTACACACCAATGCGCACGTTGACGGCGGCGTTGGCGCACTTGTGCGCCCGCGGCGACCACGCGGGCGCCGCGCCATCATGCGGGCTGGGTGGTGATGGTGCACAGGCGCTTGGTGGCCCGGGTCAGGGCCACGTACAGGTCCCTCTCCCCGCCGGGGCGGGCTGTGATGATCTCCTCGGGGTTCAGGACGACGACCCCGTCGAACTCGAGGCCACGTGCTTCGGACGCGGGCACGATGCGTGCGTGGTCGGCGATTCCGTGAGCCGTCAACTGGCTCACCCGGGTGTCCGCGCAGATCACTCCCAGGAGTTCGTCCGGCTGCGCGGTGCTCTGGGCGCGCAGTTCCTCCAGGACGGCGGTGACCAACCCGTCCCCATGTGTGGTCACGGTGCGCGGGCTCTCACCGCTGCGCAGTGACCGTGTGGGCCGCTGGTCCGGAGCGATCCGCGCGAGCAGGTCCCGGACGCTCTCCAGGATCTCCTGCGTGGTGCGGTAACTGACCGTCAGGCCGTGCAGTCTGAACCGCGTCCCGACATGCGGGCTGAGGGCTTCCTTCCAGTCGCGTGCCGTCGTGGCCGAGCCCGACTGGGCGAAGTCACCCACCAGCGTCATCGCCTTCGCCGGGCAGCGGCGGACGATCATCCGCCACTGCATAGCGGTCAGTTCCTGCGCCTCGTCGACGACGACGTGCCCGTACGTCCGATGGGGCGGCCCGTCGACCAGGCTCGCCGCCTCGTCCAGCACCGCCACGTCCGCATCGGTCCACGGGGCGTCCGGGGCACGCAGGAGAAGGGACCGCTCCTGCGGGGTCAGGGTCGGCAGGTACTCGGCCAGGGCGTCGGCATCCGTCAGCAGTGCCTTCACTAGGTTGCCGGGCACCAGCCTCGGCCACAGCGCCTCGACCGCCCGGTCGACACCGGCGTCGTCGAGGAGATCGGCCCCGATGGCGTCCAGGTCCAGCTCGTGGACCGGACCCGGGTCGGCGGCGCCCTCGGCACGGCGCTGGGCGACCCCCGTGAACCGGTCGAGGTTCAGGCCCGTCATCTGCTCGGCATCGGCGTCGATCTGCTCCAGGAGGTCGCCCAAGTCCCGTTGCATCGCGTCGGTGACGGCGTCGACCAGAAGTTCCTTGAACGCCTGGCGCGCGGGGTTGTGGCCGGATGCGGCTGCCAGGGCGCCGGCGCGCGCAGTGGCGACCTCCTTCTCGGACAGGTGGACCAGTTCCTGCCCGACCCGGACGGTGAAGTCACCGGCGGGGGCCTGGTGGTCTCGCAGCAGGGCGGCCAGGGCGTCGGCGAGGTCCAGGCCGCCCTTGAGGCGCGCCGTGTCGAACCGGTCCACCGCGTCCGGGGACACTCCGGCCAGTTCCTGACAGGTCGCCAGATCGACGTCGTTCTCCCCGAGCGAGGGAAGGACCTGGGAGATGTAGTCGAGGAAACGGGCGTTGGGGCCCACCACGAGGACGCCTACCTCCGCGGCGCGCGGGAACGCGTACAGGACGTAGGCCGCCCGGTGCAGGGCGACCACCGTCTTGCCGGTGCCGGGCCCGCCCTGCACCACGGTCACCCCGCGGTGGGGGGAGCGGACGATCTCGTCCTGCTCGGCCTGCAGCGTCGCGACGGCCGCGTGCATCCTGCCCGTACGCCGTGCCGACAGAGCCTCGGCCAACGGGCCGTCCCCCACGACGTCTTCGTCGGTCGGGGCGGTCCCGTCGAGCAGTTCGTCGCTCACCGAGACGACCGTGCGCTCCTCGAGGCGCAGGTGCCGGCGCCGCCGCAGATCCATCGGGTGGACCGGTGTCGCCTCGTAGAAGGGCCGCGCCGCGTTCGCGCGCCAGTCCACGAGCAGCGGCAGCTCGTCCTCATCCGCGTGCAGTCCGATCCGCCCGATGCGCAGGGCCGTGCCGTCCGTCCAGTCGATGCGCCCGAAGACCAGCCCCTTCTCGGCGCCTTCCAGCCGGCCGATCTCCTTGGTCAGACGGGCGGCGGCGATCTCCCTCTCGTACGCCTCGCCGGCGCCGTCAGCCGGGTCCTTCAGCACACTCGCCCGGTTCGCTCGCGCCTCGGAAAGCCGCTCGGTGAGCAGCTCATACAATGAGGAAACGTAACCTTGCTCCGATTCAACCGCACGCACGGCGGAATCATTTGTTTTTGACAACAAGGGACTCCTTCGATTCGAGCCGCACCATACGGCCAAAATTCCCTAAAGGTAAGTCTTGACTTACTTGTTGCATCTATGTCCTTGCGGCTGACCGCACTTCGTGTCATGCATTCCGTTGTTTCCTTGAATGCCGGTGACGCTTTCCCGTGCACTGGAAAGGCAGTGAATCCACGGGAAAGGTTCGTGGTCGCGTCACAGGCCCGGAACGGGGCTGGCCTGTATTCCAAATGCGGACACCGGCGGCCGCCGTGATCCGGTTGTGCGACGCGGCGAGCTGGGTGATGTTCCCGCCGCCGTCTGCGGCCCGAATACAGGACCTCAACGACTCAACATGCTGATTTGACAGGGAAGATCAGTGTGATCGTCTTGCCGAGGCCCATGTCGTCGGCCAGACAGCACCTGAGACCCAGGGACGTCATCCGGGCCAGCCGGTTCAGGCCCCGCAGCTGATAGTCACGCGGTGTGGCGTCGAGCGCGGCCGGCTGACCGGCCGGGTCCTCTGCCTCTGGAACGTCGACGGGCGTGACCTTGCGATCCTGCTGTGCGTGGGCGCGGCGGACCTCCTGGGGGTCGACGAGGACCCACTGGTCGCGCAGCCGCACCGCGGGTCGGTTCGCCTCGGCGAGACGGTCCAGCTCCTCGTGTGTGAGCTGCTGGTCGCCCAGTGCGAACCGCCAGTTGAAGCCGAGCAGCGCGTCGGCGGACAGGAACGACGGAGTGGCCGACGCGACTTCTCCGGGGCCCGTGTCCTCGTCGGGCGGCCCGATGGCCGCGTGGGTGGTCAGCTTGCGGGCCAGCTCCTTGGGCCAGTGCACCTCCACCCCGGCGAGGGGCAGGGCGCGGGCGCCTTCCCTGAGCAACTCGGTGATCTCTTCGTCGGCCGGCTCGACGGCGTCCGGCACGGTCGCGGAGAGCAGCGGCGTGAGCGGCGGCCAGGTCCGGGCCGCCGCTCGGCGCAGCACGAGCAGGGCGTCCATCCATGCGCGCGGGCCGAAGGCGCGGCCGGGTGCGCCGGGCGAAGCCCATGACTCGGCCGCGTCCGCGACCAGCCCGGGCTCGCTCACACTGTGCACCTGGAGCACGGCACGTAACCGCAGGGCCGACCCGTCCGGCCCGGCCGACGCCGACCCAGGCACCTCCACCCTCGGTGAGATCCGCACCCCCGCGTCGTGCCCGGCGGCGACCTCGGCGGCCCACGCCCGCTGTTCCGGCATCTGCCGCGGTTCCCGCACCGCGTAGGCGGCTCCGCCTGCGGCGGGGGAGCGGGGCAGCGCGTCGGCGGCGGCGTCCAGGAATGCTCGCAGCAGCCGCTCGGGGCCGGGCGGCCGTGGCGGCTCTGCGCCCTCCAACGGCACGGCATCCGCCTCCGGGGGCATCGCGGCGCCGAGTTCGCGAACGCGTTCCACATCCGCCGCGCCGAGCGGTCCGGCCCGCCAGGCGTCGTGGTCCGCCGCGGAGAGGCCGGGCAGCAACAGCCCGCACGCGGCCAGTTGCAGGGCGACAACGGCGGCCGTACCCCAGAACGCCGTCACCCTGTGACCCTGTGCGGCGGCACGCGCCCGCGCGAGGACCGGCAGCGCAGCACGCGCCGGGAGCAGGAGGGCGGTCACCTGTGTCCGCTCGACACCCCGGTCGCCGGCCAGGATCACGGTCAGGTCGTCGACGGTTCCCCCGGCCACGGTGGGCGGCGCGGCGCCGTCGGGCCGCCAGAACGCCATCCGGCCGGCGCGGGCCGGATCGCCGGGTACGAACACGGCACAGCAGCCGGCCAGTTCGGAGATCTCGTCCGGTGTCGCCGCAGGAATCCTCTGCACAGTGATGGGCATTCCTCAAATTTGACTACTGGGGGTACGCGTCGCCGAGGGTACAGCACCCCGGTGGTGCATTCGCGGCGGTTTTCGGCCGTGCGCGCAGTCATCCGGCCCCTGGGGTGTCGTCAACCCCCGGGTGGCAGCGGGGGTTTCCCCCGTCGGGACACGGGTGGTGGCGCCATGGTCGTCAGGGGCCCATTTCGTACGTTTCCTCAGGTCAGCCCGATCCTCGGAGAGACCCGGAGACCGCCATGCCCCAGACCGCCGTCCTCGCCGCCGAACCTCCGGGCGCCTCCGCAGCGCAGTCCACCGGCAGTGAGTTCGCGCCCCTCCTGCGCACCGTCAAAGGGCAGGGGCTTCTGGAACGTCGGTACACCTGGTACGCCCTCGGGATCGCCGGCAACATGCTCGCCCTGGCCGGCATCGTCACGGGCATCGTGCTGATCGGCAGCTCCTGGTGGGTTCTGCTCCTCGCCCCGCCGTTCGCCGTGTTCTGCGCCCGCACGGCCTTCATAGGCCACGACGCGGGCCACGCCCAGATCACCGGCGACAGGGCCGTCAGCCGTGCGATCGGCCTGGTCCACGCCGACCTGCTGCTGGGGATGAGCTATTCCTGGTGGATCGACAAGCACAACCGCCACCACGCCAACCCCAACCACATCGAGAAGGATCCCGACGTCGTCGCCGACGTCCTGGTGTTCACGGGTGAACAGGCACGGCATCGCACCGGCTTCCAGGGCTGGCTGACCCGTCATCAGGCCTGGCTCTTCTTCCCTCTCACGCTCCTTGAGGGCGTCGCTCTGAAGATCACCGGCTTCAGGTACCTGCGCCGACAGGCGGCCCGGGAACGAGCCGTGGAGGCCGTGCTCCTGGTGACCCATGTCGTCGCCTACGTGACGCTGCTGCTGACCTCACTCTCGCTCGGCCAGGCACTCGCCTTCGCCGCCCTCCACCAGTCGCTGTTCGGCCTCCACCTGGGCATGGCCTTCGCGCCCAACCACAAGGGCATGGAGATGCCCGACCCCGACGGCGAGCGCTGGGGCCATCTGCGCCGCCAGGTACTGACCTCCCGCAACGTCCGCGGCAGCGCCCTGACCGACTGGTTCCTCGGGGGCCTCAACTACCAGGTCGAGCACCATCTCTTCCCGAGCATGCCCCGCCCCCATCTGCGGCTCGCCCAGCCGACGGTGCGCGCCTACTGCCGTGAGGTGGGTATGCCCTATACGGAGACAGGGCTCGTCGACTCGTACCGGCAGGCTTTGCGGCACATGTACGAGGTGGGAGAGCCACTCAGGGGAGAGTAGGGGTCGCATCTCAGGGACGTCTCAGGGTCGCGGTCCGGAACCGTGGGAGGCGCGGGCCCGTTTTTCAGAGCAGAGAGCGGCACTGGCCGCGAAGGAGGCGACACCCATGTCGAGGAACGCGAAGATCGCCGCAGGGGGCGTGGCAGTCGGGATCATCCTGTTGTTCTGGCTGCCGTGGTGGGCCGCGCTGCTGATAGTGCTGGGAGTCCCGGCAGCCGCCTACCTCACGCTGGACCCCGTACAGCGGCGCAGGGTGCGCCGCGTCACACGCAAGGAGATCGGCCGCTGAGGGGGCGCCGTTCGATGCCCCGCGCCCACTGCCGCTGACACCCCACGGGGCCCGCAGAAGCGTCTGGCGCGCTGACGCCGCCCGGAACCACAGGCATTCGGGCGGCGTCGGCCGACGAGGGCTCAGCTGGGGCGTACGGCCATTTTGTCGAGTGCTTCGAGGAGACCGGGCAGCTCCGGGCCCCGGCCCACCGGCAGTACCTCTCCGGGCTCGTCGTCGAGCAAAACGAACGCGATGTCGTCGGTTCTGGCCACCATCGACCAGCCGGGACCGTCGGCGCGCAGAGTCCGCGCGTCGCCCGGAGCGAAGGAGGAGCGGACGCGACCGAGGGGCGGAGGTGTCTCCACGTACGCGCGCACCTCCGCCATGACGCGCCGGATGCCTGCACCAGGTCGCTTCACGACGCCGTCGGCCCCGCCAGGGGTGTGCTCGGTCGGTGCTGCGCCGCCCTCGGACGGGTCTGCGGTGTCCGCGGCCCGGTCCGTGTCCGTCTCGGCCTTTGCGGGTTCACCCTCGGGCGCCGTCGACCCGCCGCCCGCAGGGGCGAAGTCCTCGTCACTGAGCTGTTCCCGCCAGGTCGCCCACTGGCGGGCGATCTCGTCGGCGCCCAGACGCCGCTGGGCAGGGCCCCACGAGGCGGTGTCCGGCGGAGCGAGAGGCGGCCGGTCCGCGACGTCGGGGCCCGGGTCGTGCGGGGCGGGGACGTCGGGAGCCGCGACGGCGACGGCGAGAGGCCAGCCGGGCAGGGCCGCGACGACCGTGTGCTCCTCCGGCGACAGGTCGTATTCCATTCCGCAGTCCCACGACGCGATCGCGACCGCGACCAGGGAGACGTCGTCGATGGCGACGGTCCACCGCGCACCGTCGCCGTCCTGGCCGAGCACCAGCCCGTACCCGTCGGCGAGAGGCGCGAGGCCGAGCGCCGTACATGCCTCCGGATAGTCGTCGCCCAGCACGCTCGGGAACTGCGCGGGCGTCAGCAGTGCCGCAGTGAGCACGTAGAGCGCGTCGTCCGCGGTGGCGACGGCTTCCTCGTCCGTCTCTGCCATCCCAGCCTCCCCATAGGTTCTTCCGTCGGCGCGCACCCTAATCTGATCGGAACACTGTTGTCACGGCTCCCACTCCTCCCGGAGCTGCTGCTTTCCTGCCGGGCAGGGGGAATCGACCGGATGTACCCGCTTCGGTCAGTTCCTCGGCAGCCCGAGGAGTTCCCGGGCCACCGTCCGCGGCGACTCGTCGCGCTCTCTGGCCAGCGCGATGACGGCCCGGCACGCCAGCTCGTTCACCCCGAACGACAGTGCCTCCGGAGGCACCCAGGTCACGGCCTCGTCCATCTGATCCTGGTCGTCCTCCGCGCACGCCGACACATACACGGCGGCGGCCTCGAAAAGATTGTGCGTGCGTTTCTTCCGCCCCGCGCTCTCTTCCTCTTCCGAGCGCCAGGACCGGAGGAATCTTGTGAACGATTTACGGATGCCGCCGAACACGCGGACCACCTTCCCCCTGTGTGGTTGCCAAGGTTGATCGTTCATCTGCCGGTGTCCAACGTAGAGTTGGAGCGCCCACGGCAGAAGAGGCCAGTCGCGGTGAGGCGGCCCGCGGCGGCCGTCTCGGTCAGACCGGTCGCACGGCCAGCACCAGAAATCGTGCGTCCTCGTCCACGTAGGAAGTCATGTGCCACCCCGCACCGGTCAGCAGCGGACCGAGACTGGCCTCCGCCCGCAGGTCCTGCGGGGTGATTTGCCGGCCCTGTCGGGCAGCCAGCGCGGCTCTGCCGATCGGGTGGAACAGCGCCAGGGTGCCGCCGGGGCGCACCACGCGCGCGAGTTCCCGCAGGTTCTCGCCCGGATGCGGCAGATGCGCGATCAGGCCCGCCGCGAACACGGCGTCGAGCGACTCCGAACGCAGCGGGAGGGCCGCCGCGTCGGCGAGCAGCAGTTGCCCGTCGAGGCCCCGTCCGGCCCGTACCGCGGCCTCCAGCATGGCTGGGGTCAGATCCGCCCCCAGGACCACTCCCGAGGGCCCCACGGCGGCACGCAGCGGCTTCAGGGCGCGCCCGGTGCCACAGCCCGCGTCCAGCACCCGGGATCCCTCACGCAGCCCCAAGTCGGCGACCGCGGCGGCGTAGGCGGGCCCGTCGTCGGGGAATCTGCTGTCCCAGTCGGCCGCGCGGGCGGTGAAGAACTCCTGGACGTGTGTGTGGTCGTCGCTCATGTTCCGCATGATCCCGCACAGACGCGAAGTACCCCAGGGCGCGCATGTTCGAGCTGGCCGCGATCGTTCAGGCGCATTTCCCTGTCATATTTCAATACCTTTCGAAATGCGCTCCCGATGTGCCCCCTTGCCCCCACTAGCGTCCCGTGGTCATGGGACACCTGGACCACGCCGCCTTCGGCTGGCTGACCCCCGCACTGTCATACGTGATGGCCTGCACAGGCGCCGCCCTCGGCTTGCGCTGCACCGTCCGTGCGCTCGGCGCGACCGGGCGCTCGCGCCGCAACTGGCTCGTCACCGCGGCCTCCGCGATCGGTACCGGCATCTGGACCATGCACTTCGTGGCCATGCTCGGCTTCAGCGTCGGCGGCACCGACATCCGTTACGACGTGCCACTGACCATCCTCAGCCTCCTCGTCGCCATGGCTGTCGTCTCCACCGGGGTCTTCGCCGTCGGCTACGGGCACGACCGGGCCCGCGCCCTCTTCGTCGGCGGACTCACCACCGGGCTGGGCGTGGCGAGCATGCACTACCTCGGCATGGCCGCGGTACGCCTGCACGGTGACGTGAAGTACGACCCGGCGCTCGTCGCGCTCTCCGTGGTGATCGCCGTCGTCGCTGCCACCGCGGCCTTGTGGGCGGCCCTGAACATCAAGTCGCCGATGGCGGTGACCGTCGCCTCGCTCGTCATGGGGGCGGCCGTCAGCAGCATGCACTACACCGCGATGTTCGCGGTGCGCGTGGACGTCACGCCCTCCGGCGAGACGCTGCCCGGGGCCACGGCGATGCAGTTCATCTTCCCCCTCGCCGTCGGCCTCGGGTCCTACCTCTTCCTGACCTCGGCGTTCGTCGCACTGTCGCCGACGGCCGGGGAACGCCAGGAATCCGAGTCCGCCCAGCGACCGGTCGACAGCCTCGCCGCCCGTCAGTGACGCACGGCGGGCTGTCCACGACCCGCGGGCAGACCCGAACCACCACGAGCGAGGAGGCCATGCGCACACCCCGTAGGACCCCGAGACCCAGCGCCGGGACGGCGCCCCCGCCCCCGACGCGCGGACGCCGCGCGCACGCCGGTCCGCCGGCCGACGAAGGCTCCGACGAACTGCTCGGAACCATGCCCGACGAGATGCCCTCGCGCGCGGGACGCTGGCGGCTGCGACCAGGAACCGTCCGCGCCAAGATCGTCTGCCTGCTGATGGTGCCGGTTGTCTCGCTCCTCGCGCTGTGGGCGTACGCCACCGTCACCACGGCCCAGGACGTCGCCCGGCTGCGGCAGTTGCAGCGCGTCGACTCCCAGGTGCGCGCCCCGGTCGCCGCCGCCGTCGCCGCGCTCCAGGCCGAACGCGAGGCCGCCGTACGCCGCGCCACCGATCCGGCCGCCGTATCGGGGTTCGACCTCAGGACGCTCGGCGAGCACACCGACCGGACCGTGGCGAAGCTTCGCCTCGGCGGCCGCAACACCGTCGCCGACGGCGAGGAACTGCCCGCCGGGGTCGCGGAGCGACTGGAAACCTTCGTCGTCGGCGTCGAACAACTGCGCACGCTGCGAGCCTCGGTACTCGACCGCCGTACGGGATGGGCCGAGGCCTACGCGCGCTACACCAGGAGCATCTCCGAAGCCTTCGCCGTGGGCGGTGCGCTCACCGGCATTCAGGACGCCCAACTCGGCTCCGACGCGCGCGTACTGCTCGAATTCTCCCGTGCGGGAGAGTCGCTGGCCCAGGAGGACACCGTTCTCGCCGGGGCGCGGCTCGCCGGGCGGCTCGACGGACAGCGGCTGCGGCTCTTCACCGGAGCAGTCGACACCCGCCGTAACCTGCTGGAAGCCACCGCGTCGGACCTGCGTGGCCCGGAGCGAGCCACCTGGCAGAACCTCGCGGCAGGTACCGCGTACGCCACTCTGGCCGCCGTCGAGGACAAGGTGCTCGGCGCCCGCCCGGGCGTCAGGGCGATCGCCGCCGCACCCGAAGCGACCTGGGCCGGAACACACGCACGCGTGCGGGACGGTATGCGGGCCATCGAGACGGACGCGGGCCACGACGTCGCGCACCGGGCCGATCCCTTCACCCGGGGCCTGCTCACCCCGGCCGGCGCCGCGGTGCTCTTCGGCCTCGCCTCCGTCGTCGCCTCCCTGGTGATCTCCGTACGCATCGGACGCGGCCTCGTGGTCGAGCTGGTGAGTCTGCGCAACAGCGCCCTGGAGATCGCCCGCCACAAACTTCCGCAGGCCATGCTGAAGCTGCGCGCGGGAGAGGAGATCGACATCCGGGCCGAGGCACCCCAAGGACCGCCCGCCGAGGACGAGACCGAGCAGGTCGCGGAGGCCCTCGCCACCGTCCACCGTGCCGCGCTGCACGCCGCCGTGGAACGCGCGGAACTCGCCAGCGGCATCTCCGGGGTCTTCGTCAACCTCGCGCGCCGCAGCCAGGTCCTCGTCCACCGCCAGCTGAGTCTCCTCGACAGCATGGAGCGCAGATCCGACGACCCGAACGAACTCAGTGACCTGTTCCGGCTGGACCACCTCACCACCCGTATGCGGCGCCACGCGGAGAGCCTGATCATCCTCTCCGGAGCGGCGCCCGGCCGGGCCTGGCGCCTGCCGGTCTCCCTGACGAACGTGGTCCGCGCCGCCGTCTCCGAAGTCGAGGACTACGCGCGCGTGGAGGTACGCCAATTCCCCGAGGCGGCCGTCGCCGGCGCCGCCGTCGCCGACCTCACGCATCTCCTGGCCGAGATCGTCGAGAACGCGGCCCAGTTCTCACCCCCGCACACCCGGGTACGCGTCACCGGAGAACCGGTCGGCAACGGCTACGCCGTGGAGGTCGAGGACCGGGGCCTCGGGATGGGTCGGGAAACCCTCGCGGAGGCGAACCGCCGCATCGAACAGTCCGAGGCGCTCGACCTGTTCGACAGCGACCGGCTCGGGCTCTTCGTGGTCAGCAGGCTCGCCGCGCGGCACGGCATCAAGGTGCACCTGCGGACCTCTCCCTACGGCGGGACCACCGCGGTCGTCCTGCTGCCCACGGCACTGCTGCACGGCGGCGCGGCCGAACGCGCGCCCCGCGCGGCGGTGGACCGGCAGCGAGCTGTCGAGCGCGAGTACGCGCGCGTGCCCGTTGCCACCGCCCCGTCCCAGGAGCCGGTGCAGGCGTCGGCGGACCGCCCCGCACTCGTGGCTCCCGTACAGGCCGTGGCGGAGACCGCCTCCGAAACCCCACCCCCAGGAGTCACCGCCCTGCGGCTGCACCGTCCTCCAGAGGACCCCGGCGACGCGGAGGAGAGCGACGACCTCCCGCGGCGCGTTCGACAGGCGCACCTCGCTCCCCAACTGCGCGAACAGCGCCCGGCGGAGCCGACACGGACGCCGGGTGCCCGCAGCGAGGAGAAGCGCACCCCGGAGGCCGTACGAGACCGCATGGCGGCCTACCACGACGGCTGGGTGCGGGGCGGCGGCAGGTCACCCGGCCGCGGAGCCGCCCGAGGTTCCGAAACCGGCAGAGACAGCAGCGAAGGAGACCGCGCATGATCAAGGACCCGGGCACGAGGGCGGAGCGGCGCTCCGGCGAACTCGACTGGCTGCTGGACGACCTCGTACTGCGCGTCAGCGAGGTACGGCACGCGGTGGTGCTCTCCAACGACGGACTCGCGGTGGGCGCCTCCACCGATCTCAAACGCGAGGACGCGGAGCACCTGGCCGCGGTCGCCTCGGGCTTCCACAGCCTTGCCAAGGGTGCGGGACGGCACTTCGGCGCCGGTGGCGTGCGGCAGACCATGGTGGAGATGGACGACGGCTTCCTGTTCGTCGCCGCCGCGGGCGACGGCTCCTGCCTCGCGGTACTCACCGCCGTGACCGCCGACATAGGCCTCGTGGCGTACGAGATGGCGCGGCTGGTGAAACGCGTGGGCGAGCACCTCCACACGGCGCCTCGGTCAGCTGCCCGCCCGCCTGCCGCCGGATGAGGCGAGAGGGCAGTCCGCACAGATGACCGAGGACACGACAGGCACCCTGCGGGAACCGGGCAGCCAGTGGTACGACAACGAGGCCGGGCCCCTCGTCCGTCCGTACGCCATGACGGGCGGACGCACCAGACCCGGCCCCACGGGGGTGCGCTTCGACCTGATCGCGCTCGTCACGCTCGACCCGGGCGCGCCCGCCATGGACGACGACACCGTGCTCGGCCCCGAGCATCGGACCCTCGTCGACCTGTGCCGTACGGAGACACAGTCCGTCGCCGAACTCGCCGCGGACGCCGACCTCCCCGTAGGAGTGGTGAGGGTGCTGCTCGGTGACCTCCTGGAACTGGGCTGTGTCACCGTCAGCCGTCCGGTACCGCCCGCGCAGCTGCCCGATGAACGCATTCTGCGCGAGGTGATCGAAGGACTGAGGGCGCTGTAGATGAGAGGCCCATTCCCCGGCGAGGAGAAGCCGTTGTCATGATGCCGAACTCGCACACACGCGGCGACACCGCGCGCGGAGCCACCGCGGGGGCGCGGTACACACCCATGAACGTCGACCTTTGCCGGCCCTCCCGAGAGAAGTGATCGATGGTCTCCGAGCACTCCGACGCCACGGACGACGAGATGTCCGCACTGGCGCTGAAGATTCTGGTCGCCGGTGGATTCGGCGTGGGTAAGACCACCCTGGTGGGCGCGGTCAGTGAGATCAGGCCGCTGCGCACCGAGGAACTGCTGAGCGAGGCAGGCCAGTCGGTGGACGACACCGACGGTGTGGACCAGAAGGTCACCACGACCGTCGCCATGGACTTCGGCCGCATCACCATTCGCTCAGGCCTGTCCCTGTATCTGTTCGGTACGCCGGGCCAGGACCGTTTCTGGTTTCTGTGGGACGAACTGTCGCAAGGCGCCCTCGGGGCCGTCGTCCTCGCGGACACCCGCCGACTGGAGGACTGTTTCCCCGCCGTGGACTACTTCGAGCACCGCCACATCCCCTTCGTGGTGGCCGTCAACTGCTTCGCGGGCGCCCGCTCCTACAACGTGCAGGACGTGTCGCGCGCCCTCGACCTCGACCAGGGCACGCCCGTGGTGCTCTGCGACGCCCGCGACCGTGACTCGGGCAAGGAAGTGCTGATCCGACTGGTCGAGTACGCCGGGCGGATGCACACCGCCCGGCTGCTCGACTCCGTGAGCTGACGCGAGGAGCGCGCGAGTGAGCCGCGCCCTTCCTCAGTGGGCGACGGCGGTCTGCGCCAGCACCTTCTCGATGCGGACGCGGACGAGCAGTTCCCCGGGAACACCGTTTCGGGCGCCGAACTCCTCGGCCCGCTCCTCGCCCATGTAACGCGCGCCGATGCGCGCGGCCCAGTGCCGGACGTCGTCCAGTTCCTCCGACAGCGTCGCCCGGCCCTGGATCACGACGTAGTCGAAAGGTGGCCGGTCGTCGTCCACGCACAGCGCTATCCGGCCGTCGCGGGCCAGGTTGCGCCCCTTCACCGTGTCCTTCCCGGTGTTGAACACCAGGTCATCACCGTCGAGCAGAAACCAGATCGGGGCCACGTGCGGGCTTCCGTCCGCTCGGACGCTCGACAGCTTTCCGGTGCGGGTGCCGTGCGAGACGAAGGCCCGCCATTCCTCGTCAGTCATCTTCTGTGCCATGCGCCCATCCTGCTTGCTCGGAGGGCGGCCGTGGGGAAGGCTGGCTGACCAGATCCTTCGGCTTGGAGGACCTGTTGTACGGGGAGATCGGAAACATGGCGGAGAAGCAAGGACTTGGCTGGCTTCTGGACGATCTGACCGAGCGTGTCGAACACATACGACATGCCCTGGTCCTGTCGAACGACGGGCTGGTGACCGGTGCGAGTACGGGACTTCGACGTGAGGACGCCGAGCATCTGGCCGCCGTGTCGTCGGGCCTGCACAGCCTGGCGAAGGGCTCGGGACGTCACTTCGGCGCGGGCAGAGTGCGTCAGACGATGATCGAGTTCGACGACGCGGTGCTGTTCGTCACGGCGGCCGGCACCGGCAGCTGTCTGTGCGTGCTCAGCGCCGCCGAGGCCGACATCGGCCAGATCGCCTACGAGATGACACTGCTCGTCAATCGGGTCGGCGAACACCTCGACGTGGACGCCAGGCAACCCGCAAACATTCCGACATCAGACCTCTGACCTGCGGAAACGGCGCCCCGGCGTAAGTTATCCACAGCCTCGCCGGGCCGGGCGCCAAACCGGATACGGTTTTTCCCAGGGCCGGCGCACACGGCGCGGGCCATCCACTCCACGGGGGAGACCGACCATGTCAGGCATCAGCATCACGCCACCCGCTCAGACCGCCACCACACCGCCCACCGGCACGCTCCGAACCTCCGGCGGGCCCTTCGCACCGAGCCGTGCCGCACGTGAACTGGGATTGAAGCGGCGTGAGTTCGACCTCGCGGTCCACCTCGGGTGCGTCCGGACCGTTCCTGACGAAGGAGGCGGCGGCCGACGCGTCGACCGTGACGAGATCCACCGGCTGCGCAACGACGAAAACTTCCCCGAGACACTGCGCGAACGCGTCCGGGCGGTGGGCACGGCCGATGGCGCGAAGCTCATGGATGTGACGCCCACCCGGTTCACCCGCCTGGCGCGACTGGGCCTGGTGACACCGGTGACCTTCTACCTCAACCGCTACCGGGCCGTGGTGTGGCTGTATCTCGCCGACGAACTAAGGCAGTTCGCGGTCGGCGAGGACAGCGCCCCGCTACTGACCGGCCGCACCTCGCAGAGTCTGCGCGACCAACTCGAAGCAGGCCTGGACCGGCGGCCCCGCAACTGGCGGGGACGGCAACTGGGATTCCTGCTCCGGCCGGCCTGCGACCCGTGGGCGCGGGCCGCGGTCGTGGCGTCCTTCCTCGACCCCGCCCAGGTCGCGGAAATCGTCGACGACCCTTACGAACGCGCCTATGTGAACCGCTTGCGGCCGGAACAGCCGGCCCACGGCCTGCCGGGTTCGCCCACCGCCGGTCTCGCCGAACGGATCATGACGGCGGACGATCCGGACGAGATCCTCTGGCTTCGCGCGGACCTGACCGTAACGCTGGCCGAGGCCCGCGACCACCGACCCGCACCGCGCCCTACGTCGGAACCGGCCCCGCCCGCGCACGAAGCGCTCGAACAGCAGCGCGTCCGGCCCGTGCCCGTGCCCGTGCAGCACGGCAGCCGACCGGAGGTGGCCGGGCGAGCCGGCGAACCAGAGCGAACCCGCGGCCTGTTGGGCCGCCTGCGCGGCAGAAACCCACGACCCGCACGGGACCGCGAGCGCGCCGCGCGGGTCTGAGCCGGCCGACGTCTCAGCTCAGTTTCCGGAACAACCCCTCCTGGACCACGGAGACGAGCAGCCTGCCCTCGACGTCGTAGATCCGGCCGCGGGCCAGTCCGCGCCCGCCCGTGGCGATGGGCGACTCCTGGTCGTACAGGAACCACTCGTCCGCGCGGAACGGCCGGTGAAACCACATGGCGTGGTCCAGCGAGGCCATGTCGAAGGTCCGCGGGCCGAACAGGGGCTCCACCGGGAGGCGGACGGCGTCCAGCAGCGTCATGTCGCTGGCGTACGTCAGCGCACAGGTGTGGACGAGCGGGTCGTCTCCCAGCGGGCCGACGGTGCGCATCCACACCGCGCTGCGCGGTTCCAACCGCTGGACCTCCTCGGGGGTCCAGAGCAATCGGTCCACATAACGGATGTCGAAGGGCTGACGGCGCGCCATACGTTCGAACTGCTCGGGCAGCGCGCCGAGATGCTCCTTGATCTCCTGGGTGACGTTCGGCAGGGACTCCGGATCGGGGACCTTCCGGGCCGGCGGCAGCTGATGTTCGAAGCTGCCTTCCTCGGGCTTGTGAAAGGAGGCGGTGAGATTGAAGATCGTGCGGCCCTGCTGCACGGCCGTGACCCGCCGGGTCGTGAACGACCGGCCGTCACGGACCCGTTCGACCTGGTACACGATCGGCACGCCCGGACGGCCCGGGCGCAGGAAGTACGCGTGCAGCGAGTGCACAGGACGCTCGCCGTCCGTGGTGCGCCCGGCGGCGACCAGGGCCTGGCCCGCCACCTGGCCGCCGAAGACCCGCTGGAGGGATTCGTCGGGGCTGCGGCCACGAAAGATGTTGACCTCGATCTGCTCCAGGTCCAGCAGGTCGACGAGTCTCTCGGCTGCGTTCGTCATGGGTGCGATTCTCCTGTTTTCACAGCTGACCGACGGCCGTCACCTTGATGACCGCACGGCCCTCCGTGTCGGAGGCCACGAGGTCGACTTCCGCGCTGATGCCCCAGTCGTGGTCGCCGTTCGGGTCGGCGAAGGTCTGCCGGACGCGCCACAGCCTGTTCTGCGGCTCCTCCTCGATCATCAGCAGCCGGGGGCCGCGGGCGTCGGGGCCGGTGCCGAGGTCCTCGTACTCGTCCCAGTACTTGTCCATCGCCTCGCCCCACGCGTCGGCGTCCCAGCCGGCCTCCGCGTCCAGTTCACCGAGAGCTGCCACCTGGTCGAGCGCGGCCAGTTCGACGCGGCGGAACATGGCATTGCGGACGAGGACACGGAAGGCCCGCGCGTTGGCCGTGACCGGCTTGACCTGGTCCGCTTTTTCCTGGGCCTCCTCGGCGGTCATCACCTCCGGGTTGGCGAGCTGCTCCCACTCGTCCAGGAGGCTGGAGTCGACCTGACGCACCATCTCGCCCAGCCAGGCGATCAGATCCTGCAGATCCTCGGACTTGAGGTCGTCCGGGACGGTGTGGTCGAGGGCCTTGAAGGCGCCGGCGAGATAGCGCAGCACGATGCCCTCGGTGCGGGCCAGATCGTAGTGGGAGACCAACTCGGTGAAGGACATGGCGCGTTCGTACATGTCACGGATGACGGACTTGGGGGAGAGAGGATGATCGCCGACCCACGGGTGGCTCTTGCGGTAGGTGTCGTAGGCGTGGAAGAGCAGCTCTTCCAACGGCTTCGGGTACGAGACGTCCTGGAGGCGCTCCATGCGCTCCTCGTACTCGACGCCGTCCGCCTTCATCGCCGCGACCGCCTCGCCGCGCGCCTTGTTCTGCTGGGCCGCGAGAATCTGGCGCGGGTCGTCCAGCGTGGACTCGACGACCGACACCATGTCCAGCGCGTACGACGGCGACTCGGGGTCGAGGAGCTCGAACGAGGCCAGCGCGAAGGTCGACAGCGGCTGGTTCAGCGCGAAGTCCTGCTGGAGATCCACGGTCAGCCGCACGATGCGTCCCGTCGGGTCGGGCACGTCCAGCTTCTCGACGACACCGCCGTCCAGCAGCGAGCGGTAGATGGCGATCGCGCGCCGGATGTGCCGCAGTTGCTGCTTGCGCGGCTCGTGGTTGTCCTCCAGAAGGTGCCGCATCGCGTCGAAGGCGTTGCCGGGGCGGGCGATCACCGACAGCAGCATGGTGTGGGTCACCCGGAAACGCGAGGTCAGCGGCTCCGGATCGGAGGTGATCAGCTTCTCGAAGGTGCTGTCCGACCAGCCGACAAAACCCTCGGGCGCCTTCTTGCGGACCACCTTGCGGCGCTTCTTCGGGTCGTCGCCCGCCTTGGCGAGCGACTTCTCGTTCTCGATGACGTGCTCGGGCGCCTGCGCGACGACGAAGCCCGCCGTGTCGAAGCCCGCGCGGCCCGCCCGGCCGGCGATCTGGTGGAACTCACGCGCGCGCAGGGTCCGTACGCGACTGCCGTCGTACTTCGTCAGCGCCGTGAACAGCACCGTACGGATGGGCACGTTGACACCGACGCCCAGTGTGTCCGTACCGCAGATGACCTTCAACAAGCCTGCCTGGGCCAGCTTCTCGACCAGCCGGCGGTACTTGGGAAGCATGCCGGCGTGATGGACACCGATGCCGTGCCGGACGTAGCGGGACAGGTTCTGGCCGAACTTGGTGGTGAAGCGGAAGTTGCCGATCAGGTCGGCGATCTTGTCCTTCTCCTCACGCGTGCACATGTTGATACTCATCAGCGCCTGTGCGCGCTCCACCGCCTGCGCCTGCGTGAAGTGCACGATGTAGACGGGCGCCTGCCTCGTCTCCAGCAGCTCCGTCAGCGTCTCGGTCATGGGCGTCAGCTTGTACTCGTACGACAGCGGGACCGGACGGACCGCCGAGCGGACCACCGAGGTCGGGCGGCCGGTACGGCGGGTGAGGTCCTTCTCGAACATCGCGACGTCGCCCAGCGTCGCCGACATCAGGATGAACTGCGCCTGCGGCAGCTCAAGGATCGGGATCTGCCAGGCCCAGCCGCGGTCGCCCTCGGCGTAGAAGTGGAACTCGTCCATCACGACCTGGTTGACATCCGCCTGCTTGCCGTCGCGCAGCGCGATGGACGCCAGCACCTCGGCCGTGCAGCAGATGACGGGGGCATCGGAGTTGACGGAGGCGTCGCCGGTCAGCATGCCGACGTTCTCCGTGCCGAAGATCTTGCACAGCTCGAAGAACTTCTCCGAGACCAGGGCCTTGATCGGAGCGGTGTAGAAGGTGACCTCGTCCCGGGCCAGCGCGGCGAAGTGCGCGCCCGCCGCGATCATGCTCTTGCCGGACCCGGTGGGCGTCGACACGATCACATTCGCACCCGAGACCACCTCGATCAGCGCCTCCTCCTGGTGCGGGTAGAGCGTGAGACCGCGCTCCTGGGCCCACGACTCGAAGGCTTCGTAGAGGGCGTCGGGGTCTGCGGTCTGCGGCAGCTGATCGATGAGGGTCACGCACCCATCTTGCCTGTGATCCCAGGTGATGGGGGAATCGGCCGCCCGCCCGAAGATCATGACCGCTACGCTGTGTCGCCGACGGAGCGTCAGCGCACCCGGTCAACTGGACAGCGGCGTACGAGGAATAGGGCGGAAAACGGCCATGATGGGACCAGCACACTCACTCTCGGGGGCCGCTGCCTGGCTCGGTGTCGGAGCCGCCGCGGCCGCGGCCGGCAAGCCGATGCCCTGGCCGGTGGTCCTGGTCGGTGCCCTGATCTGCGCCGGTGCCGCACTGGCCCCGGATCTCGACCACAAGGCGGCGACGATCTCGCGGGCCTTCGGACCGATCTCGCGCGGTCTGTGCGAGATCGTCGACAAGCTCTCCTACGCCGTCTACAAGGCGACGAAGAAGCAGGGCGATCCGCGCCGCTCGGGCGGGCACCGGACGCTGACGCACACCTGGCTGTGGGCGGTCCTGATCGGCGCGGGCGCCTCCGCCGTCGCGATCACCGGGGGCCGCTGGGGGGTGCTGGCGCTCCTCTTCGTGCACATCGTGCTCGCCATCGAAGGCCTGCTGTGGCGGGCGACCCGTGGCTCCAGCGCCGACATCCTGGTCTGGCTGCTGGCCGCGACCAGTGCCTGGATCCTGGCCGGTGTGCTCGACAAGCCGGGCAACGGCTCGGACTGGCTGTTCACCGACCCGGGGCAGACGTACCTGTGGCTCGGGCTGCCGATCGTCCTGGGCGCGCTGGTGCACGACATCGGGGACGCGCTGACGGTGTCCGGCTGCCCGGTCCTGTGGCCGATCCCGATCGGCCGCAAGCGCTGGTATCCGATCGGTCCGCCGAAGGCGCTGCGGTTCCGGGCGGGCAGCTGGGTCGAGCTGAAGGTGCTCATGCCGGCGTTCATGCTGCTCGGGGGAGTGGGCTGCGCGGCGGCGCTCAACTTCATCTGAGGCCGATCCGCCGGACGCCGGCTGCTGAGACGGTCGTCTCAGCTCTGGCCCTCCGTGCCGCCGTATCGCCGTTCGAACGCGGCGACGCGGCCCTCGGTGTCCACCGTCCGCGCCTTGCCGGTGTAGAACGGGTGGCTCTCCGAGGAGATCTCCACGTCCACGACCGGGTACGTCTCGCCGTCGTCCCACTCGATGGTCTGCTCGCTCGTCGCGGTGGACCGGGTCAGGAAGGCGTATCCGGCGGTCCGGTCCCGGAAGACGACCGGCTGGTAGGCGGGCTGCTTGTCCTGCTGCATGGGCGTTCTCCTCGCTCGAACGGTCGACGGCCCCACCGGGCCCTCTGGACAGGGGGGCGGTCAGCCGGACAGAGCGTCCTCGTCGACGATGTGCATCGCGGCCTCCTCGGCCGAGGCCGCGGCGCCGTCGATCCCCACGTCGGTGGCGATCAGCCCGCTCTCCTCGTCCTCGTGCGCGCCCTCGTCCGGGGCCACCAGGCGACCGGAGCGGGCGGCGCCCACCTCGTTGTCCAGCGGCTCGCCGTCGGTCCCCGAGCAGTCGCCGATGCCGTCGCCGTCCGATGCCGCGATGTCCGGCAGTTCCTCGGCAAGGCGCCGGTCGAGGGTCTCGCCCTGACGACGCTCCGCCGCCGTCACACCGGAGCGCTCCACCGCCCAGGGCCGGTCCGGAGGGGACCAGCCGCGGTCGAGGGGGTCATCGACTCCGTCGGTGACCAGGGTGTCCTCGGCATCCAGCAGACCCGCGTCGTCCTGTACCTCGGATCCGTCGGGCTGGTAGACGTCGTCTCCCCATCCCTCGTCACTGTCCACGGGTACCTCCAGGTGCGTGGGGACCGGCCCCGGCGCCGCCCACAGGGGCGGGCAGCCGCTTCCAGCGTTCCACTCATCGTCGGGACCGCGCAACGGGACGAAGCCGACCCGGCCCCGTCCCGCCGCCCGGGCACCGGTGCGTCACCCGTGCCACGACCGCCACAGCGCCGCGTACGCCCCGTCCGCCGCGACCAGCTCGTCGTGGCTGCCCAGCTCGCTGATCCGGCCGTTCTCCACTACGGCGATGACGTCCGCGTCATGGGCCGTGTGCAGCCGGTGGGCGATGGCGACGACCGTACGGCCGTCCAGGACCCGGGCCAGGGACCGCTCCAGATGACGGGCCGCGCGCGGGTCGAGGAGCGAGGTCGCCTCGTCCAGGACCAGCGTGTGCGGGTCGGCCAGGACCAGCCGGGCCAGCGCGATCTGCTGGGCCTGCGCCGGGGTGAGCGCGGCCCCGCCCGACCCGACCTCGGTGTCCAGGCCCTCGTCGAGGGCCCGGGCCCAGCCGTCCGCGTCGACCGCGCCCAGCGCCGCCCACAGCTCTGCGTCCCCCGCGTCAGTGCGGGCGAGCAGCAGGTTGTCGCGCAGGGAGCCGACGAAGACGTGGTGCTCCTGGTTGACCAGCGCGACGTGCGAGCGGACCTCCTCGGCGGGCATCCTGGACAGCTCGGCGCCGCCCATCGTGACACGGCCGGTCCGGGGGGCGTAGATCCCGGCGAGCAGCCTGCCCAGCGTGGACTTCCCCGCGCCCGAGGGGCCCACCAGAGCCAGCCGGGTGCCGGGCGCGACCTCCAGGGAGACCTTGCGCAGGACGTCCACACCCTCCCGGTAGCCGAAGTGCACCTGGTCCGCGTGCACGTCCCGACCCTCCGGGGCCAGCGAGGAGTCCCCGGCGTCCGGCTCGATGTCCCGGACCCCGACCAGCCGGGCCAGCGACACCTGAGCGACCTGGAGCTCGTCGTACCAGCGCAGGATGATTCCCACCGGGTCGACGAGCATCTGGGCGAGCAGTGCGCTGGTGGTCAGCTGACCCACGTCGATCCAGCCCTGGAGCACGAACACCCCGCCGATCATGAGCACCGAGCACAGCACGGTCACATGGGTGGCGTTGATGACCGGGAAGAGCACGCACCGCAGCCACAGCGTGTAGCGCTCCCAGGCCGTCCACTCCCTGACCCTCCGGTCCGACAGCTCGATCCGGCGGTCGCCGAGGCGGTGGGCCTCGATGGTCCGCCCGGCGTCCACGGTCTCCGCGAGCACGGCGGCGACAGCGGCGTACCCGGCGGCCTCCGCGCGGTAGCCGGAGGGCGCGCGCCGGAAGTACCAGCGGCAGCCGATCGTCAGGAGCGGCACGGCGAGCAGTACGGCGGGCGCCAGCGGCGGCGCGGTGACGACGAGGCCGCCGAGCAGCAGCGCCGCCCACACCACACCGATGGCGAGCTGCGGCACCGCCTCGCGCATCGCGTTGGCGAGCCGGTCGATGTCGGTGGTGATGCGGGAGAGCAGGTCACCCGTGCCCGCCCGTTCCAGGACACCGGGCGGCAGCCCGACCGCCCGGACGAGGAAGTCCTCGCGCAGGTCGGCCAGCATCCGCTCGCCGAGCATCGCGCCGCGCAGCCGCACCTGCCGTACGAACAAGGCCTGTACGACCAGCGCGACGGCGAACAGGCCGACAGCGAGCTCCAGATGGAGTTCCCGGGTGTTGTCCGAGACCCGTTCGACGAGGTCACCCAGCAGGTAGGGGCCGGACATGGAGGCCATGACGGAGACCGTGTTGACCGTGACCAGCAGCAGGAAGGCACGGCGGTGCCTGCGGAACAGTTCGGCCACATAGGCGCGTACGGTCGCGGAGGCGCCGACCGGCAGGGTGCTCGCCGTTGTCGGGGCCGCCGGGTCGTACGCCGGTGGCGCCACGCCGATCATGCCGTCTCTCCGATTTCCTTGAGTTCTTCGAGTTCATTCAGTTCATCCAGGTCGTCGCCGACGGACGCCTCGTCCTCGGTCTCACGGGTCACCACGGCCCGGTACCGCGTGTCCGTGCGTACCAGTTCGCGATGCACACCGACCGCCGCGACCTCGCCGTCGTGGACCAGCACGACCCGGTCCGCGTGGTCGAGGAGCAGCGGTGAGGAGGTGAACACGACCGTCGTCCGGCCGGCGCGCAACTCCCGTACCCCGTCCGCGATCCTGGCCTCGGTGTGCGAGTCGACCGCCGACGTCGGTTCGTCGAGGACGAGCACCTCGGGGTCCGTGATCAGCGACCGGGCCAGCGCCAGTCGCTGGCGTTGCCCGCCCGACAACGACCGTCCCCGCTCGGTGATCCGGGCGTCCAAGGGGTCCTCGGCGTCCAGCGAGCCCTGGACGAGCGCCTCCAGCACGTCCCGGCACTGTGCGGCGGCCAGCGCGTCGGTGGCGCTCACCGCACCCGAGGAGGGCACGTCGAGCAGTTCGCGCAGCGAACCGGAGAGGAGTACGGGGTCCTTGTCCTGGACGAGGACTGCCGTGCGGGTGCTGGAGAGCGGCAGCTCGTCCAGCGGTACGCCACCGAGGAGCGCCGACGTGCCCTTCTCGGAAGGGTGTCCGCCGAGCCGCTCCGCCAGCAGACCCGCCGCGTCCGGATCGCCGCACACCACGGCGGTCAGACACCCGGCGGGTGCCAGCAGCCCGGTCGCTGGGTCGTACAGATCCCCGGTCGGCACCGCCGCGTCGAGTGAGCCCGCGGTGTCCGTGGCGCGCTCCAGGGACAGCACCCGCGCGGCCCGTTTCGCGGACGGCCGGGAGAAGGAGTACGCCATGGCGATCTCCTCGAAGTGCCGCAGAGGGTACGACAAAAGCATGACCGCGCTGTACACGGTGACCAGTTCCCCGACGGTGATCCGGCCCTGCCTGGCCAGGTGCACGCCGTGCCAGACGACCGCGATCATCAGCAGGCCCGGCAGCAGCACCTGGATCGCCGAGATCAGCGCCCACATACGGGCGCTGCGCACGGCCGCGTGCCGTACCTCCTGCGAGGCCCGGCGATAGCGGTCGAGAAAGAGTTCCTCGCCGCCGATGCCACGCAGCACCCGCAGTCCCGCGACGGTGTCCGAGGCCAGTTCGGTCGCGCGGCCCGCCTTCTCACGCTGGAAGTCGGCCCGCCGGGTGGCCCTGGGCAACAGCGGCAGTACCGCGAGGGCGAGCACCGGGATGCCCACGGCGACGACGATGCCGAGTGCCGGCTGGTAGACGTACAGGCCGACGCAGACCAGGACGACGGTCAGTGCGGCGGCGGTGAACCGGGAGACGGCTTCCACGAACCAGCCGATCTTCTCCACGTCCCCCGTGGAGACGGCGACGATCTCACCGGCCGCGACCCGCCGCGTCAGCGCGGAGCCCAACTGGGCGGTCCTGCGGGCCAGCAGTTGCTGGACCCGGGCGGCGGCCGTGATCCAGTTGGTGACCGCGGCTCGGTGCAGCATGCTGTCGCCGAGCGCGATGGCGATGCCGCACAGCACCATCAGCCCGCCCGCGAGAGCCAGCTTCTGGCCCGAGCGGTCGACGACGGCCTGGACGGCGAACCCGACGCCGAACGGCAGCCCGGAGACGGCCACGAAGTGCACCAGTCCCCAGGCGAGGGAGGTGAGCTGCCCGCCGAGCTGGTTGCGGAAGAGCCACCACAGGAATCTTGGGCCGGAGCGCGCGTCGGGTACACCGGGGTCCGGATACGGAAGGTCTTGGATCTTCATGACGTCCCAGTGGCTCGCATCTCGCATGAGGGGGTGAATGTGGGGGGTGGGAGGGGCCGGGAAGGCCTACAACGGGCCGTGAAAGGTTCGCGTCACACCGTGCTCGGAGGCAAACGGTTTTCCGGCGAGAGGCGTGGATTCGGCCCGATTGGCGGTTGTTCGCCTCATTGCCGTGCGGGGCCGACTGGCCGTAGAACACCGGCCATGAGAAGCCGGATCTTCATGTCCATGCTTGCCGGAGCGACCCTTCTGGCGGGCACCCTCCTTGGGGCGGGTCCCGCCCAGTCGGCTGCGGCAGCCGCCCGCCCGGTCGACGTCCCCGCCGAGTTCGGCACCGACTGGCACGACCCGGTCACCGCCGCGCCACCGGTCACCCGGCCGGCCGGCTCACCGTCCTGCGAAGTCACCGTGGCAGAGGCCCAGTTCAAGGACTTCACCCCCTTCGAGGGTACGTACACGCCCCCGAGCGGCTGCGGCGCGAGTTGGAGCAAGGTCGTGCTGCGGATGGACGGCAAGGTCAAAGGCCGTCAGTACGACCGCCTCGGCTATCTCCACATCGGCGGCGTCGAAGTCCTCCGGACCTCCACTCCGCAGCCCTCGCCCGACGGCATCTCGTGGTCCGTCGAGAAGGACGTCACGCGCTACAGCGACACCCTGAGCAGGGCCCAGCCCGTCGAGATGCTCATCGGCAACGTTGTCGACGACACCTACACCGGCATCCTCGACGTCAAGGTCTCGCTGACGTTCTACGCGGGGACACCCGCCGCGAGGGACACCCCCGACCGCGTTCTCACCCTCCGCGACGGCACCCTCACCACCCCGCGCAACAGCGAACGCGTCGTCGCCGAGGTGTACGCGACGGGGTCCGGCGGCGGCTGCGAGGAGTACTGGTACCTCACGGTCCCGGACGCCGCTCCCTACTCCTGCAAGGCCACGGGTGGCCCGTACCGCGAGGTGCAGATCAAGGTCGACGGTCAACTGGCCGGAATCGCCGCCCCGTTCCCGACGGTGTGGACAGGCGGTTGGTCCAACCCCTTTCTCTGGTACGTGATTCCGGGACCGCGCGCCTTCGACATCAAACCGATCGAATACGATCTCACCCCCTTCGCCGGGCTCCTCAACGACGGCCGCCGGCATGACGTGGAGGTCTCCGTCGTCGGCGTTCCGCAAGGGCAGGCAGGCTGGAGCACCCCCGTCAACGTCCTCGTCTGGCAGGACGCCGAGCGTGCTCGCGTCACCGGACGGCTCACCGCCCACCGTGCGGGCGACCTCGTCAACTCCTCGACGTATACGCCCGGTTCGGCCGACGAGCAGCACCGCCTCGACACCGACGGCGCGCACCGGCTGACCGTCGCCGGGTACGTCGACACCTCGCACGGCCGGGTCGTCACCACCGTCGGCCGCGCCCTCACCAACACCTCCGTGCACCGCTGGACCGACGGCGAGAACGCCGATGGACTCTCCGGCACCTGGACGGACGCGGAGAGCGTCACCGTCGACGGGCGCGGGCCGGCCACGACGACCCGCACCGCTCGGACGTACACGATGGACGGCACGACCACGCTCGGCGCGGGCGACCGGCTGCGAACCGTGCTCACACTGGGCGACCGGGAGGCCGTGACCGAGACGTCGGCGGGCCGGCGGCCGGCGTGGTCGTGGCTCGACGACGCGTACACGGGCGACGCGACGTATACGGCGAACGTGCCCCGCGATCAGCGGCACGCGGTCGGGACGACGAGCGAGCGCTACCGGCTGTACGGCTCGGCCGGATGCCACGACCGTGCGCTGGTGACCGTGCAGGGAGTCCTCACGCGGGACCGAAACCGCTGCTGACGACGCCGTCAAGCGCACTGTGAGCGCGCTGTGGGGGCGGTCGAGGATTTACACGGCCGTCATACGCAGTTCGCAGACGACGCGAACAACTGATCAATAGTGTGCGACGCGGAAGCACTTTTCCGCATCCCAGAAACCTCCTGGAGGAGTGCTCGTGCCGCAGTCCGTACCGTCCCTGCCGCGACGCGTCGCACGCATACTGCGTACCTCACTGTTCGTGCAGGTTGCCTGCGCGCTCGTGCTCGGAATCGTCGTCGGGAAGCTGTGGCCCGACGTGGCCACGGATCTTCAGCCGCTCGGCGACGGTTTCACCCGGCTCATCAAGACGATCATCTCGCCGCTCGTGTTCTGTGTGGTCGTCGTCGGCATCGCCAAGGCCGGTGACCTGAAGGCCTTCGGCCGGATCGGACTCAAGGCCCTCATCTGGTTCGAGGTGGCGAGCACGCTCGCCCTGATCATCGGGCTCCTCGCCGCCAACCTCGTCCAGCCCGGCTCGGGGATGCACGTCGATCCGTCCACGCTCGACACCTCGGCGGTCGACGCGAAGACGGGCGGCGGCTCGCTGCCCTCGACGACCGAGTTCATCGTCAACGCCATCCCCACCAGTTTCATCGGCGCCTTCGCCGAGAACGAACTCCTCCAGGTGCTGATCCTGGCCTGTCTGGTGGGCGCCGCGCTGCTCCATCTCGGCCACACCAAGGTGCCGAAGGTGCTGCCCGCCATCGAGCAGGCCCAGGAGATCATCTTCGCGGTCGTCGGCTTCATCATGCGCCTCGCCCCGATCGCCGTGTTCGGCGCGATGGCCGTCCTGATCGGGCAGTACGGACTCGGCGTGATCGAGACGTACGCCAAGCTGATCATCCTCTGCTACGCGGCTGCCGCGCTCTTCATCGCGCTGCTGGGCGTCGCCCTCAAGATGGTCACCGGGCTCAGCCTCTGGAAGTTCCTCCGCTACATCCGTGAGGAGATGCTCCTCGCGTTGGGCACCGCATCCACCGAGTCCGTGATGCCCCGCGTGATGCTGAAGCTGCGCAAGGCCGGTGCCCGCGACGACGCCGTCGGTCTGGTGCTGCCCACCGGGTACTCCTTCAACCTCGACGGAGCCTCGCTCTATCTCTCCATCGGCACCCTGTTCATCGCCCAGGCCGTGGGTGTGGACCTCAGCCTCGGCCAGCAGATCACCGTGGTCCTGGTGCTCATGCTCACCAGCAAGGGCATGGCCGGCATCCCCGGTTCGGCCTTCCTCGCCCTGTCCGCGACCGCCTCCTCGCTCGGCGCCATCCCGGCCGGAGCCGTCGCCCTGCTCCTCGGTGTCGACCGCATCATGGACTCGATGCGCGTCGTCACGAACCTGCTCGGCAACTGCGTCGCCGTCTTCGCGGTCTCCCGCTGGGAGGGCGCCCTGGACCTGGAGCGCGCGAAGAAGGTACTGAACGGCGACATCGTGATCACCGATGACACCAATGACACCGAAGAGGCCGAAAGTGCCGACGAGGCCGAGGTGGCCACCGTGAAGGAACCTGCGAGCTGACCTGCGCCGCTCGAACGGGTCGTGGGTCTCCTCCGGCGGTCACCGGAGGAGACCCACGACCCGTTTTTCTGTCAGCAGCGGCGCTCGGGCGGTGCGCCGACCCCGTCCATCAGCGTGTCCAGCAGGCCGCCCAGCACCATCCGCTGTTCGTCCGTCAGCGGCGCCAGGATCTCCTCCGCCGCCGCCCTGCGCGCTCCGCGCAACTCGCTCAGTGCCTTGCGTCCCTTGTCTGTGAGTTCGATCCGGATGACCCGACGGCTGTCGGGATCGGGCACCCGGCGCACCTTGCCGCTCGCCTCCAGCGCGTCCACCAGCGTCGTCACCGCCCGGGGCACGACCTCCAGGCGCTCCGCCAGATCGGCCATCCGGGGCGGGGAGTCATGGTGCTGGAGGTGGTGCGAGAGGGTGCGCAGCAGCCGGGACTGGGCCGGGGTGATGCCGACTCCGCGCTGTTCCAGCTGATGCTTGTGGCTGCGGTGCAGACGGCGGGTCAGACTCAGCAACTGGTCGGCGAGCGGACCGTCGGCGTCGGGGGAACTCATGCGGGAACAATATCAGGATGCAGTTCATTGTGAGTATAGGTAACAATGAGCTAAGCTCCGCCAGTCGTCGTCATCGTCACCGGTTCTCCCGAAGGAGCCCATGAAACCCGAGCAATCCACCTGGACCCCCTCCGCCGACTCGGTGGAGCAGCCGCGCCAGGTCCGCCGCATCCTGAAACTCTTCCGCCCCTACCGTGGCCGACTCGCCGTGGTCGGCCTGTTGGTGGCCGCAGCGTCCCTCGTGTCCGTCGCGACCCCCTTCCTCCTGAAGGAGACCCTCGACGTCGCGATCCCCGAAGGCCGCACCGGACTGCTCAGTCTGCTCGCCCTCGGCATGATCGTCAGCGCCGTCCTCGGCGGCGTCCTCGGTGTGCTGCAGACGCTGATCTCCACGACCGTGGGCCAGCGCGTCATGCACGACCTGCGGACGGCCGTCTACGGCCGCCTGCAGAACATGTCGCTCGCCTTCTTCACCCGCACCCGCACGGGCGAGGTGCAGTCCCGCATCGCCAACGACATCGGCGGTATGCAGGCCACCGTCACCTCGACCGCGACCTCCCTGGTCTCCAACTTCACCAGCGTCGTCGCCACGATCGTCGCGATGATCGCCCTCGACTGGCGACTGACCGCCGTCTCGCTGCTCCTGCTGCCGGTGTTCGTCTGGATCAGCCGCCGCGTCGGCAACGAACGCAAGCGGATCACCACCCAGCGCCAGAAGCAGATGGCCGCGATGGCCGCCACGGTCACCGAGTCGCTGTCGGTCAGCGGCATCCTGCTCGGCCGCACGATGGGGCGCTCCGACTCGCTCACCCGTTCCTTCGCCGAGGAGTCCGAAGGTCTGGTCGACCTCGAAGTGCGCTCCAGCATGGCCGGCCGCTGGCGGATGGCGGTCATCGGCATCGTCATGTCGGCCATGCCCGCCGTCATCTACTGGACCGCGGGTCTCGCTCTCCAGTTCGGCGGCCCGTCCGTCTCGATCGGCACGCTCGTCGCCTTCGTCTCGCTCCAGCAGGGACTGTTCCGGCCGGCCGTCAGTCTGCTCAGTACCGGCGTCCAGCTCCAGGCCTCACTCGCGCTCTTCCAGCGCATCTTCGAATACCTCGACCTGCCCATCGACATCACCGAACCGGAGAATCCGGTCCACCTCGACACGGTCAAGGGCGAAGTCCGGCTGGAGGACGTCGAGTTCCGCTACGACGACAAGAGCCGCCCGATCCTCGACGGCGTCGACATCACCGTCCCGGCGGGCGGCAGCCTGGCGATCGTCGGCCCGACCGGTGCGGGCAAGTCCACGCTGGGCCATCTCGTGCCCCGGCTGTACGACGTGACGGGCGGCCGGGTCACTATCGACGGCGTCGACGTCCGCGACCTCGACTTCGACACGCTCGCCCGCGCGGTCGGCGTCGTCTCCCAGGAGACGTACCTCTTCCACGCCACGGTCGCCGACAACCTGCGCTTCGCCAAACCGGACGCCACCGACGAGGAACTGCACGCGGCGGCGCGGGCGGCCCAGATCCATGACCACATCTCGTCCCTGCCCGACGGGTACGACACGGTCGTCGGCGAGCGCGGCCACCGCTTCTCCGGCGGCGAGAAACAGCGCCTCGCCATCGCCCGTACGATCCTGCGCGACCCGCCCGTCCTGATCCTGGACGAGGCGACCAGCGCCCTGGACACCCGCACCGAACACGCCGTCCAGGAAGCCATCGACGCCCTGTCGGCCAACCGCACCACACTCACCATCGCCCACCGCCTGTCCACCATCCGGGGCGCCGACCAGATCGTGGTCCTGGACTCCGGGCACGCGGTCGAACGGGGTACGCACGAGGAACTGCTGCGGCGGGACGGGCGGTACGCGGCGCTCGTACGCCGGGATGCCCAACTGGAGCCGACCGGGTGACATGTGCGGTCGGAGAAGATGAATATATGCCCGGTTTGTGACCTCATGCGGGTTACCGTGCCCGCATGCAGATGAACACTCCGTCACGGAAGACGATTCGCCTGACGCGCCGTGGCCGGGCCCTCCTCATCGCGACCGGAGCCGTCGTCGCGGCCACCGCCGTGGCGGTGCCGCTGCTGAGCGTCGACAGCGAAGGGGACCCCCGGCCGACCTCCCTCCTCATCCCGGAGGGCTGGCGCTCCATGCAGGTGTACGAGGCGGTCGACAAGGCTCTCGCCCTGCCGGCCGGAAGCACGAAGAAGTCGCTCGGCAAGGCCCGGCTGAAGCTCCCGAACGACGCCGACGGCAACCCCGAGGGCTATCTCTTCCCGGCGACCTATCCGCTGAAGGAGAAGGCCACCCCGGAATCCCTGCTGTCGGCCATGGTCGACACCGCCAACCAGAGGTTCGGCGGTCCGCCCATCACCGCCGGGGCGCAGCGCAACGCCATGAACGTCTACCAGGCCGTCACCATCGCGAGCATCGTCCAGGCCGAGGCCGCCACCAAGCAGGACATGGGGAAGGTGGCCCGGGTCGTCTTCAACCGGCTCGAACGCGGGATGCCGCTCCAGATGGACTCCACGATCAACTACGCGCTGAACAGGTCCTCGCTCAGGACGACGGCGAACGACATCCGTCTGAACAGCCCGTACAACTCCTACCAGCGCATGGGTCTGCCGCCCACGCCGATCGCCAACCCCGGCGAGGAGGCGATGCGCGCCGCCATCAACCCGGCTCCGGGCGACTGGCTGTACTTCGTCACCGTCAAGCCCGGTGACACCCGCTTCACGGCCGACTACGCCGAACACCAGCGCAACGTCGCCGAGTTCAACCAGAACCAGAAGAACAAGAAGAACCAGAAGGGCCCGAAGAACCAGCAGAGCCCGGTTCAGGGGCAACAGAGCGGACAGCCCGCCAAGTGATCCGACGGGCCACGTGGCCGTACGGGACGTCAGACAGCGGCCGGCTCCTGGTCGAGCAGCCGCCTGATGTCCCGTACGGCTGCCCGGCCCGCCCGGTTGGCGCCGATCGTGCTCGCCGACGGGCCGTAGCCGACGAGATGGACGCGTGGATCGGCGACAGCGCGCGTCCCCTCGACCCGGATGCCGCCGCCGGGCTCGCGCAGTCTGAGCGGTGCCAGATGGTCGATCGCGGCCCGGAATCCGGTCGCCCAGAGGATCACGTCGGCGTCGACACGCTGTCCGTCGGCACACTCGACCCCGTCCGGGGTGATCCGGTCGAACATGGGCCGCCGGTCGAGGACGCCGTCGGCGAGCGCCTGCCGGATCGCGTCGTTCAGGGGCAGTCCGGTGACCGACACGACGCTCTTCGGCGGCAACCCCTGGCGTACCCGCTCCTCGACGAGGGCGACGGCCTCCCGCCCGAACTCCTCCGTGAAGGGCCCTTCGCGGAAGACCGGCGGACGCCGGGTCACCCACGTGGTCGCGGCGGCGTACGGGGCGATCTCCATCAGATGCTGGGTGCCGGACGCGCCACCGCCCACCACGACGACCCGCAGCCCCGCGAACTCCTCGGGCCCGGGGTACTGCGCGGTGTGCAACTGCCGTCCCCGGAAGGTCTCCTGGCCCGGATAGCGCGGCCAGAACGGCCGGTCCCAGGTGCCGGTGGCGTTGATCAGCGCCCGCGCGGACCAGTCGCCGTCCGAGGTCTCGACGAGCAGCCGCCCGTCCCCGCCGCCCTCGCGCACCGCCCGTACCTCCACCGGCCGGCGCACCCGCAGACCGAACCTGCGCTCGTACGTGTCGAAGTACTCGCCGATGACCTGGGCGGACGGCCGCGCCGGATCGGCGTCCGTCAGCTCCATGCCGGGCAGCGCGTGCATCCCGTGCACCTTGCCGTAGGTGAGCGACGGCCAGCGGAACTGCCAGGCACCGCCGGGACGCGGGGCGTGATCGAGCACCACGAAGTCACGCTCCGGCAGGAAACCGGTGCGCTGCAGGTGATAGGCGCTGGACAGACCGGCCTGACCAGCGCCTATGACGACGACGTCGACTTCTCGTACGCCATCGCGTACCCCGGTGTTGTTCACGCTTCTACCAACCGGGGGAGGGGCGAGGATCTTCCCGACCCCGGTCGGATCGATGCTCGTCGCGTGATCACGACTCCTTGCTGGGGCGCGGCGCGGTGGTGGACGGAGGCAGGTCGTCGTTGAAGCGCCGGTCCACGTACTTCGCGAAGTCGACCTTGTTCGGAATGAGCTTGAGACCCGTGAACGTGTCCGCGATGCGCTGCTCGGAGGCGACGAGCGCGTCGTCGATCGCCACCGGGATACGGGTCGCGTTGGACCGGTTCACCGACGCGAGCGCCACGTCGTACGGCAGCCCGGTGTCCTTCGCCCACACCCTGGCCCACGCGTCGGGGTGCGCGTACACCCAGTCCTGGGCGCGCCGCAGCCGCTCCACGAAGTCCTTGATGGCAGCCGCCTTCCTGCTGTCCCCCAGCGCGGAGGGCGCCGCCACCTGGAAGTTGAGCCCGTTGACCACCCCTTCGCCGTCGGCCAGGACGCGTCCCTGCCCGCCCATGAGGATCTGCGAGGTGTACGGGTCCCACACCGCCCACGCGTCGACGCTGCCGCTGGTGTACGCGGCCAGCGCGTCGGCCGGCTGAAGGTACTTGACCTTGATGTCGTCCAGGGTGAGCCCGGCCTGCTTGAGGGAGGCGATCAGCTGGTAGTGCGCGGACGAACCCTGGGCCACGGCAACGGACTTGCCCTTGAGGTCGGCGGCCTTTTTGAGCTTCGAGTTCTTGGGCACGAGGATGGCCTCGCCCTGGGAGCCGCCGCGCAGGGCGCCCACCACGGTGATGTGGGAGCCGGCGCCGGCCGCGAAGACCGGCGGGGTGTTGCCGACGCTGCCGATGTCTACGGCCTTGGCGTTGACGGCTTCGAGGAGGGGCGGTCCTGAGGTGAAGGTGGACCACTTGATCTTGTAGTTCAGGTTCTTGAGTTCCCCGGCGGCCCGCAGCACTGCCTCCGAACCGCCTTTCTGGTCACCGACGTTGAGCGTGAGGGACCCCTTGCCGTCGGTGCCGCTGCCGGAACCGACGGAGGAGGCGGCCGAACTCCCGCCGCAGGCCGAGGCGAGAAGAGCGAGGGGGAGGAGCAGCGCGGCAGGGACGAGGTGTCGTCGCATGGTCGTTCGTTCCGATCGTTTCTGTGCGGCGGAGGGAGCGAGCCGAGGGGACTGGGAGGGGAGTACGAAGGGAGGGCTGAGGGTGGGCGAGGGTTCAGGCGGCTTCGGCCGCCGTCTCGACGCCCAGGCGTTCCAGGAGCCGGGCGCGCAGTTCGGCGAATCGTGGGTCGGTGATGTCGCGCGGGCGGTCCAGGTCGACCGTCGTCTCGTACGCGATGACGCCCTCGTCCATCACGAGGACGCGATCGGCGAGCAGCACCGCCTCCTCGACGTCGTGCGTCACCAACAGGACGGCGCAGCCCCTGCGTTGCCAGAGTTCGCCGACCAGCCGCTGGGCCTTGATGCGGGTGAGCGCGTCCAGCGCCCCGAACGGCTCGTCGAGCAGTAGAAGATCGGGCTCGCGAACCAACGCCCTTGCCAGCGACGCGCGTTGGGCCTCACCGCCGGACAGCGTCTTGGGCCAGGCGTCGGAGCGGTGGCTGAGGCCGACCTCGGTGAGCGCCTGTTCGGCGACCTCGCGGCCGGGCTTGCCGGGCAGCCCGAGCAGGACGTTGCGCCACACCTTCTTCCATGGCATCAGCCTGGGTGCCTGGAAGGCGACGGCCTTGCGGCGCGGTACGAGGACGGTGCCGGAGATGTCGCGGTCGAGGCCGGCGAGGATGCGCAGCAGTGTGGACTTGCCGCAGCCGCTGCGGCCGAGCAGGGCCACGAACTCACCCGGCCGGACGTCGAGTTGCAGGTTGTCGATGACGGCGCGGCCGTCGAAGGACCGGGTCAGTCCGTCGACCCGGACGGCCGGTGGGGTCACCGTCCGGTGAACGTGGGTCGCCATTGCAGCAGCAGCCTTTCGAGGGAGCGGACGACGAAGTCGGCCAGCAGGCCGAGGAACGCGTAGACGATGAGGCAGACCACGATCACGTCGGTCCGCAGGAAGTCCCGCGCCTGCACCATGAGGAAGCCGATACCGGCGTCCGCGTTGATCTGCTCGGCGAAGACGAGGGCCAGCCAGGCGATGCCGAGGGAGTAGCGCAGCCCGGTCATCGCTCCGGGCAGCGCGCCCGGCAGGACGACATGCCGGACCAGTCCCCACCGGGACAGCCCGAGCGACTCCCCGGCCTCGATCAACTGGGCGTCCACGCCTCGGATACCGGCGTACACGTTGAGGTAGAGCGGGAAGGTCACACCGAGGGTGATGATCGCGATCTTCGGGGCCTCGCCGATGCCGAACCAGATGATGAAGAGCGGGATCAGGCCGACGAACGGCACGGTCCGCAGCATCTGGACCGGCGCGTCGACGAGGTCCTCGCCGACCCGGAACAGGCCTGATATGAGGGCGAGTCCGGTGCCGATGACGGTGCCGAGGAGCAGCCCGAGGGCGACCCGCTGGAGTGAGGTGCCCATCGCGTTGCCCAGTGAACCGTCGGCGATCAGATCACTGCCGACCTCGGCGATCCGCTCGGGCGAGGCGAGGATGTCGGCGGTCAACGCGCCCGTACTGCTGAGGACTTGCCAGAGCGCCAGGAGCAGGAGCGGGCCCGAGGTGCGGCGCAGCCAGCGGGGGACGCGGGTACGGCGTGTGGAGCTGGGGACTATGGGTTCGAGGTCGGGGAGGGCTCGCTCGGTGTCGCTGCCGACGCCGCTGCCGGTCGGAGTGCGGGCGGATGCGGACGTAGCGGGACCAGATTTAGGCGAAATGTCAGGCTTGGGGGAGCCGGGCGGGGCATGGCTGATGCTCATGAGTGCTCCACGAGGAGGAGAGCGACCGGGGAGGAGGTGTGCCTCGGCGCCGCCGCGTCCGTAGTGGATCAGAAGAGATCCCGGACGTGCGGGTGGGGCGGGGCCCAGGCGGGCGTGAAAGGCGGGGAAAGGGGCGTCAGCAGCCGCGGCGACACGCGGCGGAGGCCACCCGCAGCAGGTCGATGTGACCGCGCGTGGTGAGCATGGCTGAACGCAACATGCCGCTGAAAGTAGCCAGGTGACGTGACCACGGTCAATGGTGTCTCGCGGAATGGACCTCTGGTGTCAAGGCGCGGGAGTCGCGCCGGGCGCCTCCCGGCCGACGGGTGATGATGGGACACATGTCCCATGCCTTCACCACGCGCGTCCTGAACATCGTCTCCGGCAGTGAGGAGGCGATCGTCGACCTCACCCATGACTGCGAGACCTTCCTGAGGGAGGTGACCGACGGCCGGGACGGTCTCCTCAACGTCTTCGTCCCGCACGCCACCGCCGGAGTCGCGGTCATCGAAACGGGTGCGGGCAGCGACAGCGACCTCCTCGCCGCACTCCACACCCTGCTCCCCGCCGACGACCGCTGGCAGCACCGCCACGGCACCCCCGGCCACGGCCGCGACCACGTCCTCCCGGCCCTCGTCCCACCGCACGCCACACTGCCGGTGCTGGGCGGGCAACTGGAACTGGGGACGTGGCAGTCGGTGTGTCTGGTGGACACCAACGTCTCCAATGTCAACCGTCAGGTTCGACTGAGCTTCCTCGGCTGACCAAGACACCCGTTGGGGTCGTGCCGCCGATTCTCCGTACTGTGCGTGCCTGAACGGAGAGAAACATGCGCGGTACGGACCCAGGTGTGATCGAACGTCCCTGTGACGGATGCACAGATGTCTGATCGGAGTGCGGCGGCTGTCCCGAGTGAAGCTGGCGACGCCGTCCCCCGAGCGCCAGCGTGAGAACGTGCTCGCTGCCGCCGCCTCCGTCGGCGCGCACATCATCGCCTGGGCGGTGACGAGAGGAACCAGCCATGTCCCCTCCTGCGGTGACCCGGTTGCAGCAGGAGCTTTCGCCCCCCGCCGTCCGGTGGTGACACCGTCGACACGGGACGGCGCGGGCTCCTTCGGTGCCAAGGAGAAGTACGGGCCATCCCGCGGCTTGTCGCCGAGAAGATTCGTCGGGAGGTGCAGCCCGTGGAGCGAGGCCATGGACGATCTTTACTGTGAGGCGTCGTCCCCGGGTAGCGCTGCGAGGAACGCGTCGATGTCCTGGCGGACATAGCGCGAGATGTCGGTCAGGACGGCGACGGTTTCCTTGAGTTCGTGGGCGAGTTGCGGGGCGGCGGTCCAGACCTCCGGCTTTCTGGTGACGACCGCGTACAGCAGGTCGTCGTCGAACCAACCGCCCTCCGCTTGCTTCGGCGCGGTGTCCCGCAGAATGTGCACGGCCAGGGGCAGCAGCCAGGGCAGCCCCACATCCTGTCCGATCAGTCGGGCCAGTTCGTGTGGCTCCAGGGCTCCGACAGGGCGGCGCCGCAACTCGTGCACATTTCTGACCATGGGTGTCGTGTCCGCCGGAGGGGCCGGCCAGCGCACGTCCTCCAGCTCCTCGAGGGAGCTACCGCGGTCGAAGTCTTCGGGCATCGTCGGGTCCTCTCGTGCTCCGGCTGCAGCGGCGCGGAGGTGTTGCTTCTGGCGTACGTCAGTGCGTCGGGGGTGTTCTCAGGGTACGGATCGCGTCATTCGTGGCCTCCGCCATTCCTGGCCGTCGTCACCCGTGGCCGATGGACGCCAGGAAGCGGTTCAGCCTTTCGAGCTCGACGATGGCGTCCTTTCGCTTCCTGATCAGTACTTCCCTGCCGCGTGGAGTGATCGTCTCCGGCGGCTTCTGCAGCTCCTTGGTCAGGATCCTGCGGATGCCCTCCAGACCGTTTCTGGCCTGCTTCAGGTCGCTGATGTGGTCGAAGGGCGTGCCGTCGGGCTTTCTGGCGACGACCTCACCCCGGGCCTCGCGGCGAGCAGCGCTGTAGTGATTGTGATTCGGTTGGGAGTTGATGGACCCGATGGGGTCCTTCTTGATGTTCTCGAGCTTCGTGATGGCGTTCTGCGCGTCGTCGCGCAGTCCGAGTTCGCGGCATTCGGGCGCGAGCCCCAGGGGATCCGTCCACGTGTGGGGGTTGTGAACATACGTGTGGGGGTTCGGCGCCGGTACCAGACCGAGGGGGTCGGGGCTGAGATAGCGGGCGGTCTCGGCGTCGTAGTAGCGGAAGTAGTTGTAGTTCAGGGCGGTTTCGGGGTCGTGATACTGCCCCGGGAACCTGAGGGGCGTGTAGGCGGTGCTGCTCTCCGCCCATGCGGTGATGCCCCAGAGTGTGGAGCGAGCGCGCCATGCGACGCCGCCTTCTTCGTCGAGGAGTTCCGTGGGGGAACCGACGAGGTCGGTGATGATCGCGAAGAAGCGGGCGTCGATCTCCTCCTGCGAGGCATCATCCGTGGCGTCGCCCGCCCCGATGCGCTCGGTCTGCGCTACAGGGTGCAGATCTTGGTGGTCCCAGGTCAGCGTGACCGGGCCCGGCAGCCCGTCGCGGGTGGTGGTCTGCTCGCAGAGCGTCGTGCCGTCCCAGGTGAAGTCGACCTGCTCCGCCACTGAGACGCCGTCCGCAGCCATGCGCTGCTTGGCGATGCGGCGGCCCAGCGGATCATAGAGATAGCGCCACAGGGTGCCGTCGGGCGTGCTGACCGCGGCGAGCCTGTCCTCCGCGTCCCAGGTGTAACGCCAGGTGTCCGGCTTGCGGGACAGTCGGGTCTTCTGCCTGAGGACGATACGGCCCAGTGCGTCATGCTCGTAGCGGACGGTGCCGGCGCGGGTGATGCGGGTGCCCACGTACGTGCGAGCGCCGTTGGCCTCCGATCCCGGGTGCGAGTCGGGCCATGAGGCGTCGGTCTGGTTGCCCGCCGCGTCGTAGAGGTAGCGCTCGGACCAGTTACCCGCCCGGACCGCGGTGACGCGTCCGGCCGGGTCGAGGTCGAAGCGGCACGCGCCGTCGACGTCGTCGTCGACGCCGATGAGGCTGCCGTCCGCACGGTAACCGTACGCGCGGCGACGGATCGAGCGGCCGTCGGTGCCGGTGACCGACTGGACGGTCAGCCGGCGAGGGCGTCGAAGGTATGGGCCACGCCGATGACGTCGCCGATGCGCCGGAGCGCCTCCTGTCCCGCCAGGTCGTACTCGAAGTCGATCGTCCGCCCGCCGGAGTGCAGCGCGGTGCGGTTGCCCGCGGCGTCGTAGTCGTAGCTGCTGGTGGCACCGCTGGGAGTGGTGCGGCTGATGCGGCGGCCGAGGAGGTCGTAGCAGTACGAGGTGGTTCGGCCGTTCACCGTCTCGGCGAGAAGCCGGCCCCGGCTGTCGTAACGGAAGTCGACCCGGGCCCGAGGCGCGGCGGCCCGTGTGAGCTGCCCGGACGGATCGTAGGCGTAGCTGGTGCTGACGTCCCCAGTCGTCTGGCGCACGATCTGCCCGAGTTCGTCAAGGGTGAAGTGGGTCGTCAGACCGAGGGCGTTGGTGCGGGAGACCAGTCGTCCTGCCGCGTCATGTCGGTAGCTGAGCGTGCGATCGTCGAAGTCGGTCTCCGAGAACGGGCGTCCGGCCGGGTCGTACGCGTACTTCCAGTTCAGGCCCTGGGAGTTGGTGACCTGCGTGAGGCGCAGTTCGCTGTCGTGGGTGAAGGCGTGGCGCACACCATCGGGGTCGGTGCGCGCGGTGAGCAGGTCGAAATGGGTGTACTCGTATCGGGTGACCGCGTCCGATGCGTCGGTGTGGCTGGTGCAGTTGCCCTCGCCGTCGTAGGTCCACGACTCGGTGGTGCCGTCGGGCGCGACACGGAGCACCGGGTCGCCCTCGACGGACCACGCCATGCGCGTCTCGTGTCCGAGCGGATCGGTGAGCAGGACGGGGCGCCCGAACGCGTCGCGCTCGAAGCCTGTCGACGCACCCAGCGGGTCAGTGACGCGGACGGGAAGGCCGGCCGGGCCGCAGCGCACGTGGGTGGTGTGGTTCAAGGCGTCCGTGACCTTGGTCAGGTGGCCGGACGCGTTGTAGCCGTAGCGGGTCACGACTCCGTCGGGGGCCGTGACACGGGTGAGGTTGCCGCGCTCGTCGTACTCCCTGCACCACTGGGTGTTGTCCCCGTCCGTGACCGTCGTCGGCAGTCCGAGTCGGTTGTACGTGGCGGTCGTGCGCAGTCCGTCCGGGCGGGTCACCGACAGCACCCGTCCCTGCTCGTCGTAGCCGTAGAGGGTGGTCTGCCCGAGCGGATCCGCGCGGGCGATCAGGCGCAGGTCCTGGTCCCACTCCTGGCTGGTGACATGGCCGAGCGGATCGGTCTCCCGGATCAGGCGGAAGGACTCGTTGTGCTCGTAGACGCGGACGTGGCCGAGAGAGTCCGTCACTCGCGTGGTCCGCGTGGCGTCGTCGTAGGTGAGGGCGGAGGCCAGCGCGTCGCCCGTGCCACCGGTGGCCGTGATGCGGCCCCGCTCGTCGTAGACGTACCAGTACGTGGTGTTGTTGCGGTCGGTCCAGGAGGTGATGCGGCCCTCGGCGTCGTAGGTGTACCGCATGGGCAGTCCGGACGAGTTGGTCTCCTCGGTGAGGCGGCCGGCCTCGTCGTAGGCGAAGGTGACCAGAGTGGTGCCGGGGGCCGCGGGTTCCGTGGGGTCCAGGAGGCGCAGGCCGGTGATGCGGGAGAGGATGTCGTCGCGGTCCAGAGCGATGCGGTAGCCACCGGAGTGGCTCACCGTCGCGGGGACGTCGCCCTCGTCGTACTCGATGGTGATGCGGTTGCCGTTGCGGTCCTCGATGTACTGCAGCGGTATGTCGACCGCTTCGTCCCCGGCGGCGGGGACGGGGCTGTGGAAGACCTGGACCAGGCCGGTGTCGGGGTCTGTGACGCAGAGCGCGCCGTCGAACGCTTCGGCCCAGGACAGGGTCAGGAGCGAGCCCGGGGTCTCGGGGCGGACCGGAATGCCGGTCTCCTGGTCCGGCACCGGGAAGCAGAGGCGGGCGCCGTCGGCTGCCGCGTAGACGAAGCCGCCCTCGTCGGCCTGTATGCGCTGGTCCAGGGTGGAGGCCCAGGAGGGGCCGAACCAGCCGCCGAAGCGGTACGAGGAGATGTGGGTGCGCTCCAGCAAAAGCGGTAGGACGCCGGGCAGTTGAACGTCTGTGCGTATCAGCGCCATGTCGCCGGTGGCCACGTCGATGGGGTCGCGGACGAACTTCTTCAGCGCGTTGCGCACGGAGGCGGGCAGCTTGTCGAAGCCCGGCCGCAGCGAAAGGCGCTCGAAGGAGGCGCAGTTGAGCTTCATGGCGCTGCGCAGTCTGGCCAGGTCCTTTGGCTTGAGCTTGCCTAGGCCCTTGCCCAGGAGGGTGCCCAGGCTGCCCAGGCCGACGCCGAAGGCCGCGCCGAGGGCGAGGGTTTCGGCGAGCTTGCCGGGATCCTTGAAGGTGGAGGGGTCCTTCAGCAGGGTGTCCAGCGCGGCGAACTTGGCGCCCTCGCCCGCCATCTTGCCGACCCGCGCTATGGTCTTGATCTCCTTGAGGGCTTTCAGGGCCCGGCTCAGGCCGCGGATGACTTCGAGGACGGCGCGGATCGCGCGGGCCATGGCCGTGCCGGCGTGCTCGATCCGGCCGATCAGAGCCATTACTTTCGCGAAGCGCGCGCCGGCGGCGAGGCTGCTCACCACAGCGGAGGCGCCGCCGGTGAGGACGGAGAGGGCCAGGCGCGCCATCTCCACCTCGATGATCTCCACGATGATGACGTTGAGTTCGGTGAGGAGCTCGTGCGCGTCGTCGGCGTACTTGTCCAGGGCGTCGGCGCCGTCGCGCAGCGAGTCGGCCATGTCGGTCGCCTGCGAACGGGTCTTCCTCGCCCGCTTGTTGAACGCGGTGGCGGCTTTGCCCTCCCAGGTCACGTCCCTGAGGGCGCTCTCGGCCTCCCTGACGGAGACATCCACGGCCGCGGCCAGGTTGCGCCATTTCTTGGCGATCTCCCGCACGCCGTCCGGGTCCACCGCAGGATCGGAGATGCCCAGGAACTCCATCATGCTGGCCATGTTGTCGCCGGCCATGTGGTTGAACTTGTTGATGTAATGCAGGGGGTTGAGATCGACCACGGGACTCAGCCCTGCTTCCTGCCGCGCGCGGCGGCCTCGAGCAGGACGTCCAGGACGTCGAACGCCTCGGAGAGGTCGGTCATCAGCTTCGCCTCGCCCTGCCACTCCTCCACGAGGTCCTTCGCGACCTCGGCGAGCGTCTCCATGCCCTCACGCACATCGTCGGTCGCGCTCATCAGCGCGCCCAGCGCCCCCAGGGCGGACAGGTCCTGCGAGGCCGTCTTGAAGTCGTGCAGCGGCTTGGCGATGTGATGCGGCGCCTTGCGCAGTAGCGGCGCCGCCGTCGCTATCGACTCCGAGTCCTTGCCCAAGTCCCCTATGGCTGAACGTTTCGCCCGATACCTCGTGTTGCAATGTGCACAAGCCAACGGCAGACGATAGTCGACTCGGGACGTGTGTCGTGTCAATCTGTGGTCAAGCTCGACCAGGTCACGTGCGGCGGCCCCTCCACGACTCCGTGGGCCGGGCCGAGCAGCTTGCCGAGCGACTCCGGCAGACGCCGCCGGAACCTCTCCCGAGGCCGACCGGTACGCGCAGGCGGCTCGTGCCGGGCCAGCCGGCGGCGGACAGGCCCCGGTCACGAGTGACAGGAGTGAGCGGTGCGGAGCCGTGCTGGGTGAGTTGGTTGCGGCAGCGTGTTCTACCGGGACGAGAGGGGTGGACTGTCCGTCATGACGCCCATCCACTCCAGGCGCACCCACGCGTGGCAGTGAGCCGAAAAACAGGTCCTGACCGGGCGTTTCCGCACCTCGGCAGGCCGACATCTTTCCGATGACGCAGCACGTGGAGACTCCGCGCTCGGGCATCTTGGCAGTTGCCCTAACGGAGTCTGGTGGACACCACCATCTCTGATGTCAACCGTCAGGTTCGGCTGAGCTTCCTCGGCTGACCAGGATGACGGTGCCGCGCCTGTGTCCAGGGCGCGCGGGTAGCCGCCGAGGCCGGCGACGGTGGTCAGCAGCGCTACCACCAGTGTGAGCCCCAGGGCCAGGATGTCGTCCTGGGTGCCGGTGGCGAAGAAGCGTCGTGGCGTCGCGATGGCTGCCCGTCGGCGAGGACGACAGACAGGCCTGCCCGTCGTGGCGGGCAGGTACGGACGCCGATCGTCAGCAGGCAGGGCAGGATGGCCACTTCACCGGGCCGAACATGCGCACCCGCTCGGTCGTCGTGGCGACGGCGGTGAGCGCCCGGGAAACAACCGCCGGTATGGAGAGGCGCGCAGTTGCGGAGTCAGCCACGCGGGCCGACGGGCGCAGGGCCGGAGAGCGACCGCGAGGCCGAGCGACAGGAAACAGGAACACCGGCCACAGGATCCTGCCGTTGGAGGCAGTGATGAACATGTCCGCGACAGCCGGCAGGACCAGCGCGGTGATGCCCACCGCACGCAGGCAGCCCTGCCGATATTTCCGCGTCGTGGTGAGGTCACCAGTCGCAGGCCGGACGTTCACTCGGCCCTGCAGGGGAAGCGGTCGGGTGCGCCTCGGCTGAGGCGGCTTTGTCCCGCGGCCGACGGCCGACTTGTCGCCAATGGGTTCGCAGCCGGCTGACGATCGGTCCCACCGGTCTACGGACGCGGGCGGCGTACGGACTGACGGACCATCAGCTGTGTACTCAGGACAACGTGGTCGTCGCCGCTGATGCGCTCGCTGCCTTCCAGCGCGAGGCGGACCGCCGTTCGGCCGAGATCCTCGTACGGCACCCGGATCGACGTGAGCGACGGAGTGAGGTCCGCGGCGAAGGGGACGTCGTCGAAGCCCACCAGTGAGATGTCCCGGGGGACGTGGAGACCGGCGTCACGGAGCGCGGCCAGCGCCCCGAGCGCCACCATGTCGGTCCCCGCGATGACGCCCGTGAAGTCGCCCCCCGCCTTCAGCGCGGCCCTCGTACGCTGGTAGCCGGAGACACGTGTGTACGGACCGGGGACGTCCAGTGCCTGCGTGTACTCGACGCCGTGTGCGCGAAGGGCGTGCAGATAGCCCTCCCGCCGTTGCTCCCCCGTGCTGAGCTGGGGATCGCCGCCGAGGAAGAGGACGCGCCGGTGGCCCTGGACGAACAGATGGTCCGCGGCCTGGAAGGCGCCTCCACGGTTGTCGTAGTCCACGACGGTCACCGGGAGATCCCCGGGCAGGGGCGGGCGGCCCACCAGCACCAGTCGGGATCCGGCGGCGTCCAGGGCGCGCGCGTACTCGGTCATGCGCTGGAAGTAGGCCTCGTCCTGTATCGCCCCGCCGACGAGGAGCACTGCGGCCGCGTGCTGTTCACGCATCAACTGCACCAGGTCGTCCTCGCGTCCGATATCCCCGTGAGTGGCGCAGACCAGGCTCAGCCGGCCCCGCAGAGCCGCCTCCTGTTCGACCCCGGCGGCGACATGGGCCAGCGACGGTCCGGTGATGTCCCGCAGGACCAGAGCGATGGGACCGGCGACCCGCCCGGAGAGGGCTTTGGCGTGGACGTTCACCACGTAGTGCAGCGACTCCACGGCGTCCTTGATGCGCTCCCGGGCGGCCGCTGACACGGGATAGTTGCCGGCCAGTGCCCTGGAAACGGTTGCTACCGACACGCCAGCCCGTTCGGCGACATCGCGGATCGTGCTGGGGCGTTCTTCACCTGTCTGGTTCTTGCGTCGACGCTTGGCGTTCGTGGGGCCGGAGGTCGGGGCAGAGCCGTGTCCGTTCGCTGTCACACCTAGAAGTTACTGCATTCTGCATCGTTGCGGACCCTTCAAAGCACCTACTGATCTGCCATATATAGCAAACGCTTACTGCACTTCTCTCTGGTCTGGCTCACAGCCGCAGTACACGTGGAGCGGCCGGGAGCGCACCCTGCGGGTGATCCTCCCGGCCGTACGGTCGGCGCTGCTGAGTCGGCCTTCGGGTAGATGCCCCTTCGATGACCGGTGTGCCGGCCGCTACCCGCGGCCGGCCAGCGGCAGCCAGACGCGCATGGCGCCGGACTCGCGGTTGGCCCAGGTGTAGTACGGCACCGCCGTCAGTTCGACGCTCTCCCGGGGTTCGCCGGAAGCAGCCGAGGCGAGCGGCAGGTAGGGCCAGTCGGCGGACGCGTCGTCGGCGGGCAGCAGGCTTCCCGAGACGCTCACCGTGCGCACTCCGCCGAGCAGTTCGGGGCGGCTGCGGACGGTCAGCGGTGCGTCCGGCGCCAGGGCGACCGCGTCCGGGTCCAGGCGGCTGGGCTGGTCGGTCTGCTCCAGGCAGTAGACCAGCGGACCGCGTTCGATGGCGGCACAGCCCCGGACGGCGTCGACGCGCGGGGGAGGGAGGGTCAGCCGGGCCGGCATCGCGAGGTCCAGCCGGACGGTGTCGCCGGGGGCGAACTCGCGGGTGATCCGCAGCCAGCCGGATTCTGCCCCGCTTTCGACGGCGGCGCCGTTCACGGTCAAGGTGTGGTCCGCGCACCACGTCGGCAGGCGCAGGGAGAGGGTGCGCGGCAGGGCGGTGGGAGCGTCCTCGACGGTGACGGTCACTGTGCCGTCCCAGGGGTACTCCGTCACCACCCGCACGGTGAGGTCGTCGCCGCCGAAGACGCCGGTTGCGTACTGGTGGAGCCGCAGCCCGCTGTCGTCGGTCGTGGCCATGTAGTGCGGGAGGCCGGCGAGCAGGCGCATCACGTTCGGCGGGCAGCACGCGCAGCGGAACCAGGGGGTGCGGTGGGCGGTCTGGTCGCCGGGGCGTTCGTGCGGGTGGGCTCGCAGGTGCAGCGGGTTGACGTACAGCCACGTACGGCCGTCGAGGCCGGCTCCGGCGAGGAAGCCGTTGAACAGGGTGCGCTCGACGAGGTCGGAGTAGCGGGCCTCTCCGGTGAGCAGGGCCATGCGCCAGGAGAAGTGGACGGAGGCGATGGCGGCGCAGGTCTCTGCGTAGGCGCGGTCGGCGGGCAGTTCGTGGGCGTCGCCGAATGCCTCCCAGTCGTGCCGGGAGCCGACGGCGCCGGTGAGGTAGGTCTTGGTCGTGACCATGTCCCGCCACAACCGCTCCAGAGCCGTACGGAGTTCCGTGTCGCCGGTCTCCGCGGCCAGGTCGGCGGCTCCGGCGAGGAGGTAGAGCTGGCGTACGGCGTGGCCGGTGACCTCGTCGGCCGCGCGGATGGGCGTGTGGTCCTGCCAGTACTCGGGTCCGGGGTCGCGGTCGTGGCCCCGGTCGGCGCCGGAGGAGAGGGTGCCGTGGCCGCGTCGTTCCAGGAAGTAGCGAGCGAGGTCCAGGTACCGCTTCTCGTCGGTCGTCCGGTGGAGTTCGACGAGGGCGGTCTCCACCCCGGGGTGGCCGCAGACCGTGTCCATCTGCTTGCCGGTGCCGAAGACGGAGTCGATGTGGTCGGCGAGCCGACGGGCCACGTCGAGCAGCCGGTCGGAGCCGGTGGCCCGGTGGTGCGCCACGGCGGCCTGGATCAGATGCCCCGCGCAGTACAGCTCGTGTCCCCAGCCCGGCTCGGTCCAGGGGATTCCGCCGCCGAGCTGGTAGTACGTGTGGAGGTAGCCGTCCTCGCGCTGGGCGGCGACGATCAGTTCTACGACGGCTTCGACATCGGCGGCGAGCGCCTCGTCAGGGGTGTCCGCGAGCTGCCAGCAGGCGGCTTCCAGCCACTTGTAGACGTCGGAGTCCTGGAACTGGAAGTCGCCGGAGAAGCCCGTGCCCGACGCGACGGCCGCGCTGTGGGTACGGAGGGCCGCGGCGGCACGGAAGTTGGCGAGATTGCCGGCCTGCTCCAGCCGCGCCGTGCCCTCGGCGAGGGAGATGTGGGCGTTGATCCGGCGACGTTCGGCCCAGAAGCCGTCTTCGACACGGGCCACGGAGGCCGGGCGCAGGGGGGAGACGGCGCGCCTGGAGGGGCGGACCGGTCCGGAACGGGTGGTGTTCAGGGCTGCCTCCGGAGGAAGAGGGGGTGGGCGGGATGTGGGGTGACAGGAGCGGCGTGCGTGGGCCTGGGAGGCGGGCGTCGTACCCGGTCGGCGACGGACGTCCCCCCCCCGGCGCCGCCGCGTTGGCGTCGGAGCACTCAGGCGCTGATGGCCAGCTCGGCGCGGTGGACCTGGTGGGCCAGGGGCAGCCCCGCCGTCATGCGTTCCATCTCCGTCACGACCGTGCCGCCGAGGCGCGCCAGTTCGTTGCCGAGGGAGCCGGCGATGTGCGGTGTGAGAAACACGTTCGGAAGGCGGTAGAGCGGTGAGTCCACCGGCAGCGGCTCGGGGTCGGTGACGTCCAGGACCGCGCTGAGCCGGCCGCTCACCAGTTCTTCGGTGAGCGCGCTGTGGTCGATGAGGGCTCCCCGTGAGGTGTTGATGAGGACGCCGCCGTCGGGGATGAGCGCCAGCCGTTCGCGGTTGAGCATGCGGTGGGTCTGCGGAATGTCGGGGGCGTGCACGCTGACGATGTCGCTGGTGCGCAGCAACTCGTCAAGGTCCAGCGGGACGGCGCCCAGGTCCGCGGCCGCCGCGGCGTCGACATAGGGGTCGTGGAGGCTGACCGAAAGATCGAGGGGCCGCAGCAGTTCCAGGACCCGGCGGCCCACTCTGGAGGCGCCGATCAGGCCGACCCGGCGACCTAGGTTGCCGACCCTCGCGTACTCCGCCGGAGCGGGATGGACGTGCTCGGCCCGGAAGCGTTCGCGGAGTCCGAAGGCGTCCTTGCCGGCCAGCAGGATCATGGCGAGCGTGTATTCGGCCACCGGCAGGGCGTTGGCCTGCACCGCGCTGGAGAGGGTGAGGCCGCGCTCCCAGAACGGCTCTCCCACAAGGTGGCGGACGCTGCCACCGGCGTGCAGGACGGCGCGCAGCCGCGGCGCCGCCGCCAGTGTCTCCGCGCCGAGGTGCGGGCATCCCCAGCCGGTGACCAGCACCTCGGCGCGGTCCAGGGCCTCGGCCACGGCGGGATCGGAGAAATCCTGGACGACGAGTGTGGGATCGACCTGGGTGAGTTGCTGGAGGCGGGTCATCAGTCGAGGCGGGAAGAGTTCTGGCATATGGACTGGATTCATGGCGAAAAGGGTGAACGGTGGCGATGACGAGGGCATGACGCTCCTGCGGGGAAGAGTGCAGGCCGGCAGTCGAGAGGCCGGACGGTTCAGTAAACGTATTCCAAGCTAGAAGCGTCCGTCGTCCAGGTCAATGGTTGACCGCGTCTCCCCGGTCGTCCCCGGGCAGGCCTCGATCCCCTTCCAAATGGCAGGGGCATCGCAGGTCAACGGCTCCACAGGTAACGCTGCCGAAAGTCGGGCGAAACAATTCGGCTCCCTCCTCTTGTGGATCCGACTCGTCCCGCCGTACGGTCCACAACAACAAACGGTTACTGCCTCGTTGCGCAGTACTGTTCTCTCTCCCCTCGCGTCGCCTCGACCGCGCCATCTCCCCACGTGCAGGCGCCGTCCCGTTCCTTTCGTGGAGGACCGATGTCCAAGTCCCGCTTCCGCCCCAGAGTTCTTGTCCCGGTGGCCGCCGCCGCTTCTCTCTCCCTGCTGCTGACCGCCTGCTCGGACGACCCGGGCTCAGAGGCCTCGTCGACCACGAAGGGCGACGTCACGCTGGAGTTCTGGAGCTGGACGGACGGCATCGAGGCGCAGACCAAGGTGTGGAACAAGGAGCACCCCGAGACGCAGATCAAGTTCGTCAACGCCGCCGGTGACACCGCTTACCAGAAGCTGCGCGCCGCGGTGAACGCGGGCACCGCGCCCTGTCTGTCGAAGATGGACGGGATGAACCTGGCGAACTTCGCCGCTGACGGGCTGCTCACCGACATCAGCAAGGCCGCGGCCAAGTACAAGGACGCCTACACGGTCGCCGCGTGGAACGCGGTCAGCCCCGGCGGCACCACCTTCGGCATCCCGATGGGGTCGTCCCCGCTGTTCACCGCCTATCGCGCGGACCTGTTCCAGAAATACGGGATCGAGGCGCCGAAGACCTGGGACGACCTGATCGCCGCCGGCAAGAAGGTCCGGCAGAAGGACAAGAACGTCAAGATCTACAACATGGCGGGCGAGGACCCGAGCACCCTGGTCGACCTGTCCTGGGAGGCCGGCGCGCAGTGGTACAAGGCCGCCGGTGACCACTGGGAGATCGGCTTGACCTCGCCCGAGGCGCTGAAGGCCGCTGACGTCGTCCAGCGGTTGGTCGACAACGATCTCACCTCCAACGCGTCGTACGCAGACCCGGGCGTCTTCAGGACCTGGGATCTCGGCAAGACCATCGCGATGACCACCTCGACCTGGCAACTGCCCATCTACGACACCAACTTCCCCAAGTCCAAGGGGAAGTGGCAGCTCGCCGACTCACCGGCCTTCGACACCGCCAAGCCGCAGACCTCCAGCAACTTCGACACCACCGGCGTCCTCAAGGGCTGCAAGTACCCCGACCGCGCTGCCGAGTTCGCCGCCTGGCTGAGCAGCAGCAAGGAGTCGCTGGCGACGCTCACCGACCCGGCCTCCAAGTCGGGCCTGTTCCCCGCGGTCAGGGACGTCTCGCCGTATGTCGACAAGATCATCCCGTCCGAGATGTTCAACGGAAAGTCCGACAGCGCACAGGTGATCACCACAGCCGCCTCGCGGGTCGGCGAGCAGTGGCAGTACGGCCCGAACTACGCGGCGATGTACTCCGAGATGCAGAAGCAGTGGGGCAAGGTCATAAACAAGCAGCTGACGGTCAAGGACATGCTGACCTCCCTGCAGAAGTGGACCGTGGACGACCTCAATCACAAGGGTGTCAAGGCCGTCGCCGGCAGCTGACCCCGCTCTGCCCTTCGGCGCCGACGCCCGGCCCGACGGAGAGGGCCGGCACACCTCACCTGGAGAGATTCCGTGTCCACCCTGATGCGACCGCGAAAGGTCGCCACCGACTTCCCGGTCCGGCGGTCCTCCTCCCGCCGGGCCGGGAGCCGGGGAGCCCACAAGGGACTGCTGTTCGCGCTGCCCTTCCTGCTGGGCTTCCTGGCCACCTACGTCGTGCCGATCGGCTACGCCTTCAGCCAGAGCATGCGGGAGAAGAAGAGCAGCGGTCTGGGCTTCGGCCCGAGCAGGGTCGTCTTCACCGGCTTCGCCAACTTCGCCGCCATCCTCGGTGACGGCGACTTCTGGTCGAGCATGCTGCGCACCCTGCTGTTCGGCGCGGCTCAGATCACGGTGATGCTCGGCCTCTCGCTGCTGCTCGCTCTCCTTCTGGACGGAGTGGCCGCCCGCGCGGTGCGGTTCTTCCGTGCGGCGCTGCTCATCCCGTATGTGGTGCCCGCCGTGGTGTCCACCGTGATGTGGCTGTTCCTGTACAGCCCGACAGGCAGTCCGCTGCTCGACCTCGCACACCGGGCGGGCACGGAAGTCGACTTCTTCGGGGGCATCAACACCTATCTCTCCCTGGGCAATCTGCTGACCTGGCAGGGCATCGGCTTCAACATGATCCTGATCTCCGCCGCACTGCAGGCCCTGCCCCGGGAGCTCTACGAGGCGGCCCGGCTGGACGGTGCGAAGGAGTGGCGGATCGCCTGGTCGATCAAGGTGCCCAACATCACCGGGATCCTCGTGCTGACGGGCATGTTCTCCCTGATCGGCCGACTCCAGCTGTTCTCCGAACCGCTGCTGCTGCGGCAGATCGCGCCGGAGTCGATCAACACCGACTTCACTCCGATGATGGAGATCTACGACAAGGCGTTCAAGACCGGCGACTACCAGTACGCCGCCGCCGAGTCGCTGGTCCTGGCCGTGGTCACCGGGATCCTCGCCTTCGTCTTCTACCGCGTCACGAACAGGAAGATGTCATGAGCAGTGTCGCTACCGGGGGCGGCGCTCGCCCCACCCGCCGCGCGGTGGCGCTCACCACCGGCCTGCTGGTCCTTTTCCTGATCTACGCGCTCGCCCCGACCTGGTTCCTGATCGTCTCCGCGACCAAGAACCAGACCGACCTCTACTCCACCTTCGGTCTGTGGTTCTCCTCCAACCACCTGACGGACAACCTCCAGGACATCTGGACCTACCACGACGGGGTGTTCACCCGCTGGATCGGCAATTCGATCCTCTACTCCACCCTCGGCGCGGCAGGCTCCACCCTCGTGTCGCTCGCCGCCGGGTACGGACTGTCGAAGTTCGACTTCCGAGGCCGGGGAGCGTTGTTCGCGCTCATCGTCGGCGCCTCGCTGCTGCCCAGCACCCTGTTGGCGTTCCCGCTCTACCTCGTCTTCGCCCAGATCGGTCTGACCAACACCATCTGGTCGGTGCTCATCCCCTACTTCATCAATCCGTTCGGGGTCTACCTGGGCAAGGTGTACGCGGACAGCTCCATCCCCACCGAGCTGATGGAGGCGGCCCGTCTCGACGGCGCCGGTGAACTGCGGATCTTCTGGTCGGTCGCGCTGCGCCTGATGCGGACCGGCGGCATCACCATCTTCATGCTGGTCTTCATCGACATCTGGAACAACTTCTTCCTCCCCCTGTTCATGCTCACCGGTGAGCGGACCTTCCCTGTGAGTCTTGGCCTGTACTCCTGGCTCCAGCAGGCGCAGACCGCCCGGGACATGAACACCCTCGTCCTCACCGGGTCCCTGCTGTCGATCGTTCCGCTGGCGGTCTTCATGTTCGCCCTCCAGAGGTACTGGCGCAGCGGAATCCTCATGGGCAGCCTCAAGTAAAGGATCAGCCGTGCCCAACGCACCCAAGAGACGTGACGTCCTCAAGTACGCCGGCTCCACCGGCGCCGCCTCGGCCGGCCTCGGCCTCCTGAACCTCCAGCCCGCCACCGCGGCGCCGGCCGCGGACGCCGCTTTCCAGCCGGCCGTCCGCACGCCCTTGGACGTTGTCGTCTTCGGCAACAAGAGCTCCGAATCGGCGCACGGTCTCACCGCCACGCTCTCCGACACGGTCACCGGCGGACTCGGTCAGAAGGCCCGTGTCCTCAAGCCCACCGAGCCGGCCTCATACTGGGGTGGCGCCCTGAAGTTCGACGTGGCCGTCTGCCCGACCGGGACCACTTATGTCACCGTGCGGCTGTGGGGCGACGACTACGACGCCACCTCGCTGCAGGCGGCGTCCGGCACGAACATGTGGCGGCTGCAGCTTTTCTGCGACGGCCTCCAGGTCGGCTACCAGGACGAGGGGGCTGTCGACAGCCTGGACATCCTCGACACCTCGCCGCGTACGCCCGGCCGATTCTTCTTCCACACACTGCCGCTGCCGGAGCGGCTCACCCGGGGTAAGAAGAAGGTGACGCTGGAGATCCGCTCGATGGGCCGCATCTGGTCCTACGGCCAGAACGTCGACCAGTTGTACTACAAGATGAGCACGCCGTCGCGGGGCATCTACCGCCTCTACACCCACACCGAGCCGTACTTCGTCCCGCCCAAGGGTGAGGTGCAGGGCCCCGCGCCGGTGCCGACGGCCCGTACCGTCGAGGGCCCCGAAGCTCTGGAGGCGGTGCGCCAACGCGTCGCCAAGGACCAGAAGTCCTACCTGACCAGCGTCAATCCCGCCGGCATGGACGCCTGGGCCTTCCAGTCGCTCGCAGAGGGCTACCTCTGGTCCGGAAGCCCCGCCTACCAGAACCCGGCGGCACTGGACCGCGTTCTGCGGGCGCTCGACGGCCGGTACATGGCGTGGAAGAACGACGCGACCGTGATGACGGGATCCGACCAGCAGTGGCAGGGCTTCGGCCGGGTCGGACTGGTGCTGGCGCTGCTCTGGGAGAACCTGGGGGACCGTCTCGACCAGACGGTGACCGGTTCGCCGTACGAGATCTCCAACCCCGGTTTCGAGGAGGGCGGCGACACTCCCATGGGCTGGGAGGTGCCGGGCTGGGGGAAGACCGCCGACGCCGACTGGACGCGGGACACCACCGTCTCCCGTTCGGGTTCCGCCTCGCTCAAGGTCACCGCGAGCGCGGCGAGCGGCTTCATCACCGTCTACGCCTCGCCCAAGACGCGTGTGGGTAAGGGGACATACACCTACGGCGCCTGGATCCGGACGGACGGTGTCTCCGGCGCCGGCGCCCATATCGACCCGCTGTTCTTCGACGCGAGCGGCAATCTCGTCGGAAGCGACCACCGCCGGTTCGCCACCACCGGTACCCACGGCTGGGAGTACGTCTCCATAGACCTGGACACCCCCGACGGCGCCACCCAGATGGAGATGCACCTGCGGCTGTCCGGCCCCGGTACCGCCTGGTTCGACGACATCGACCTGGTCAAGCCCACCGAGCTGCGCAACCCCGGCTTCGAGCAGGGCGCCGACACCCCCTCCGGCTGGGCTGTACCCGGCTGGGGCAAAACAGCCGACGCCTCATGGGCCCGGGACACCGCCGTCAACCGGTCCGGATCCGCGTCGCTGAAACTGGCGGCCACGACGGCGAACGGCTTCGTCACCGCGTACAACACGGCGAAGCTCCAGGTCGGCAAGGGCAAGTACACCTACAGCGCCTGGATCCGGACCGACGGGGTCACCGGTACCGGCGCCCACATCGACCCGCTGTTCTTCGACGCGAGCGGCAATCTGGTCGGAAGCGACCACCGCCGGTTCGCCACCACCGGCACCCACGGCTGGGAGCAGGTCACCCTCGACCTGGACACGCCCGACGGCGCCACCCAGGTCGAGTTCCATCTACGGCTGAGCGGTGCCGGCACCGCATGGTTCGACGACGTGGCCGTCACCGCGCCCACGGGCACCGGAGCCCCCGAGCAGCCGGTGCGGCGCGCCGCGTACGTCGACATGCTGAAGTCCAGCCGGGACTACTGGCGGCAGAACTTCCCCCACTACACCAACCAGTCGCAGATCTGCGCCATCGGCATCTACCAGGCCAACCGCGGCCTCCGCCTGCTCGCCCCGCAGCTCGCCCTGCCGGAGGAGAAGGCCCGCGACTACATGTACCAATCGCTCGGCATGAAGCCCTACCTCGGCAAGGAGGACGCCGACGGCAACCCGACCAAGCCGCTCGGCGAGAGCTACTACCAGGTCAGCCGGGCCGGATTGACCCGTGAACTGGGCTATGTGGGCAGCTACGGCGAGGTCATCGACTGGCTGGTCATGATGTACGAGTCGGTCACGCGTGGGTACCGGGGGCAGGAGGCGCCGGAGCTGCGCGAGCAGATGGTGAAGATCACCAAGGCCCGGGGGCGGTTCCGGGTGATCGACGTCGACGAGACGGGCGCCCGCGTCTCCCGGATCGAGACGGTCGTCGGCTGGCGCAACGAGGTCTATCCCGGTGAGGTCGCCTACGCCTCGCGTACGGCGTGGGACTCGCACCCGGTGATGTCGGCAGCGGTGTTCAAGGACCCGGACATCGTCGGCTGGACCCAGGAAATGGTCGACGACGGGCAGTTCTACAAGCAGTTGGACCTGCTCGTCCACCACACCTGGACCCGTGTCGGCCTCGCCGGTCTGCGACTGGTCTCCCGCGACTGGGACGCCTTCCAGTCCCTCCCGGCCCGCCCGGGGCGCATACCCACCGCCTGGGACCGGCCCGACTTCGTCTTCACCGACGAGGAGAACGGCGTACTGGCCGTGAAGAACGGTCAGGAACTCCTCTTCGCCTCCCTCTACTGGCGCGCCCGCCAGGGCGTCAACGACTACGCCCGCATCCACCACCTCACCCCCACCGACCAGCGCTCCGCCACGATCCGCCAGCGCTCGGCCGGAGTCACCGACGACACGTACAGGGTCAACGACTGGATCCTGTGGGACTACGCGATCAACGATCCTGGGGCCGGACACATCCCGCCCGGTGGCTTCCCGCCGCCCGGCGACACCCTGCACCAGGCGCTGGCCGGTGACGTCTACCCTCTCGCCCCGGTCCCGCCGGACGTCCCGGACCCGGCCCTCGGCGTCCACTTCGAGGGCGTGGAGACCATGCTCGTCGGACGCGCGCCGTTCTACCTGTGCGAGTACGGCGACTACCTGATCGCCATGAACACCAGCACCGACCGGACGTACACCCTGCCCGCCCGCCAGGACTTCGGCCCCGCCCGCGATCTGGCCACCGGCAAGAACGTGGGCGCCGGCCAGCGTCCCAAGGTCGGCCCGCGCAGCACGCTCGTGCTGTACCGGGGCAAGCGCGCGGCCGACTGACCGCCTCGACGGGAGCCGGACCGACGCCCGGCTTCCCTTTTCTCACCCTCCCTGGCACTCAACGCCGAGTGAAAGATGAAGACCCATGGCCGAGGCACAGCCCACCGCGCCCGGTTCCCCGAGCCGCCGCCGTTTCCTGCGGATCACCGCCGTCGGTACCACGGCGGCTGCCACCGGCCTCGCCGCGATCCCCGCGGCGGACGCCCTGACCTCCTTCATCCACCCCGGGGTGCTGCACAAGCTCTCCGACATCCAGCGGATGAAGACCCGGATCGCGGCCGGCACCGAACCCTGGCTCAGCGGCTGGAACGTGTTCAGGGCGAACGCGTACTCGCAGTCGGCCTACGCCATGGCGGGCCCCCGCACGACCATCGACCGTGGTACCACCGAGGTCGGCAACTGGGAGTTCTGGAACGACTGCAACGCGGCCTACCAGAACGCCCTGATGTGGAACCTGACGGGCACCACCGCCCACGCCGCCAAGGCGCTGCAGATCATCAAGGCCTGGTCGTCCACGCTCACCTCGATCACCGGCAAGGACGCCCAACTCGCGGCGTCCATCTACGGTTTCAAACTCGCGGCGGCAGCCGAGCTGATGCGGTACACGGCACCCTCGGGCAGCTGGTCCGCTGTCGAGATCACCCAGACGGAGAACCTCTTCAGATACGTACTCGCGCCCCTGGTGAGGACGTTCGGCGACGCCGGCTGGGGCACCAACTGCATCAAGGCCATGATGGCGTTCGGGGTGTTCTGCAACGACACCTCCCTCTACAACGCAGCCGTCGACGCCTTCCACCTGCACGACTGCTGCAAGATCAGCCGGGTGATCAGGGACTCCGGCCAGTGCGTGGACAGCGGCCGCGACCAGGCCCACACCCAACTCATCCTGGGCAGCATGGCCGAGGCCTGTGAGATCGCCTGGGTCCAGGGCCAGGACCTGTACTCCGCCTCCGCCAACCGCCTGCTGACCGGGTTCGAGTACACCGCGAAGTACAACACCGGCAACGATGTCCCCTACGCCGTGTGGGGTTCCTGCAAACTCACGTTCAACTCCATCTCCACCGTCGAGCGCGGCAACCTGCGCCCCATCTACGAGATGGCCTTCAACCACTACGTCAAGCGCCGCAGTCTGCCCGCCCCCTGGACGAACACGGCCATCGGGAGGATCCGCCCGGAGGGGGCGGCTTTCCAGTGCGACCACGTGGGCTTCGGCACCCTGCTGTTCACCCTCTGAGCGGAGCTTCCGTGATCCACAACCCCGTCCTGCGCGGCTTCGAACCCGACCCCGTGATCCTCCGGGTCGGCGACGACTTCTACATCGCCACCTCCACCTTCGAGTGGTACCCGGGCGTCCGGATCCACCACTCCCGGGATCTGGTCAACTGGCGGTCGCTGGGCGGGGTTCTGGACAGCCGGCGGCTGCTCGACCTGACCGGCGTCCCGGACTCCGGCGGGATCTGGGCACCTGGACTGTCGTACGCGGGCGGTCTGTTCCACCTCGTCTTCACCGTCGTCGACACGTACGCGGAGGGGTGGAAGGACCTCCCCAACTACGTCACCACGGCCTCCTCGATCGAGGGGCCGTGGTCCGACCCGCTCCCGCTGCACGGCCGGGGCTTCGACGTTTCGCTGTTCCACGACGATGACGGCGACGGGCGCAGCTGGCTGCTGAACATGCGCTTCGACTGGCGCCCGGACCGTGAGGGCTTCGCCGGGATCGAGATCCAGGAGTACGACCGCGAGAGCCGGACCCTGGTCGGAGAACCCCGCACCATCTCCACCGGAACCTCCGCCGGGGTGGCCGAGGGCCCGCATCTCCACCGTCGCGACGGCTGGTACTACCTGGTGCACGCGGAGGGCGGCACGGGTTACGAACACGGCGCGGCCGTGGCCCGCTCCCGTGACCTGTTCGGCCCGTACGAAACCGACCCGGCCGGCCCTCTGCTCACCTCCCGCGACGACCCGTCGCTGGAGCTGCAGAAGGCCGGGCACTGCTCCCTCGTCGAGACGACGGCGGGCCAGTGGTACGCCGCCCACATCGTCGCCCGCCCGCACACGGAGCGGGGCCGGTGCGTACTCGGCCGGGAGACCGCGCTGCAGCCGGTGACCTGGACCGACGACGGCTGGCCACGTATCGCGGGAGCCGTCCCCGCAGTCACGGTGCCGGCTCCCGCGCTGCGCCCCGCGCCCGTTCCCGAACCACCGGTGCACGACCGCTTCGACACTCCCGCCCTCCGCCCCGACTGGTCCACCCTGCGCCGCCCGGCCGGGGACGACTGGATCGAGCCCGCACCGGGCCGGCTGCGCATGCGGGGCGGCCAGTCGCCGGTGGGCCGCCGCAGGCCCAGTCTGCTCGCCCGGCGGGTAACCGCCGCGCGCTGTTCCTTCGAGACCAGCCTCACCTTCGCGCCCCGCACCCCCGACCACATGGCCGGTCTGACCGCCTACTACAACACCCGCAACTGGCACTACCTGTACGTCACCGCCGAGGACGACGGCTCACCCGTTCTGCGCGCACTGAGCTGCGAGGCCGGACGCCTCACCGCACACCAGCCGACGATCCCGCTCGAGCCGGGACGCGTGGTCGTCCTGCGTGCCGAACTCGACGTGCCCGTCCTGCGTTTCTCGTACGACACCGGTCGGGGGGCTGAGACCCTGCCGATCGAACTCGACGCCACCGTCCTCTCCGACGAGCACGCCGACGAGTTCCACGACGGGCAACTGCGCGTTCTCGGCTTCACCGGCGCCATGCTGGGGCTGTGGGCGCAGGACCTCGACGGCACCGGCGTCCACGCGGACTTCGCCTACGCCACCTACCGGACCTTCCAGGACGGCCGCGCATGACGACCTTCGACCTCGGGCGCCTCCGCCTCTTCTGCACCGCTCTCGGGTCCGACCGGGCGGCGCCGTTGCTCCTGGTGCACGGCTGGGGCGGAGACGGCCGGGAGTGGTCCGTGCACGCCGAAGCGCTCGCCGACCGGTTCCGCGTGATCGTCCCCGACCTGCGCGGGCACGGCCGCTCGGGAGTACCCGAGGAGGGCAACACCCCGGCGGAGATGGCCGACGACCTCGCCGCGCTGCTCCGGCGCCTGGACACCGGGCCGGCGATCGCCGTGGGCCACTCCATGGGCGGTCAGGTCGTCAACCTGCTCGCGGTACGGCATCCGGAACTCGTCCGCTCGGTCGTCGCCCTCGATCCGGCTCACGGCGCACACGGGGCGGAAGTGGAGGAGATCCCGGCCCGCCTGGCGGAATACCGGCAGCGCGGGGCCCGCGCGGCGGCCGGCTTCATCGTCGGCGCCTTCCGCGCAGGTGCTCCGGCCGGACTGCGCACGGCTCATGTCCGCACCATGCTCGGTACGCCGGATCACGTCATCGCCCAGTCGTACGCCGGCATGTACACCGACCCCGGCGCGGTCGGTGTCCGCCCGCACAGCGAGGCGTATCTGCGCCACCGTACGCAGCCCGCGCTCACCGTGTGGACTTCGGCGCAAGCAGCCGCCTGGGAACGCGGCACCCTGCACGTGCCCGGTTCCCGCGTCGAGCACTGGCCCGACACCGGGCACTACCTGCACGAGGAGCAGCCTGGACGCACGGCGCGCCTGGTCGAGGACTGGGCGCTGGGCGACCGAGAGAACGGATGACGGGCGCAAGGCCCCTTCACCGGCCCAGCGTGCAGAAGCCGCCGGGCAGCCCGCCGACGCCTCGCCGTGCCGTAGTCCGTCCAGCCGGTCTCTCACGCACATCGCCGTCGTGCCGCCCGGGTTGCTCGCCGGCGCGATCTACGCGGTCAGAGAGGGGACTCGAGTCGCTCCACGTCGCGCGACTGCGAGGGACGGTGATGAGGGCCCTCGCCGAGGACACTGCCGCTGCGAGGACGCGGGCGTGCGGGTGAGCAGCCGGGCGCCCTCCCGCGGACGGTCGCTCGCCTTGCGCCGGTCCACCGGGTTCAGTCCGCGTCGGCGACGACCGAGCCGACGCGTTCGGCCAGAGTCGGATCGCGGCGGACAAGGAGGGCCGCGTAGCCGATGGCCGCGAGCAGGGCGGCCAGCGCCGCGTAGGGGAACCAGTTGTACGGGGCGGGCTGGCCGGGCTTGGCGAGGTAGTACAGCGGGACCAGGATGGCCAGGGTGCCGAGCGCGGGCAGCAACAGGTGCCGGACCAGACTGAACTCCTGCGGCCGGTACCTGCGGTAGTACAGCGGCAGGGCGATGTTGGAGGCGAGGTAGACCAACAGGATCAGGATGGTGCCGAGGGTCGAGGACTCGGTGAAGAAGACCACCGGGTTCATCGAGCCGTCGCCGGATCCCAGCAGGTGGCCCAGACCCCACCCTCCGATGATCAGCAGAGCGGTGGCGGCGAAGGTGATGATCGCGTTGTTCGGGGTGCGACGGGTGGGGTGCACATAGCCGAAGAAGGACGGGAGCAGTCCCTCGCGTCCGGCGTTGAACACCAGGCGGGCCTGGGAGTTGATGCCGGCGATCAGCACGCCGAGCGTGGAGGTCAGACCGCCCAGATAGGTGAGGAACGCCAGCGCGCCGAGGGTGTGCTGGGCCACCTCGACGAAGGGGATCGGGGAGGCCCCGAGCCTGTTCACGTCGTAGCCGAAGCCGGTCACGGTGGCGTAGGAGAAGAGAACGTAGCTCACCGTCATGATCGCGATGGAGGAGAACACCGCGCGGCCCACGTTGCGCCGCGGATTCTCCGTCTCCTCGGCGAGCGCGGCCGAGTTCTCCCAGCCGACGAACAGGTACACCGCCAGGGGGAAACCGGCGGCCAGCCCCCTGAAGCCGTGGCTGATGTGGCTGGGCAGGAACGGATCGAGGGACAGAGAGCCGCGGTGTTCCACGAGCGCCGCGACCGAGACGACGGCCAGGACCAGCATTTCCACGCCGAAGAAGTAGCCGGCCCACTTGGTGGACACGACGATCCCGCGCAGCATCAGCCCCACGGCCAGCCCGGTGAGCAGCAGTGTCCAGATGATCCACGGCAGGTCGACGCCGGTGTAGTGGTACAGGGTGATCTGCACGAACCCGCCGGAGATGGCGATGACGGAAGCCATCGCGATGATGTAGCCGAGTCCCGCCAGCAGTGCCGTGGTCACCGCGCTGACCGGTCCGAAGGTCTTGCCCACGAAGGTGGTGAAGCTGCCCGCCGAGGGGTGCGCCCGGGAGAACTCCGCCAGCGTGTTGCCGAGCAGCGCGACCGCGATGCCCGCCGCGACGATGGTCAGCGGTGACGCCACGCCCGCCGTGGTGGACAGGAAGGCGAAACCGAAGAAGAAGCTCATGGCCGGGCCGACGTTGGCCATCGTGGCGGCGGCGATGTCCGCCATGCCGAGGACGCCGCCACGCAGCCGCTGGGGCGCGTCGCCGACGGGACCCGGCGGGGACAGCGGGCCTGTTCCGGGGTCGGGCATGGCGGCAACTCCTTGTGCGGTGGTGGCCTGATGGGTGCGCGGGTTCTCGACGGCCGGACCGGCACGATCGGGCGTCAGAGGTGTCGGGAACGCTGGTGTGCCTTCACCGCCTGCACGGCCGGATCGGTCGCACCCCGGCCCAGTTCGGCGAGCAGTTCGGCGTGGCAGTGGTTCTGCGCCCGTACCACCGCGGGATGCGGTACGGGCAGCAACAGGCAGAGCCGGCCGAGCAGATCCGCGGCGAACTCGCGCATTCCGCCACCGCCGAGCGTCTCCGCGAGGTCCAGGTGGAAGCGGGCCTCCAACTCGGCCAGCCGGGCCGGGTCGTCGGTCAGTTCCATCTCCTCGACCAGTGCCCGAAGCCCCTCCAGTCGCTCGGCCGGGACCTCTCCCGAGCTGTGCGCCACGAGGCCGCATTCGAGCAGCAGATGGAAGGCGTCCAGCGAAGCGGCCTCCTCGGCGTCGTGCATCACGGCTACGACGGTGTCCCAGTCCCGCGCGACGAAGGTTCCGCCCGCCCGTCCGCGCCGGCGGTCGAGCAGGCCGTCCTGGCACATGCCTTCCAGCGCGCGACGGACGGTGATCTCGCTGATCCCCAGTTCCTCGGCGAGGACCCCGGCATCGGGGAGTCGGTCCCCGGGCTGCACGGAGCGCAGACGTACCCGGAGAGCGATCCTCGACCGGACGAGATCGGATCCGCTCTGGCCGCCGCCGGGCAGGGCGCGGGCGTGTCCTACGCCGGTGACCGACGTCGTCCGAGCCGGGCCCGGCTGGTTGTAGGGCCCGAACTTGCCCGCTGCGTTCACCACGACGCCACCCTAACGGCCTGCTGAACGCGGTCGCGGCACGCGACGGTCGCGGTCCGACGCGCCGGGTCGGGTCCGGCCGGTGGCCTCGACCGGCCGGGTCGGACACCGTGGTGCGGGGGCGGTCTCACGCCGGTCGGTGTCCTGCGTGTCCCGCGTCTGGTTCTCGCCGGACGCCCTGCCGGGGGCGGGCGTGCGCGGGACCCGGGGGAGCGGAAAGGGCGGCCGGTGGTTCCCGCGACGACGCCACGGTGTGGTGCATGGGGGCTCCCAGCGCGGTGTCGGGGTCGTCGGAGGAGGTTCCGGCGCAGCCCGAGAAAGCCGGGCGACGGCATGGCGCGGGTGTCGCGCCGGGAGCTGCGGGCCGCGCTGCAGGAAAAATTAGAGCAAGGTGAACAGTTAAACAAGACCCTGCTGCGGCCGGTCCGTGAGTGCGGGGAGGCGGTCGGGTCGGCAGTCGGGTGATCATGTCCCTGAGCAGGGGATTCGTGCCCCGTGGGCGCGTGTGCGGGGTGCGTCGACGGGGGCGCGAGGGCGTGTCCGGGAGGTGCTGGCGCCCCGGGAGACGGCGCGCGGATGCCGTCGGTCGGACGACCGGGCCTCTTGTTTTTTTTGATCGCCGTGAACTATTTTCCTGAACGTCACCGACGACCGAAGCGGCAGACACCGGGTTCGGCGGCCGTGATCCACCATGCCCTCCCCGCGACCGTGATCGCCACCCCTGACCCGGCTCCGCCTCCGACCCGGCCCGCTCCCGACTCGGCACCCCCGCACGCCTCGCCCGGCGGAATCCGTACGGCCATCCCCGTCCGATCTCGCCGGAACCGTCCCCTGTCCCCGCCAGCCCCCTGGATGTCGAGATGACAACACGTCCCCCTGTCACCGCCCCCGACAAGGTGCCCACCGCCGAAGGCGCCCCAGCAGGACCCGGCCTGCAGGCCGGGTTGAAGAACCGTCACCTGTCGATGATCGCGATCGGCGGTGTGATCGGCGCGGGCCTGTTCGTCGGCTCCGGCTCGGGCATCGCCGCCGCGGGGCCCGGCATCCTCGTGTCGTACGCACTCGTGGGCGCCCTGGTCGTGCTCGTGATGCGCATGCTGGGTGAGATGGCCGCCGCGAACCCGACCTCCGGTTCCTTCTCCGCCTACGCGGACCGCGCGCTCGGCCGCTGGGCCGGGTTCTCGATCGGCTGGCTGTACTGGTTCTTCTGGGTCGTGGTGCTCGCCGTGGAGGCGACCGCCGGCGCGAAGATCCTGGAAGGCTGGATCCCGGGCGTGCCGCAGTGGGCCTGGGCCCTGATCGTGATGATCGTGCTGACCGTCTCCAACCTCGCCTCGGTCGCCTCCTACGGCGAGTTCGAGTTCTGGTTCGCCGGGATCAAGGTCGTCGCGATCGCCGCGTTCATCGGGGTCGGCCTGCTGGCGGTCTTCGGGATCCTGCCGGGCACGCACAGCGACACCGCGGGCCTGTCCAACCTCACCGCGCACGGCGGCTTCCTGCCCAACGGACCCGGCAAGATCCTCACCGGTGTGCTGATGGTCGTCTTCTCCTTCATGGGCAGCGAGATCGTCACCCTGGCGGCCGGAGAGTCCGAGGACCCCCAGCGCGCGGTCACCAAGGCCACCAACAGCGTCATCTGGCGGATCGGCGTGTTCTACCTCGGCTCGATCTTCATCGTGCTGACCCTGCTGCCCTGGAACTCCCCGGCCATCACCAAGGACGGCTCGTACGTCGCCGCACTGGACTCGCTGGGCATCGCGCACGCCGGGCAGGTCATGAACTTCATCGTGCTCACCTCCGTGCTGTCCTGCCTGAACTCCGGTCTGTACACCGCCTCCCGCATGGCCTTCTCCCTCGGCCGCCGGGGCGACGCCCCCGCCGCCTTCGGTCGCACCAAGCGCCAGGGCGTGCCGCAGACCGCGATCCTCGCCTCGGTCGTCTTCGGCTTCGTCGCGGTCTTCTTCAACTACGCCTGGCCCGACACCGTCTTCCTCTTCCTGCTCAACTCCTCCGGTGCCATCGCCCTGTTCGTCTGGCTGGTCATCAGCTTCTCGCAGCTGCGCATGCGCCGGATCATCCAGGCGGAGTCGCCGGAGAAACTCGTCGTGCGCATGTGGCTCTTCCCGTATCTGACCTGGGCCACGATCGCCCTGATCGTGTTCGTACTCGGCTACATGCTCACCGACACCGCCTCCGGCGGCGGCCGGGACCAGGTGGTCCTTTCCACGCTGGTGGCCGCGGGTGTGGTGGCCCTCGCGCTGATCCGCCAGAGGCCGTCGCGGAAGGCCCGGCAGAAGGTGACCAGCTCCTCGTAGCAGAAGGTGAACCTGCCCCTCGTAGGAGACCGGTCCGCCCCGGACCGCCCCTACCGCCGGTGACGCGGCTCTCCCTCGCGTCACCGGCTTCGCCGCTGCACCCGTCACGCGGGGACAGTGTGTTCCACGAGGGCAAGTGACTGAAGGAGACCCTCGACCTGAGCCGGTGCGATCGTCACTGCCTTCGTCCGGAACCGCCCGCGTGGAGTTGGGCAAAGACAGGCGGCGTCGCGACGGCCGCCAAGTCTCGATCCACCGATGTGGTCTGAGGGTGATGTTCACCGCGAGCCCGCCGTGCCGTCTCCTAGTACTTGACGATCATGTGGACGGGCCCTGCTGACCCGTGGAGCCGGGCGGGTCTCTTGGTTGCTGACGTCGGCCCGGCTCGGCCGTTGTTCGAGATGGGGGTGGCCGCGAAAGCTCGGCGAGCAGGAGCCGGCCGGAGTCGATCACGTTCGTTCATCCACCAGCCGGGCCAATCGGGCCTCGAGGCCGCTGAGCCCAGTTTTCTCGGCGCCGCTGCGGAGCCGGGACAAGTCGGGTGCCTCCAGGCGCAGTTGGAGGGCCAGGCGAGCGACAAGTTCCTCCGCTTCCTGCCGAGTGATCTGCTGACGTGAGCCCATACGTTGGTCCAGGCGGTCAAGGAGTGCGAGCTTGCGTGGTGTCTCCTCTGGGCACCACACGCGGAAGAAGCGGCTGCCCGCCATGCGGTAGCTGCCGATACGGGACACCGGGATCCCCTTCTCGCCGAAGGCGCTGGGGGGCAGCGAGACCGACCAGATGCCGTCCTCGTCCTGTTCCGGGGCAACCGAGTCGAGGCCCTGCTCGCGGAGCCACCTCCGGGCGGACCGCAGGACGCGCTCGTCCGCCTCCTCGCCCGTCTCCTCGTTGTCGAGAGCGCTGATCAGCTCCGGGCTGCGGGTGCAGAGCTCGCTGAGCTCCGGGTCGTGAGCGCTCCCCGCATCCGCCTGGCCGTAGACCAGGAGTCCCTTGCGGCCGCGCACCAAGTAGACGGGCAGGAAGACAACCGTCTCCTCCAGGGCGTCCAGGGCGTCCAGTGCGACGGGCAGATTGAACCGAGCCCGGTCCTTTCGGTCCTTGAGGCGCTCCAGGGCTGAGCGATCGAACCCGGATGTCACGGTAATGGGTGCGAAGCGCGGATAGTGGTCGGCCTTTGTCACCCTGGCCAGTTCGTCACCGGAGAGAAGGGTCACGACCTCTTCGTCGTAGTGGCCTCGGGTCAGCGGGGCGCAACTCAGAGCCTCGAAGTACAGCTTGCGGCGGTCCTGGCGGGTGACCACGTAGCGGATGTCGTCGTCCACGGAACGCTGTCCCAGCGGCGTCAGGGACAGTCGGCCTCCGGACTCCTCCCGCACGTGGCCGATCGCGGTCAGGAAGCGTACGGCCTGGGCGACCAGGGCATGGTCCAGGGCGAAGAACGTGGCGAGTTGGTCCACGGTGTGCAGGGCGCAGTGGCGCAACCCGCGCTCCAGAAAGCGGTCGATGAGGAAGAAGTCCTCGCCCTCGGTGACATCGGCGCGGATCTCCACCTGCCAGACGGGCAACAGCAGAGCGTAGAGCCGGGTGGGCACGATGCCCTGGCCGAAAGCGGCGTCCTCCAGGACTCGCTCCTGAGGGAATCTCATCAGGCGGGGAGCGGTCGTCACGGGCGGCCTCCCTCCGCGTACAGGTCGGCGGCTTCGCCGGTGTCCTGTACGGCTTCGTCGAGGGCCGCCATCACATCCCGGTACTCCCGCAGATCGCCGCGGCCGAGCAGATGCCGGTGCAGGTCGTCGATGAGAGTGCGGAAGCCGGCATCGTTCGCACGGAGCAGAGTGCTCAGGTCACCCGTAAGGACCAGTTGGCTCTTGGCACGCGTGAAGGCGACGTTGGCGCGGCGCAGCTCCTTGAGAAAGCCGATCCGGCCCTCGGGATTGCTGCGCGTGAAGCCGTACAGGACGACGTCGCGTTCCCCGCCCTGGTAGGAATCGACGCTGCCGACCGAGGCATCCGCAAGCTGGGAATCACCGATCAGCGGGGTCAGGTGGCGGACGACCTCCGCACGCTGCGCCAGGTAGGGGACGATCACCACCCACTCGGAACCCCGGCGGTGGTAGAAGGCGGCGAGCCTGGCCAGGAGACGCGCTTCACAGGTGTTGAAGGGGCCCTTGCGGCCGCGACCCTCGGCATGATGGCTCCCCGACTCGCGACGTACGCGGTCGGGCAGCGCGGCTGTGTCGACGAAGGCCATCGGGCTTGCGAACAAGGGGTCGGTGTGCCGGTGGTCCTTCTCCGTGAGCAGTTCTCCCCGGTAGAAGGCGGCCGAGATGAAGTCGGCGATTTCGGCGGGCATCCGGCGTTGGCGGGTCAGCCGCACGACGTGGGAGGAGGGCAGTCCCGCCCGCAGGCGTTCCAAAGCGCTCTGTGACAACAGCCGGACCAGTTGGGGGTCGCCGACGCCCTGGGCCCACTCGTCCACCTCGGGGTCGCGGAAGGGTGGCAGTTGCCGGTCGTCACCGACCAGAACGCCACGGCGGACCCGGGCCAGCGGCACCAGTGTGTCCGCGACGCCGATCTGGCCGGCCTCGTCGACGATTCCCAGGTCGAACTCGACACCGGACAGTTCAGCGCGGGATGCGGCGCCGATGCAGGTGGCGCCGACCACCTGGGCGTAGCGGACGAGTTCGGGAACCAACTGGCCGGGGTCCTGGCCGATGGCGGCTTGCCACTGCCGGGTGAGTTCGGCGCGTTGCGAAAGGAGTGGCAGCCATGCCTCCAACCGCCCGTGCAGGATGTGCAGCGCGGTCGTCGCGTCGGCCGGATCCCGCAACCGAGCGGGTGTAGAAACGCCCGGCACGGCTGAGCTCAGCGAGTGGACGGCCATGTCGGCGGCTTCGTAGGCAGATTGCAGGCTTTCGCCGACCCGGCGTTCTGCCAACTGACATGTCGTCCGGGCCGCGCCGACAGCAGCGTCCTCGCGGACCGCCCGCTCCGCCTCGCCGGCCGCTGCTTCGGTCTGCCGGCGCAGTTCGGGTCCGAGGACCGTGAGTCGCTGGATCTCGGCTTCCACCGTGGTGAGTTCCTCTTCCCCGCGGCGAGCCCGGGAGCGGTGCAGCCGACCGGTGAAGAGGGCGTTGGACCGGAGCCGTTCGGACCGTACTTTCTCCTGGAGCCACGAGGCACGCTCGGTCAGCGACTGCAGGGCCGACGCCCGTTCCCGCTCCTCGTGCTGGAGCGCCGCCAGCCGTGCCTGGGCCGGTGCGGCGGCTGTTCGGATCGCATTCTGCAGACTCAGGGCCGCGACCTTGGCCTCCTGCACCAGGCCGTCGACCTGGTGGACTCGCGTGGCGAGTTCGGCTGTCCACGGTTCGACTGCCGCTGCCTCTCGGTAGGCCTGTGTCCCCTGGGCCATAGTGTGTCGGATGCCTTCGGAGAGGTTCTCCGACTGTTCCTCCAGGAGCAACGGTTTGACGTCGGCGTGGACCTTGCTCTCGTCCCCGACCCGGACCACCACGAGATCCCGTGGCAGCCGGGCCAGCACGTTGTCCACCGCGCGATTGGTGTGCGAGGTGACGAGGACCCGGCCGCTGTCGGCGGTGGCCGTCATCGCGCTGGTGCGGGCGATCTCGGTGATGGTCCGGGTCTTGCCGGTGCCGGGCGGCCCGATCACCACCAGCAGGTCCTCGGTGGCCAACGCCTTGCGGAACGCGTCGAGTTGTTCGGGGTCGAGTTTCTCGTGCGGCTGTGCGGTTGTGGCTGGGATCGCACGCACATGGTGCTCGACCACAGCTGGGAGGAGGCCCGCGTTCCTGGTGCCCCACGTGCGGAGGCCTGTCGCTGCTTGTTGAAGATCACGCTGCTCGGGATGAGTTCCAGAGCACCGCGCGCCGGCAGCCGCTCCCACGACACGGGCTGATCGAAGCGGACAGTGACGGAACGTCCCGCCGCTCGGTTCACTTTCCCCCGGCTCTCCGTGTCGCCCTGTATGCGGACGAAGGCGCCGGCCGGCGGTAGCTCCGGCCCGACGAGGTGGAATTCGTAGACCGACTGCGGAGTGCTGCTGCGCTTGCCTCCTGTGGTCGTGAGGCGCTGATACGGGAACGGGGCGGCCGCGCGCTCCTCCCGGGTGGTGATCTCCTCGGTCGCGTCGATCAGCCGGTCCACCGTGTCGAGGAATTCCGACTGGGCTTCGCTGACGGAAGGCGTTTCCCGCTGCTGCGTCTGTGCTTGGCCAAGGCTCTGCCAGGCCTTCTCAAGGTCCTGCCACTGGGCGTCCGAGCCCTCGGGCACAGCCATCAGTTCGAACACCAGCTGCCAGGACCGCGGGCGCACCAGGAGGCAGGAGCGCGCGAGACGCGCGTGATCGGCGAGGCGGAGCGGATCGATGTGCTTGACGAGGTGTGCGCCGTGAGGCGCTTGTTGTTCGAGTGGAGGTGAAAGACCACCACCGCCGCGCTGTCGCAGCAGGGCGGTTGAAGCTGGGGGCAGCCTGACCCGGGAGGTGCCGGGGAGGGCGGGAAGCAGCCCTGACAAAGCCGGGACGTGCCAGTACTGCCAGATGGTGCGGGTCCGGCGAGCGAGACGGAGAGGAGTACGCGAGGAACCGGCGTCTACGCCTCCTTAAGGCACGCCAGCTCGAACCTGGTGGATCTGGGCTGGATGCGGTGCGTCCCCGCTGGTTGGTCCGTTGGCGGGGAACTTTCCGCGCGGTCTACTTCGGTCGCGCGGGGAGGCCACGGTGAAGTGCTGCGGGGTAGCCGTGGCGAGGCCGCGGGGGCATAGCCGGGCTCCTACTCCGACGATCGAACAGCGAGTGAACACGGGAACCGTCCCGGCCCCCGCCCTCAAACCGCGCCTCCAGCACGGCGGATGGGCTGGGTCCATCGTCGGCCGATCGGGCCGGGACGGGGCGGAGCCGCCGTAGTACTCCGAGCCGGGGAGAGCCCGGCACATGGGGAAGGGCGGCAGCGGTTTCGAGAAGGGAAGGAGGCTGCAATGCCGAAAGACGCGCTGCTGAACAGCAGTGCTCCCGAGGCCCCGTTGGGGTCTCACCAGCGGGTATCGGGGATGCAGACCAAGCTTCACCGTTGGGCGGCGGCCGACCATGGCCGCAGGTTCGACGATCTGTTCAACCTCGTATGCGACCCGGCGACGCTGCTCGTGGCGTTCGAACGGGTCGCGGGAAACAAGGGAGCCCGGACCCCGGGCGTCGACGGCCTCACCGTCGTCAACGTTGAACGGGAACTCGGCCTCCCGGGCTACCTGGAGGACCTACGACGCGTACTGAAGACGGGTGAATTTCGCCCGCTGCCGGTGCGCGAGCGCAAGATCCCCAAACCCGGCGGGAGCGGGAAGGTGCGCAAGCTCGGCATCCCGACCGTCTCCGACCGTGTGGTCCAGGCAGCCCTCAAACTGGTGCTGGAGCCGATTTTCGAGGCCGACTTCCTGCCGGTCTCCTACGGTTTCCGGCCCATGCGGCGCGCACACGACGCGATCGCCGAGATCCACCGCTACGGCACCAACGGCTATCGCTGGGTGCTGGACGCGGACATCGAGGCGTGTTTTGACTCCATCGACCACACGGCCCTGCTGGACCGGGTGCGCGCGAGGGTCAAGGACAAGCGTGTGCTGCGGCTGGTCAAGGCGTTCCTCAAGGCCGGCGCCCTCACCGAGGGCGGCGGCCGCGAAGAGACCTTCACCGGCACCCCGCAGGGCGGCATCCTCTCCCCGCTTCTGGCGAACATCGCTCTGTCCGAGCTCGACGAGCACGTGATGGGGCCGTGGGAACCAGGCGGTCGGATGTCCACCAGAGGCAGGCGGGCGCACCACCGTCACCACGGCCGCCCGAACTGGCGCATCGTCCGCTACGCGGACGATTTCGTTGTGCTGGTCGACGGCAGCCGTGACGACGTCGCCCGCCTGCGCGAGGACATCGCCGACGTACTGCACCCTCTCGGGCTGAGGCTGTCACCGGCCAAGACCCAGATCGTGCACATGTCGGACGGGTTCGACTTCCTGGGGTTCCACATCCAGTGGCGCCGCAAGCGAGGCTCGAACAAGTGGTACGTCTACACCTTCATCGCCGAGAGGCCCATCCGGCACTTGAAGGACAAGATCCGTGCCCTGACGAACAGAACGTCGCAGCAGGACCCGGGGACCGTGCTCAAGAGGATCAACTCGATTCTGCGCGGCTGGGTCAACTACTTCAAGCATGCGGTATGCAAGACCACGCTGAAAGCCCTGGACCAGTTCGTATGGCGACGGGTGACCAGCTGGTGGATGGTGCTGCACCGCTGGAGGTGGAAGGACGTCCGCCGACGCTTCACCGACCGCAACGGCCGGTGGCACAGGCTCTCGGCGGACGGGATCGAACTGTTCCCCATGGTCTCGACGGCGGTCACCCGCTATCGCTACCGGGGCAACACGATCCCCAATCCCTGGACACTCAACCACGCTTGAACGGCAGAGACCGTGGAGAGCCCGGTGCGGTGAGAGCCGCACGCCGGGTTCGGCGAGCGGCACGGAGAAACGGACCGATGGCAACACCGGCACCGCGCTCCGTGCCGACTCATCAGCCGGTACCTCGGTTCGTGGCCTCGAGGCGCAAGCGATACGTGCGCGTGTGAACCAGCAACGATGCTTTGTACCTGCCGTTCGCCGGGCTCACACTCACGGCGGCGCCGCCTTCGAGCTGGTTCAGATCGCGGACGATCTGCGACACGTGGGGCGGCATGCCCGCGCTGGATTCAGCTTTGGTACGGAGCTGTTCGTCAAGGCCGCGCCCCGGGACGAGCACCAGTGGAGCCCGCAAGGTGACGGTGGCGATGGACATGGGTGACGCTCCTCAGCGCGGGGGCGGGACTGACATCAGCTCGCGTGCGGCGGCGAGTAGAGCGAGGCGCAGCGTGCGGACGGCTGGTCGGCCCCCTGGGTCCTCCCGCAGGGCCTCGGCGACCGCATGGACAAGACCGTCCGGTACGGAGGCCGAGCCGCGGTAGGGAGGCAGCCCGGGCTCGGGGACGCGGCCGGTCAGCGCGCGGTACAGCAGTGCGCCCAGTTGGTAGACGTCGGTGGCGGGCCCGGGGCGGACGCCGGAGCCGTACCGCTGCTCCGGCGCCTGATAGGGACCGGGGTTCTCGCCCGGCCGTGGTGGCACGGTGGCGAGACCGAAGTCCCGCAGCACCATGTGTGGTCGGTGCATGACGACCACGGTCGGCTGGAGCGCCCGGTGCGACAACCGCTCGCCACTCAGCCGCTCAAGGACCTCGGCAACTTGGGCGAGCCCTCTGACGATTGACCACAGGCGCAGTGGATCCGTCGGCACCGCAGGTTCGGGCAGCAGCTCGTGGAGGGTCTTCAGGGGGCGGCCGAGCTCGGGGTCGCCGGGCCAGGCCAGAGCGAGAGTGGCGGTGTTCCCGCTACGGGTCAGCTGTACGACGTCAGGGCCGCGGAGACCACGGCACAGCCGGGCTTCCTGTTCGAGCGCGGCCAGAGGGTCGAAGCGGCCCGGGCCGGGCAGAGGCCGTGTCCACTCGACCTGGCGCAGCCAGGCGTAGGTGCCGCGGGTGGTGTCCCCGTCAGACACCACCCGCGCCACGGCCTGACGCCGTAGCACGTCGCCGTCCCGCGACTCGTGAAGGAGGTCTCCAGGGCCTTCGTAGAGCAGGTACTCCCGTCCCTCGACCCTGATGACAGGTCGGCTGTCCCAGGCCGCTGGGCCGGGGTCACGGTCGGGGCCGGACACCACGATGACGGCGGGCCCCGGAGGCCGCGCCTGGGCCGGTCGCCCGGCGGGTCGCAGGTCGCGCAGTACTCGCAGTGCGAAGGCCGCGGCGTGCCGCGCCGCGGTCTCCTGGGAGCCGGCGGCGTCGCGCGTGGCCTTGTCCGCGTCGGCGAGGTCGCTGATGCCGCGGATGGAGAGAGCCCGTACCGCGCGGTTCATCCTGGCCGCGTGGGTGACGCCGTGGCTCTCCATGTCGATGGCCACGGCGTCGTTGTAGTGCCGGCGGATCCGGCGGGCCGTCTCCGAGTCACGGAAGCCGAGCAGTACGTCGCCCGAGGCGATCGGCTCGAAGTGGACCCGCGGCGGTGCGGCAGGCCGCGCATCCGGAGGGAGGAAGGCCCATGGTTCGTTGCGTCGGGCGGAGCGCACCAACTGAACCTTCACGGGATCTGAGACCGGATCTTACGACTCCCGGCGGTCATCCCACTCGGCAGATGAAGCGGCAGAAAGGATCACTCTAGCCCGGATGCCCGGTCACCATGGGTTCTTCGTCGCAGACCGGCCGCGACCTGCGGACCCGCACCATCCTCGCCGGAGTCCGGCTGATGTGCGGGGCGCGCGAGGCGCACGGGGTGGGCGCCGGAGCGCGGACAGCGACTTCACAGGAATCCTGCTTCTTTTATTGACAACAGAAAAGAATGAACCGTACGTTCCGGCCATGCGACCGTCGCCCCACTCCGAGACGTTCCCGGCCCATACACCCGCCGCCGCCCAGATCTTCACCATCGTGCTCTCCCACGGCCCGCTCACCCGCGCGGAGATCGCACGGCGGGCCGCACTGTCCCCCGCGGCGGTGACCAAGGCGGTCCGGCCGCTGATCGAGACGGGATACCTGCTGGAGGACATCGACGAGGAGCACCGGCGGGCGCTCGGTCGACCCGCCAACCCGGTGCGGGTCGACGGTGATCGTGCGCTGTTCCTCGGGGTCAAGGTGACCGGCGACGAGATCATCGCCGTACTGACGGATCTCTGCTGCCGTATCAGGATCGCCCGGCACATCCCGCTCGACGACCGACGGCCCGGGGGTGTTCTCGCCACCCTGAGCGACCTCGTCCTCGAACTGCGCACCGCTGCCGAAGAGTTCGGGGCGCCGGTCAGGGGCATGGGGATCGCCGTCTCGGGCGATGTGGACCGTGCGGAGGGCATGGTGCGGTACTCCCCGTTCCTCGACTGGCGGGACGTCCCGCTCGCCGACCTCGCCGCCATGACCACCGGTCTGCCGGTCACCGTCGACAACGACGTCCGTGCGCTCACCGTCGCCGAACAGTGGTTCGGCGCGGGCGTGGGGCTGTCCGACTTCGCGCTGGTGACGGTGGGCGCCGGCATCGGCTGCGGGCTCGTCGTGGGGGGCCGGGTGGTCTCCGGCGCGCATGGGGTGGCCGGTGAGATCGGGCATCTCTCCCTCGACCCGGCGGGCCCCCCGTGCCACTGCGGCAACCGGGGCTGTGTGGAGGCCATCGCCTCCGACTCGGCGATCGTGCGCGACGTGCGGGCCGAGACCGGGATCGACGTGGCGGACGCTGCCGAGGCCCTGGAACTGGCCCACCGCGGCGATGCCGGAGCCCGTGAGGTGTACGCGCGTGCCGGCGAGGCCATCGGACGGGCCATCGGATCCGTGGTCAATCTGCTCGGACCTGAACGAGTGATCATCTCCGGCGAAGGGCTCGCCGCCTACGACCTGTTCGCCGAGCGGATCAGGGACACCTTCACCGCCTCCGCCTTCGGTGCCGCCGCGCGATGCGACGTCAGGACGCGTCCGCTGCCCTTCGAGGAGTGGGCACGGGGAGCGGCGGCCACCGCCATCCAGTCCTTCATCAGATCAGACACGCCCAAGGAGTAGCGATGTCGTCGCAGAGCCGCTTCACGTCACAGGAACCGGCCGCGGCCGGCCCCGGCGCCCGCCGTGGCGAGCCGGACGGCATGTCCAGGCCAGGGGCCACCGTTCGCCCGAAGACCGTCATCGGACGCGGAGAACGCTGAGGCCCACCGCCTCCTCCCTCTACCCCCGTCTCCCGCCCCGGACGCACCAGTCCCGGGGCGTGATCCCGCACGCCCGCGACCGGGCGTCCCAGCACCGGCAACCCGCACGTCCTTCACCGACCCGGAGGTCACAGTCATGCCGTTGTCCCCCCACCACGCCCACCGCACAGGCAGAGCCCTGCTCGTCCTCGCCCTGACCGCGGGCCTCGCGGCGCTCACCCCCGCCGCCACGGCCACCCCGGTGGCGGACGCCGTCCCCGCGCCCACGACCCGGCCGTACATGGGCTGGACGAGCTGGAGCATGCAGTCGTCCAAGTACCCGGGACTCAACCCGGACGGCGACTACAGCTATCTGACCGAGAAGAACGTGCTGAAGCAGGCCGACGCACTCGCCGCCAAGCTCAAGCCGTACGGCTACGAGTACGTCAACATCGACGCCGGCTGGTGGCGGGACACGGCCTGGAAGCCCCGCTTCGACGGGTACGGTCGACAGGCCGCAGATCCCGGGCGCTTCCCCCGAGGGATGAAGGCCGTCGCCGACGACCTCCACGCCAAGGGGCTGAAGGCCGGCATCTATCTGCCGGCCGGGCTGGAGAAGGAGGCGTACGGCGAGGGCAGGGTGCCTGTGTGGAACGCCGAGGGCTGCACGACCGCCGACGTGGTGTACGGCGACCTGCGCACCACCAACGGGTGGGACAGCGCGTACAAACTCGACTTCTCGCGGCCCTGCGCCCAGAAGTACATCGACTCCCAGGCGCGGTTGTTCGCCGACTGGGGCTACGACTTCCTCAAACTCGACGGTGTCGGCCCCGGCTCGTTCAAGAGCGGGGACAACTACGACAACGTCGCCGACGTCGCCGCATGGCAGAAGGCGATAGCCGCCACCGGACGGCCGATCCATCTCGAACTGTCCTGGTCCCTCGACATCGGCCATGCCGCCGACTGGAAGCGGTACTCCAACGGCTGGCGTATCGACACCGACGTCGAGTGCTACTGCAACACGCTGGTCACCTGGGAGAACTCCGTCGAGGACCGCTGGGACGACACTCCCGCCTGGACCCGCCACGCCGGCCCCGGCGGCTGGAACGACCTGGACTCCCTCAACGTCGGCAACGGCGAGATGGACGGGCTCACCAAGGCCGAGCGGCAGAGCTACGCCACCTTGTGGGCGATCGCCAAGTCGCCCCTCTACACCGGTGACGACCTGACACGCCTCGACTCCTACGGGCTCTCCCTCCTCACCAACAGGGAGGTCATCGCGGTCGACCAGGGCGACACCCCGCCCGCCAGGCCGATCACCCCCTCCGACGACCAGCAGGTCTGGGCGGCGAAGAACTCCGACGGCACCTTCACGGTCGCCCTGTTCAACCTCGGTAACGCGCCCGCTTCCGTCACCGCCGACTGGTCCGCCCTCGGGTTCTCCGGCAAGGCCAAAGTCCGCGACCTGTGGAACCACGAGAACCTCGGCACGTACAAGGACAAGGTCACCCAGGCATTGCCCACGCACGGCTCGCGCCTGTTCACCGTCACCCCGCAGGGTCCTGCCCTGACGAAGACGGCCTACGAGGCGGAGGCGGGGGCCAGCACCCTCAGCGGCAACGCCTCGGTGGCCGGCTGCGGCGCCTGCTCCGGAGCCAAGAAGGTCGGCAATCTCTACCTCGGCGGAAAGCTCACCCTGAACGGGATCAAGGTCGCGAAGGCGGGGCGGTACGTGGTGGACATCGCCTACGTCAGCGGCGACGCGCGCTCCCTACGGATCTCCGCCAACGCCGGGGCCGCCACCGGCCACAAGTTCTCCTCCACGGGCGACTGGGGAACCGTCGAGACGGTGAGCGTGCCGCTCGATCTGAAGGCCGGCACCAACACCATCACCCTAGACAGCGGCGACGGCTACGCCCCCGACATCGACCGGGTCGACGTACCGAACCTGTCCTGACGGCCCACTCGCACGTCGCAAGGGAGCGCATACATGGACACCCCACGCCCCGATTCGCCACCGCCCCACCCCAGCCGACGCGGCCTTCTCTCCTTCGCCGCCGTCTCCGGAGCCCTCGCCGCTCTCGGCGGGACGCCCGCCTTCGCCGCCTCCGCCGCACCCACGAGACCCACCGACTCCCCGATGCTGTCCAAGGGCACCAGCACCGAACTGTGGTGGCAGGCACCCGCCGACGACGGCTCGATGATCACCCAGGGTCTGCCGGTCGGCAACGGCCGCCTCGGCGCGCTCGTGAGCAACGACCCGGGCCGGGAACGGCTGTTCCTCACCGACGCCACCATGTGGACCGGCGGACCCAACAGCACCCTCGACGACGACGGTCAGTTCCCGTACGGCCGCGCGGACTTCGGGTCGTTCACCCTGCTGGGCAAGCTGACCGTCGACATACCCGACCACGACCTCTCGGCCGTCTCCGGCTACCGACGCGCCCTCGACCTCCGCCAGGGACTGGTCACCGCCTCCTACGTGCGCTCCGGTGTGACGTACCGGCGGCAGGTCTTCGCCAGCCTCCCCGACGATGTCGTGGTCCTGCACTTCACCCAGGACGGAGGCGGCCGGTACACCGGCGCCGTCAGCCTGGACGGCACCCACGGTGAGACCACCACGGGCGTACCCTCGGGCCGATACGCCTCCTACGGCGCCGAGTTCCCCAACGGACTGCGGTACGGGGCGGCCGTCACCGCGTACGGGAGCGGAGGAACCGTCGCCGTCGAGGGGGCACGGATCTCGTTCCGGAACTGCGGGAGCCTCACGGTGATCGTCACCGGCGGCACCGACTACGCGCCCGACGCGGCCGCCGACTACCGCGATCCGTCGCTCGACCCGCGAAAACTCGCCCGCGCCAAGGTGCTCGACGCCGCCGAGCACTCCGCGACCACCCTGCTGCACACCCATGTCGCCGACCACCGAAGGCTGTTCGAGCGCATGGATGTGTCCCTCGGTACCTCCACCGCGCTACAACGTGGAATGGACACCTGGGAGCGGATCGGGGCACGTCACACCGATGACACGCCCGACCCCGAACTGGAGGCGTCCTACCTTCAGTTCGGGCGCTATCTGATGATCGCCGGCTCACGCGGCAGTCTGCCGCTGAACCTCCAGGGCCTGTGGCTCGACGGCAACGACCCGGACTGGATGGGCGACTACCACACCGACATCAACCTCCAGATGAACTACTGGATGGCCGACCGGGCTGCCCTGTCCGACTGTTTCGACGCCTTCACCGACTACTGCCTGGCCCAGCTGCCCTCCTGGACCGAGCTCACCCGCACCCACTTCAACGATCCCCGCAACCGCTACCGCAACTCCACCGGGAAGATCGCGGGCTGGACCGTCGCCGTCTCCACCAACATCCACGGCGGCATGGGCTGGTGGTGGCACCCCGCCGGCAACGCCTGGCTGTGCAACTCCCTCTACGAGCACTACGAGTTCACCCAGGACCGAGCCCATCTCGCCCGTATCCACCCGATGCTCAAGGGGGCCTGTGAGTTCTGGGAGGCGAGGCTGCTGACGACGACTGTCACGGACCCGGGCACCGGCGAGACGCGCGAGGTCCTCGTCGCCGACAGCGACTGGTCGCCCGAGCACGGCCCGCTCGACGCCAAGGGCATCACCTACGCCCAGGAGCTGGTCTGGGCCCTGTTCGACAACTACCGCACGACGTGCGGGGTGTTGGGCAGGGACGGTGCGTACGCCCGGACGGTCGCCGGCCTGCAGAAGCAGCTCTACCTGCCTCAAGTGAGCCCGAGAACAGGCTGGTTGGAGGAGTGGATGTCCCCCGACAACCTGGGGGAGACCACTCACCGGCATCTGTCCCCGCTCGTCCAGTTGTTCCCCGGCGACCGGATCCGCCCGGACGGCTCGACGCCCGCTGAGATCGTCGAGGGCGCGACGGCGCTGCTCACCGCGCGCGGCATGGAGAGCTTCGGCTGGGCGAACGCCTGGCGCGGTCTGTGCTGGGCCCGGCTGAAGAACGCCGACAACGCCTACCGGCTCGTCGTGAACAACCTGCGGCCCTCCGCCGACGGCAGCAACGGCACCGCGCCCAACCTGTTCGACATCTACGAGGTCGAGCGAGGCCGGGGCATCTTCCAGATCGACGGCAACTTCGGCACGCCCGCCGCGATGATCGAGATGCTGGTGTACTCCCGTCCCGGCCATGTCGAGCTGCTGCCGGCGCTGCCCGAGGCCTGGTCCGAGTCGGGATCGATCACGGGCGTGGGTGTACGCGGTGGCTTCACCGTGGATCTGAGCTGGCGGGATGGCAGACCGACCGAGGTCACGGTGACGAGTGTCGGCGGTCGCACGACAGCGGTGGCGTACGGGGACAGGTCTCGGAAGGTCACCCTGTCGCCCGGCCGTTCCGTGACGCTGCGCGACCTGGGGCGGTGACTCGGTGCGCCAACACACCGTCAGTGCCGCAGGCGTACTGCGGCGGCTCGCCGTGGCGGTCGTCGCGTCGGCCGCCGCCGCGCAGCTGTTCACCGGACCGGCGACGGCAGCCCCTGCCGCGCGTGCCCCGAGTTCCGTGACTGCCGCGACTGCCACGACGCACGAGATCGTCACCTGGGGTGCGAGCGCCGACCGGATGGGCGAGGCCGCCTCGGACCGTGGTTACCGGCTCGTCGTACGGACCAGTGCGGGCGGAACCCACCTGCGCGTCCGGCTGTCCAACGCCTTCGGCGACCGGCCCCTGACCCTCGGCCGGGGGTACGTGGGTCTACAGAAGGAGGGTGCCGCCCTGGTCCGTGGCAGCAACAGGCCTCTGACGTTCGGCGGGAAGCGGTCCGTCACCCTGCCCGCCGGTGAGACCGTCCTCAGTGATCCGCTGCCCGGACGGCTGCCGGCCGCCACCTCGCTGCTGGTCAGCCTGTACGCCGCCGAGGCGGGCGGCCCGGCGACGGGGCATGGCATGGCCATGCAGACGTCCTACACCTCCGCGGGCGATCACGTTGCGGAGGAGGGCCCGGACAACTGGACCGGCACCACCGGCTCCTGGTTCTATCTGGACGCCGTCACCGTGCGGACAGACTCGGACATCGGTGCGGTCGTCGCGCTGGGCGATTCCATCACCGACGGCTGGCAGTCCAGCACCGGCCTGAACCGGCGCTGGCCGGACTACCTGGCCCGCCGCCTCCAGACCGACGCAGGCGCCGACACCGGCATCGGGGGAGTGGCCAACGAGGGGATCTCCGGCAACAAGGTCCTCGCCGACGGAGCCGGCCAGAGCGCCCTGAACAGACTGGACCGGGACGTGCTCTCCCACCCCGGCGTCCGCACGGTCCTCCTCTTCGAGGGCGTCAACGACATCAAGGCCCACTCCGGTGTCACGGCCGCGGAGCTGATCGACGGCTACCGCCGGATCATCGACCGCGCCCATACGGCCGGCGTGTGCGTCGTCGGGGCCACGGTCGGGCCCTTCAAGGGCTGGTCCGAGTGGGACGCGCCGGCCGAGTCCGTACGCCGGGAGGTCAACGAATTCATCCGTGGCGGCGGCGAGTTCGACGCCGTGGCCGACTTCGACCGCGTCCTGCGCAGCCCCTACGACCATGAGCGGATCCTGCCGTTCTTCGACAACGGCGATCACCTGCACCCCAACGACACCGGTATGCAGGCGATGGCCGACGCGGTGCGGCTGCCGGATCTGGCCTGCGACCGCGACGCTCCCTGAACCCGGCGAGCATGCCCGACGCCCGCGTCCACCTGGACGCGGGCGTCCCGTGCTCTCGCCGTCTCGCCGCCTACAGGGGTGCCGGGGACGAGGCCCCCGGGATCAGCAGACGGGGGCTGCCCGTCCCGTTCGCGGGTACGGTCCACAGGTCACTGCTGCCGACCTTGCCGTTGGTGGGCAGCGCGTAGGCGATCGTGTCGTTGTCGAGCCAGGTGGCCTGGTCGTCGACGCTGTGGCGTTCGGCGAGCGCCGTTTCCTTGAGCGTGCCGAGGTCGAGGACGTACTCGTGCCAGAGGGCCGTACGGGACAGGACCCGCTTCTTGAAGGCGACCCGCGTCCCGTCCGGGGAGAGTGAGGGGCACTCCACGTTCTCGATCAGGGTGGTGACCTTGCGCTCGGAGAGCGAACCCCGGACCAGATAGGTCTTGTTGCCGGTGTTGAGGGTGGCGTAGAAGGTGTCGTCGTCGGAGGCGAAGGTGACGCCCCAGAAGTTGATGTCCGAGGCGCGGTGCGGCTTGCCGTCCAGGACGACGGAGAACGTCTCCAGGCTGGGAGTCAGCTTCATGGAGCGGGTGTCCAGGACCGAGGTCCGGGTGGAGAAGAAGGCGGACGCGTAGGACTCGCCGGACACGAAGACGGTCCAGGCGACGAAGCGGCCACTGGGGGAGACCCGGGCCCGGCTGGGGGCGCCGGCGAGCGGATAGGTGCGTACGGTGCGGAGGTTCGCGTCCAGGAGCAGGGCGCGGTTGCTCTGCTTGAGGACCCCGGGGACGGACTGGAGGCAGACGCCCGTGCCGGCCGCCGCGTAGAAGCGCGCGCACTTGAGGTCCGAGGCGGTCCGGCCGGCGCCGGGGTCGGCGGACGGGACCGAGGCGACCGCGGTGCGGTGCGGGCCGGCGGCGGCGTTGACGAACGTCAGGCGGCTCTTCTGGTCGAGTGTCAGCTTGCCCGTACTGACGGCGGGGCCGCCCGCCTGCGACCGGTTCGCCCGGTCCGCGCGGTCGGCGGCGTGCAGGACCACACCGGTTCCCACGCCGGCGAGGACCAGTGCTCCCGCGACGAGTATGAGCAGGCGACGGCGCAGCGAAGTCATCCGGATCCTTGGGGCATCGGGGCTGTGGTGGTCATCGGGTCTCACCGGTCGGCCGCAGCACCATGCCCGCGACGACCGCGCAGCACAGCAGGCCGATCGCCGATCCGGCCAGGGCTGGACCGTCGCCCCACACCGTCCAGGCGGCGCCGAAGGCGAGTGAGCAGCAGAACCGGGCCAGCGCCTGGCTGGTCCCGACGATGGCGAGGCCGCTGGCGCGCAGTTGCTCGGGCACGACGTCGGCCAGGGCGGCCGGGAGCACGCCGTCCGTGGCCGCGTAGAACACGCCGTGCAGGGCGAGTACGAGGAAGGGCAGGGCCGGCGTGGCCGGCGCCCACAGCAGAAGGGCGTAGCCGGTGAGCAGACTGACGTGCCCGGCGAGGAAGACGGTGCGGCGCCCGATCCGGTCGGCCAGCGCGCCGAAGGGCACGGCCAGCAGCAGGAACACGGCGGCGGTGCCCAGCGGCAGCAGCGGGAACCACTCGTCGGCGATGCCCGCACGCCGTTGCAGGAGCAGGTAGACGAAGGCGTCGCTGACCGTCGTCAGGCCGAGCAGCGCCGCGCAGAGGGCCAGCGCCCGCAGCCGGGGGATCCGCAACAGCGCCAGCGCTTCCCGTACGCGCACGGGCGGCCTGCTGTCCGCCACGCCCGCTTCGTCCGGCCGCGTGTCCCGCCGTCTGCCCGGAACGAACAGCACCAGTACGAGCACACCGAGCACGGCGACGCACGCGCTCACGCCGAACACGGCGTCATAGCCGTCGGTCGCCGCGCGCAGGATGAAGAAGGCGGCCAGCGGGCCCAGCATCGCGCCCGTGGTGTCCATCGCCCGGTGCACGCCGAAGGCGCGGCCCTGTCGCTCGGGAGGTGTGGACAGGGAGATCATCGCGTCGCGCGGGGCGGTACGCAGGCCCTTGCCGGTCCGGTCCAGGGCGAGGACTGTGCCGAGGGCGCCGACGCTGCTCACGAGCAGGAGCAGCGGTTTGCACAGCGCGGACAGGCCGTACCCGAGCCCGGCCATCAGCTTGTGGTTGCGGACCCGGTCGGCGATGTGGCCACCGGTGAGCTGGACCAGCGCGCTGACGCCGTTGTAGACACCGTCGAGGGTGCCGAACACCAGCGGTGTGAAGCCGAGCGTGGTGACGAGGTAGAGCGGCAGAACGGCGGTGACCATCTCCGAGGAGATGTCGGTTATCAGGCTGACCGAGCCCAGCACCAGCACCACCGGGGCGACCCTGCGCCCCGGGCCACGTCTTCGGCCCTGTTCGGTGTCCGCCTGTCCGGGGGCGGAACGGTCGGTGAGATACATGATCGAGAACTCCAGGTGCGGTGCTCAGTTCTGCCGGCTGCTCTCGTCCCGTAGCCAGGTGCCGAAGTCCTGTGCCCGGATGGCCTTTGCGGCCTTCCGCCGGGCCGCGACCGCCGCCGCGACGAAGACTACGACACTGGGCAGGAGCTTCGGATCCCTGCGGACCAGGGCTTTCAGATCCGCCACGCTCGTGCGCGCCGAGGCTTCCTCCGGTCCCTGCTGCTGTTCCACCTGGGCGGTGGACACCGCGGCCCGGACGCGTCGTCTCATCAGGTCCGGCCAGGTGCGCGGCGGGTGGACCACGACACCGGCCCCGTCGACCACGAGCCGCTCCTGCGGGGTGAACGCCAGGGAGGCGGCCAGGTCGTCCGCCATCAGCGGGGGCAGCGCGGCGATTCTGGCGTGCCCGGTCTTGGAGACCGCGATGACACCCCGGCCGAACAGCCCTTCGCGGACGGCGGGGAGTTGCTGCCACACCCGGTAGTAGGCGCGGACCCGCCAGGCACAGCCGGCCAGCGGGATCCGCCGGTCGGGGGCGGTGGCGAGGATGTCCGAAGTGTCGTCGTCCAGGGGCTCGGTCAACGCCCGTACGTCCACGCCCGTGATCACTACGTCGGCGTCCACGTAGAGGCGGGGGAAGCCGTGGGCGTGGTCGTCGCCCGCCCGCAGAGCGGCGTGCTTCGAGGGGGTGGGGATCTCGACCACCCGGACGCGCGGTCCGTACGCGGCAGCGATTCGCGCGGTGTCGTCAGTGCAGCCGTTGCACACGACGACGATGTCGGTCTCGTCCTCGGGGGAGTCGGCCACCAGCGAATCGAGGAGTCGGCCGATGACTCGTGCCTCGTTGTGGGCCGGTATCACGATGCTCGTCACGTGGGCAGTATGCCGTCTGTGTCACTAATGCGATGTGTGTTTCGTTCAACCGTTCCCGTCACTGCGTTTGGTGGTCTAGATTGAGTGCCGCCGGACCGGTTTGGGTGGGGAACTTGTCCTTGACTACATGTCACGGTGCGGCTTTTTGCACGAATTTGAACTTGTAGTAAAAGCATGCTGGGGGGCATGAGGCGGTTGGGGAACCGCTCACGCTCCCTCGCTTTCCAGTGTCGCTGTGTGGAGGGCACTTCGATCGGGGGGTAGCCGCGCATGTGGTGGGGGGAGCATGGCCATTGAGGTCACGCATGAGCAACTGGTTGTGGAACGCAGGACTCCGGAAGCTCGCCGAAGACGTTGGGATCGCAAATACCGGATCGCCCTGTTGGTCGCGGACGGCTTCGCCGCCGTTGCCGCGGCCTTCCTGATCCACGCGGTGTACGGCCGCTGGGCGGTGGCCCTGGTGCTGCCCCCGATGTGGATCGTCGTCATGATCGCCCACCGTTCCTACGACCGCACCGCCCTGGGTCTGGGAACCGAGGAGTACCGACGGGTGCTTCGTGGGGCCCTGGTGCTCCCGGCGCTGGCCGCGGTCGCGCACTATGTGTTCGCGCACGACGAGGGACTCCTCCATGACATGATCATGGCCACGGTGCCGGCTGTCGTGATCGCCCTGCCGGGGCGCTACGCACTCCGCCGCCGGCTGCACCGAAGATGGGCGCGCGGCCGGGACCGGAGCGCGACCCTTCTGGTCGGGCCCTCTCGCGGCATCGTGGAGCTGGTCGCCGTACTGCGTCGCGGCGGCGCACAGGAACTGCACGTCGCCGGGGTCTGCCTGAGCGATCCGAAGAACCGGGCGGAGATCCACGAGCTGGGGCTTCCCGTCCTCGGCGGCATCGGTGACATGGACGACGTCGTCCGGGTCATGGGCATCAGCACCGTGGTCGCGCTGCCCGTCCCCGAGGCCGACGCCTCCGTCCTGCGCCGGATGTCCTGGACCGCGGCCGTGCAGGGCGTCGACTTCCTGCTGGCCCCCGTACTCACCGACGTGTCCGCGTCCCGGCTGGCGGTACGCCCCACCAACGGGGTGCCGCTGGTACGGATACAGGCACCCAATCTCACCCGGATCTCCCGGCTGCCCAAGGAACTCCTGGACCGCTCGCTCGCGGCGGTACTCCTGGCGGTCCTCGCGCTGCCCCTGTTGCTGATCGCCCTGATCGTGCGGCTGGACAGCTCCGGGCCGACGCTGTTCAGGCAGCAGCGGGTGGGCCGGTACGGCGACCACTTCACCATGTTCAAGTTCCGCACCATGCGGCCCGACTCGGAGTCCCTCCGCGCGGAACTGGAGCACCTCAACGAGAACAGCGACGGCCTGCTGTTCAAGGTGAAGGAGGACCCGCGGATCACCCGCGTCGGCTCGGTGCTGCGCCGCACGTCGATCGACGAACTGCCACAGCTGATCAACGTGCTCGGCGGTCACATGTCGCTCGTCGGCCCCCGCCCGCCGCTGCCGGAGGAGGTCGAGGAGTACACGCCGGAGGTCAAGCGCCGACTGCTGGTCAAGCCCGGCCTCACCGGGCTGTGGCAGGTCAGCGGACGCTCCGACCTGCCCTGGGACGAGGCGGTGCGGCTCGATCTCGGATACGTGGACAACTGGTCGATGGGACTCGACCTGGAGATTCTGGCGCGCACCGGGTCCGCGGTGGTGCGCGGAACGGGGGCCTACTGATGGACCGAGGGAAGAAGAGCCAAGTGACGCAGACCACGGAGCCGTTGGGGATCGCGGTCGTCGGGGCGGGCTACTGGGGCCCCAACCTCGTACGCAACTTCCAGGCCAGCGAGCAGTTCCGGCTGCGCTGGCTGTGCGACCTCGACGTGGACCGGGCCCAGCGGGTTCTCGGCGGCTACTCGACAGTCCAGGCCACCTCGGACTACGCGGCCGTCCTCGCCGACCCCTCCGTCGACGCCATCGCCGTGGCCACGCCCGCCGGCACCCACCTCGACATCGCCCTGGCCGCCCTGCGCGCCGGAAAGCACGTCCTCGTGGAGAAGCCGCTCGCGGCGACCTACGCCGACGGGATGCGCCTGGTCACCGAGGCGGAAGAGCGCGGCCTCACCCTGATGTGCGACCACACCTACTGCTACACGCCCGCCGTGGGCCGCATCCGGGAACTGGTCCGCTCCGGGGAACTCGGCGAGATCCACTTCGTCGACTCGGTACGCATCAACCTGGGGCTGGTCCAGAAGGACATCGACGTGATGTGGGACCTGGCCCCGCACGACCTGTCGATCCTGGACTTCATCCTTCCCGACAACGTGGAGCCGGTCGCCGTCGCCGCCCACGGCGCCGACCCGATCGGTGCCGGACAGGCCTGCGTGGCCTATCTGACGCTGCAGCTCAACACCGGGGCCATCGCCCACGTGCACGTCAACTGGCTGTCCCCGACCAAGGTACGCACCACCATGGTGGGCGGCGCCAAACGCACCCTGATCTGGGACGACCTCAACCCCGCACAGCGCGTGGCGATCTTCGACCGGGGTGTGGACCTGGCCGCGCCCCAGGAGATCGGTGCGGACGAGCGCCGGGACATGCTCGTCTCGTACCGCTCAGGAGACATGGTCGCGCCCGCCATCGGCGAGAAGGAAGCGCTGCGCAGCATGGTCGACGAGTTCGGCGACGCGATCAGACAGCGCCGGGCGCCGCTGACCGACGGCCGGGCGGGCCTGCGGGTGCTGGACATCCTTGAGGCGGCGTCCCGGAGTCTGGAATTCAAGGGCGCGGTCGTCGGCCTGCGTGCCGGCCGTTGACGGTCACCATCACTGAGAGGGCAGGGCAGTTGAGCAGCGTACGAGGCAAGAAGATCCTGGTCACCGGGGGAGCCGGCACCATCGGCTCCAACCTTGTCGACCTCCTGGCCGAGGGTGGCGCCCGCGAGATCGTGGTGCTGGACAACTTCGTCCGGGGTCGGCGGGCCAACCTCGCCAAGGCCATGCCCAGCGGGGTCGTGGAGGTCGTCGAGGGCGACATCCGCGACGCCGCCACCGTACGGAAGGTCACCGAGGGCGCCGACCTGGTGTTCCACCTCGCCGCGATCCGCATCACCCAGTGCGCGCAGGAACCCCGCCTCGCCAACGAGGTCATGGTCGACGGCACCTTCAACGTCCTTGAGGCGGCTGCGGAAGCCGGAGTGGGCAAGGTGATCGCCTCGTCCTCGGCCTCCGTCTACGGCATGGCCGAGACCTTCCCGACGACCGAGCGCCACCACGCCTACAACAACGACACCTTCTACGGCGCGGCGAAGGCCTTCAACGAGGGCATGCTGCGCAGCTTCCACGCCATGTACGGACTGGACTACGTGGCGCTGCGCTACTTCAACGTCTACGGCCCCCGGATGGACATCCACGGCCTCTACACCGAGGTGCTCATCCGCTGGATGGAACGCATCGAGGCGGGCGAGCCCCCGCTGATCCTCGGCGACGGCACGCAGACCATGGACTTCGTCGACGTCCGGGACATCGCCAGAGCCAATGTGCTGGCCGCCGAGTCGGATGTGACGGACGAGGTGTTCAACGTCGCCAGCGGCACGGAGACCTCGCTGCGCCAGCTCGCCGACGGCCTGCTGGAGGCCATGGGCGCGTCCGGCCTGGAGCCGGAGCACGGACCCGCCCGCGCGGTGAACGGAGTGGTCCGGCGGCTCGCCGACACCACCCAGGCCGCCGAGCGGCTCGGCTTCACGGCGCGGATCGACATGCGTACGGGCCTGAAGGACCTGGTGGAGTGGTGGCGTGCCGAGCGCGCCGCCGACGCCGCCGCTGCGGAGGCGGCCAAGTGAGCACCGACCGCATCCCGGTGATGATCCCCTGGCTCGGCGAGGAGGAGGCCAAGGCGGCCTCCGACGCGGTGCTGTCCGGGTGGGTCGCCCAGGGCCCCCGGGTCGCCGCCTTCGAGCAGGCCTTCGCCGAGCGGGTGGGCGCCGAGCACGGCATCGCCGTCAGCTCCTGCACCACCGCACTCCACCTCGCGCTCGTCGCCCTCGGACTCGGGCCCGGCGACGAGGTCGTGGTGCCCTCGCTGTCGTTCATCGCCACCGCCAACGCCGTGCGCTACGTCGGCGCCGAACCCGTGTTCGCCGACGTCGACCCCGACACCGGCAACCTGACCACGGCCACCGTGGACGCGGTCCGCACCCCCCGCACCAAGGCCGTTCTCGCCGTCCATCAGGGCGGCGTACCGGCCGACGTGCACAGCCTGCGCGCCGCCTGCGCCGACTGGGACCTGCCCCTCGTCGAGGACGCGGCCTGCGCCATCGGCTCGACCGTCGGCGGCAAGCCCGTCGGACAGGGCGCGCTGATCGCCGCCTGGTCCTTCCACCCCCGCAAGCTCGTCACCACCGGCGAGGGCGGCATGATCACCACGGACGACGCCGAGTGGGCGGTACGTCTGCGCAGGCTGCGCGAGCACGGGATGAACGCCTCGGCCGCCGAACGCCATTCGAGCAGCAAGCCGGTCCTGGAGAGCTACCTCGAAGTCGGCTACAACTACCGGATGACGGACGTCCAGGCCGCGATCGGCCTGGTCCAGCTCGCCAAACTCGACGCGATGATCGCCCGCCGCCGCGAACTGGCGGCCCGCTACGACGCGTTGCTGCGAGACGTCCCCGGGCTCACCCCCGTACGCGACCCCGAGCACGGGCAGAGCAACTTCCAGTCCTACTGGGTGCTGCTGGACGAGGACTTCCCCGTCGGCCGGGACGATCTGCTCGGCGCGCTCGCCGAGGCCGGCGTGTCCGCCCGGCGCGGGATCATGGCCTCGCACCTCGAACCTGCCTACGAGGGCCATCCCAGCGCCCCCCTGCCGGTCACCGAGCGGATCAGCCGCGACTCGCTGATCCTGCCGCTGTTCCACACGCTCACCGAGGCCCAGCAGGACCGCGTCGTGGCGGCCCTGCGCGAACAGGCCCGAAGATGAGCGGACTGCTGATCATCGGCGCGGGCGGCTTCGCCCGGGAGACCGCCCAGGCCGTACGGGACGCGGGTGGCACCGAGCTGCTCGGGCACCTCGACGACAACTCCGCCCTGCACGGCACCGAGGTGGACGGAGTCCCCGTACTCGGCGGCTGCGACCTGGTCCACGACCTGCCGTCGGCGCGGGTCGTGATCTGTGTGGGCAACCCCCGGGACTACGCGGCCCGCGCCCGCCTGGTCCGCAGGCTCGGCCTGCCCGCGGACCGCTACGCCACCGTGATCCACCCGACGGCGTCGGTGTCGGCGACCTCGCGGGTCGGCCACGGCTCGGTGCTGCTCGCGCACTGCGTCCTGACCGCCGCCGTGGAGGTGGGCGCCCATGTCGCGGTGATGCCGCAGGTCGTCCTCACCCATGACGACGTCGTCGAGGACTTCGCCACGCTCGCCTCCGGCGTCCGGCTGGGCGGGGGAGCGCGGCTGGAGCGGGGCGCCTATGTGGGCTCCGGTGCCCTGGTCAGGGAGGGCACGGTGGTCGGCGCCTGGTCACTGATCGGGATGGGAAGCGCCGTACTCGGTGATGTGCCGCCGGGCGAGGTCTGGGTGGGGAGCCCGGCCCGCCGGCTGCGTGAGGCTGCGGCGCCCGCGCTCGACGAACTGTTGACACAGCAACTGGGGGGACCAGTCGCATGAACCATATTCCGCTGGTGGACCTCAAGGCGGCCCACGAAGAGGTCGCCGACGAGGTACGGGCCGGATTCGAACGAGTCCTGGCCAACACCGCCTTCATCGGCGGCGACGAGGTGCGGGCCTTCGAGCGCGAGTACGCCGACTTCGGCGGTGTCGCGCACTGCGTGGGCGTCGCCAACGGCACCGACGCCGTCGAACTCGCCCTGCGTGTCAGCGGGGTCGGGCCCGGCGACGAGGTCGTCATACCCGCCAACACCTTCATCGCCACCGCGGGAGCCGTGGCCAGGATCGGCGCGCGGCCCGTCCTGGCCGACTGCCTGCCCGACACCTACCTGCTCGACCCGCAGGCCGCCCTCGACGCGGTTGGCCCGGCCACCCGTGCGGTCGTCCCGGTGCACCTGTACGGCCAGATGGCCGAAGTGACGCGACTGGCCGGCCAACTGCCCGACCACGTAAGGGTCGTCGAGGACGCCGCCCAGTGCCAGGGCGCCACCCGCGACGGCCGGTCACCGGGCAGCGGCGGAATCGCGGCGACCAGCTTCTACCCCGGCAAGAACCTGGGCGCCTACGGCGACGCGGGCGCGGTGCTCACCGACGACGAGGAGTCGGCCGACCTGGTCCGCGCGATGGCCAACCACGGCGGCGTCGCCAAGTACCGCCACGACGTCCCCGGGTTCAACAGCCGGCTGGACGGGCTGCAGGCCGTCGTCCTGCGGGCGAAACTGGCGCGGCTCGCGGACGGCAACACGGCCCGGCGATCGGCGGCGGCCCGCTACGACGCGCTGCTCGCCGACCTGGTGTCCGCCGGGCGCGTCGTGCTCCCGGTCACCGCCGCCGGCAACCTGCACGTCTGGCACCTCTACGTCGTCCAGGTGTCCGGCACGGACCGCGACGACCTTGTGGGCAAGCTCAACGCGGAGGGCATCGGCGCCGGGGTGCACTACCCCGCCCCCGTCCACCTCACCGAGGCCTACCGGCATCTCGGCCACGCCCGGGGCGACTTCCCGCACGCCGAGAAGGCGGCGGACCGGATCCTGTCACTGCCGCTCTTCCCCCAAATAAGCCCCGATCAGCAGCAGCGCGTCGTGGACACGCTCGCCAAGGCGCTCGAAAGCTGATCGGCCCCCACACTCCCGCTCCACCCCGACCCCTGGGTCGGCCCTGCACAGAGCACAGCACCGCTGAGAGGTACACATGAACAGATGGAGCAGACGGATCCGGGGCGGCCGCCTCGCCGTCGTAGCAGCATTGATATGGGCGGTGCTTCCGCAGGCCATCTCCGCCCAGGCCGCGTCCGATCCGTGCGGAACGGGCTCGAACCCGGTCGTCTGCGAGAACTCCAAGACGGGCAGCCCCATGTCCGACTGGTACTCGCCCAACGCCTACGGTGACATCAAGGGATTCTCCACCAAGGAGAGCGTCCAGGCCGGTGACACCGTCCAGTTCAAGATCCAGTCGCCGGTCACGTACCACGTGGAGATCTACCGGCTGGGCTGGTACGGCGGCGACGGGGCGCGTCTGATCTCGACCGCGGCCCAGGTGGCCGTGAACTATCCGGCCAACTACAACTCGAACGCCAATCCGGCCAGTTGCACCACCAAGAGCAGCACAGGCCTGGTCGACTGCGGCAACTGGCCCGTCACGGTGAACTGGACGGTGCCCAGCGACGCGGTGTCCGGCCTGTACATCGCGAACCTGACGCAGAACGACGGCGACGGTTTGATGCCGTACCCGTTCGTCGTGCGCAAGGACTCCAGCACCTCCAACATCGTCGTGCAGACCAGCGACGAGACCTGGCAGGCCTACAACGACTACGGAGGCCAGGACCTCTACGGGGGCGCGGGCCCCGCGCCGGACGGCCGCGCCTACGAGGTCAGTTACAACCGGCCGCTGGACATAGGCGGTGACAACGGCATCTACGGCTCCGAGTTCATGATGCTGTCCTGGCTGGAGCGCAACGGCTACGACGTCAGTTATCTGTCGGGCGTGGACGTGTCGACCAACGGCGCCACCCTGCTGCCGAAGCACAAGGTGTACCTGTCCTCCGGGCACGACGAGTACTGGACGCAGAGCCAGTACTCCAACGTCCTGGCGGCCAGGAAGGCAGGCGTCCGGCAGGCCTTCTTCAGTGGCAACGAGGTCTTCTGGAAGACCCGGCTCGCCGCGAGCAACGACGGTACGAGCACCGCGAACCGGACCCTGGTCTGCTACAAGATGACCAAGATGGCGCAGGGCAACGGCATCGCCGACCCCAGCGGCACCTGGACCGGCACCTGGATGGACCCGACCAGCACCTCCTACGGTCAGACCTACCAGCCGCCGAACATCCTCACCGGCTCCATGTTCCAGGTGAACGGCTCCCGCGACGACGCGATCACGGTCCCCGGCTCGTACGGCAAGAACCGGATCTGGCGCAACACCTCCATCGCCAACCTCACAGCGAGCCAGACCGCCACCTTCCCGACCGGCACCCTCGGCTACGAGTGGGACAGCGACATCGTCAACAGCACCAGACCCGCCGGAGCGATCAACGTGTCGTCCACGACAGTGGACATCAACGACGGCAAGTACCGCCTCGACTGGGGCAACATGTACGGCAACGGCACGGCGACGCACAGTCTCGTCGAGTTCCGCGACCAGGACTCCGGTGCCCTGGTGTTCGGGTCGGGGACCGTGCAGTGGTCGTGGGGTCTCACCAACCTCCCCACGTACAACCCCGATGACGCGGTGGTCACCGAGGACACCCGTATGCAGCAGGCGACGGTGAACATCCTCGCCGACATGGGCGTCCAGCCGCTGACCCTGCAGAGCAACCTCGTCAGCGCCACGGCGACCACCGACACCACCGGCCCGGCCATCACCGTGACCAGCCCGGCCTCCGGGGTCACCGTCCCGGCGCTGAAGCCGGTCACCATCAGTGGCACCGCCACCGACTCCGGTGGGGGTGTGGTGGCCCGTGTCGAGGTGTCCACCGACGGCGGGACGACCTGGAACGCGGCCACCGGACTGACGTCCTGGAGCTACAGCTGGACGCCGACAGCCCCGGGCGCCGCCTCCATCAAGGTCCGCGCGGTCGATGACAGCGTCAACATCGGCGCCGTCACCACCCGCCCGGTGACCGTCGGCCCCCAGGCCTGCCCCTGCACCGTCTGGCCCGCCACGGCCGTGCCCGGCACCCTCAACGCGGGTGACGCCGGTCCGCTGGAGCTCGGGGTCAAGATCCGTACCACGGTGGCCGGTTCGATCACCGGCGTCCGCTTCTACAAGTCACCCGCCAACACCGGCACCCACACCGGCAGCCTGTGGAGCGCCTCCGGCACCCGCCTGGCCACCGGCACCTTCACCAACGAGACGGCCTCCGGCTGGCAGCAGCTGAACTTCGCCACCCCGGTGACCGTCAAGGCCAACACCACCTACGTCGCCTCGTACTTCGCCCCGAACGGCGGATACTCCTACGACGGCGGCTACTTCTCCGGCAGCGCGGCCGGCCTGGCCCCGCTCACCGCGCTCCAGTCCGGTACCGACGGCGGCAACGGCGTCTACCGCTACAGCTCGACCAGCGCCTTCCCGTCCTCGGCGTCCTCGGGCAGCAACTACTGGGTGGACGTGGTGCTGGACACCGCGTCGGCCAGTACGACCCCGCCCGTCGTCACCTCGACCTCACCGACGTCGGGGGCGACCGGCGCGTCGATCACGGCGCCGGTGTCGGCCGTCTTCGACCACGCCATCGACGCCGACACGCTGACGTTCACCTTGAAGGACGCGAACGGCAACACCGTGCCGGGCACCAACACGCTCCCCGCGTCGAACAAGGCGACCTTCACCCCGTCGACGGAACTGGAACTGCACACCACGTACACCGCGTCCGTCCAGGCCGAGGACCTGTGGGGCAACGCCATGACGGCCCCGGTGACGTGGTCGTTCACCACCAGCTCCACGCCGCCCGCGGTGACCTGCCCCTGCACGCTGTGGAACACCAGCACCGTGCCGGCCAGGACGGCCGTCACCGACGACCCCAACTCCCTCGAACTGGGCACCAGGTTCCAGTCCTCGGCGAGCGGCTGGGTCACCGGCGTCACCTTCTACAAGGGCGCCACGAACACCGGCACCCACACCGGCAGCCTCTGGTCCGCCGACGGCACGCTCCTCGCCTCCGGCACCTTCACCACCGAGTCCGCCACCGGCTGGCAGACGATGACGTTCGCGACCCCGGTCGCCATCAGCGCCGACACGGCGTACGTCGTCTCCTACCACGCACCCAACGGCAACTACGCGGTGGACGGCGGCTACTTCGCGTCGGCCCACAAGTCCTACCCGCTGACCGCCACCGCCGACATCAGCACGGCCCACAACGGGCTGTACCGGTACGGCAGTGACGTGGCCTTCCCCAACGGCTCCTACGGATCCGCGAACTACTGGGTCGGCCCCGTCTTCACCGCCGACGACCCGTCCGCGTCGCTGACGTCGGGCACGTCCTCCTCGGAGGTGACCAGCTCCTCGCTGGCACACACCGCGGACGCGGACAACGCGCTGGTCGCCTCCCTGCCCAGCACGGCCAAGCTGTCCACGGTGAAGGCGACAGTGACCGTCCTGCCGGGCGCGAAGGCAGCGGCCGCCGGGAAGCTCAAGGTCAAGGCCGTCCTCTCCTACAACCGGGCCACCCACAAGGTGTCCGTCCATCTGTCCTCCCCGCTGCCTGACGGCACCCGGTTCAGGATCACGGTCACGGCCCGGGACAAGCAGCACCACACGGTGACGGCCCGGGTCTGGACCCTCACCAGCAAGACCGTCCGCAAGAAGAACTGACCGACCACAACCCACTGTCGGTGGCCTCCCGCACACTCGCGGGAGGCCACCGCCGGGGATTGGCTTTCCCAACCGATGAGCACCGTCAGTGTCGTGATCCCGTGCTACAAGTACGGCCATTTCCTCGCCGACTGCGTGAGCAGCGTCCTGGACGAGCAGGACGGCGTTGACGTCCGGGTACTCATCATCGACGACGCCTCTCCCGACGACTCGGCGGAGACCGCGCTCAAACTGGCCGCCGCCGACTCACGCATCCAGGTCCGCGTCCACGAAACCAACAAGGGACACATCGCCACCTACAACGAGGGCCTCCTCGAATGGGCGGACGGTGACTACGTCGCACTTCTCTCCGCCGACGACCGGCTGGTCCCCGGCGCCCTGGTGCGCGCGGCCGCCCTGCTCGACGCCCACCCGGAGGCGGGGTTCGCCTACGGCCGCCCCCTGCGCTTCCAGCACGGCGGCCCGCTGCCCAAGGCCCGTACGAGCGGCACCGGTTCGACCGTCTACCCCGGACACTGGTGGCTGGACCGCCGGTTCCGCGAAGGCACCGGCTGCATCACCTCACCCGAGGTCGTCGTCCGCACCGGCCTGCAGCGCGAGGTGGGCGGCTACGACCCCACGCTTCCCCACGCCGGCGACATCGAGATGTGGATGCGCCTCGCCGCCCGCGCCGACGTCGGCTACGTACGGGGGGCCGACCAGGCCTTCTACCGCGTCCACGGCAACAACATGTCCACCACCGACTTCGGCGGCCAGCTCGACGACCTGCGCCAACGCCTCGTCGCCTACGACTCCGTACTCGACAAGTGCGCCGACCTGCTGCCCCAGGCCGACCGGCTCGCGGAGGCCGTGCACACCCGCCTCGCCCGCTTCGCACTACGCCGCGCCTACCGCGCCTACGACCGGGGACGCACCGAGGTCGTCCCGGTCGACGAACTCGTGGCCTTCGCCGGGGAGTGCCTCCCGGAGTACGAGGCGCTGTCCGAGTACCGCGCGCTGCGGCTCAGACAGCGGATCGGAGCGAAGACGATGCCCTATCTGCAACCGCTCGTGTGGTCGGCAGTGGCCGAACGCGGGCGGGAGTGGCTGTGGTGGGAGTCGTGGAAGCGCCGCGGCATCTGATGCTCCCGTTCAGTGCGAAGACCGTGACCGACCGGTGCCGAGACGCCCTGCGCCCGCTTCGGGGCTCAGCCCGTCACCGGAATCCCGCCGGGGTGCTGACGCGGATCCGGCGAGGTGCCCTTCCTGCTCCTGCGGCGCAGCGCGTACTGGTCGAACCACAGCGCGCTCAGGAGCGCGGCCGTCGCACCCAGCAGGACGGTGCCGGCCAGCGCGCGGCTCTTGGTGCCGAGCACCTGGGCCGCGCTCGGGGCGACCAGGACAGAGGCGTTGATCCGCGCACCGGCCGAGATCCCCTGCGCCTCCTGGACGTCCGCCACATGCCCGGCGTAGACGGCGATGATCCGGCGGACCGCCGTGTCGGCCTCGGCCGGGTCGGCCGCCCGCGCCTGAACCTGCAACGAGGGGATCAGATAGGCGGGCGTCGCGCTGGTGCCGCTGTTGCGCGGGATCAGCTGGTACGTCCCGTGGACGCCCGCAGAGCTCAGTTCCCCCCGCCCGGCGGGCGATTCGAGCTGCTGGATGACACCGTACGAGAGGGTGGCGAGCGGCGGTTGGAGATTGGTCAGCTGGTTCGGCTGGTTCCCCGTCACCGGCGGTTTGAGGACCACGACCGCCGAACTCAGGTACTGCGGGGCCGGACGGATCACCGGGTAGGCCCCGGCTGCCGTCAGCAAAAGCGCGAGAACAAGCACGTACCAGCGGCGGAGCAGCGCTTCGGCGACGTCACGGGGCGACACGGGGATTCCTTCCGTCGGCACCGATCCTCGCAGGCGCGGGGGCGGATCGCCACCAGATCACGAGGCCTATGCTTGGCCGAAGCCCGGACGTCCGGTCACGCGGCACGGGGCCTGGGGGAGAAGTCATGAGCCTTGGCGACATCTGGGCGATCATGTGCAGGCGTTGGTACTTCATGGTGCCCCTCACCCTGCTCAGTCTTTTCGCGGGCGGCTATCTGTACCGGACCATCCCGGTGTCCTACGAGTCGCAGAGTTCCGTCACGCTGCTCGACTCCACGGCGGTCGCCGATCTGGCACCCACCTTCGGCAACCCCATATCGAACGCGGGCGGCACGCTGGTCGTCACGGCCGACGTGCTCATCAGGACACTCCAGTCGAGCGACTCGGCCAAGGAACTGCACTCCCGGGGCGTCACCGACCGGTACACGGTCGGCTTCGCGCCCGAGGCCGACAGCCCGCTGCTCACCCTGGGCGTCACCGGCACCGACCGGGCGAAGGTGCTGCGGGAGACCACCACCCTCACCAGGTTCACCGGGGAGCAGCTGAAGGCCCTCCAGGCCGCCTCCAAGGTGCCGGCGAAGTACTCCGTGCAGGCCGCGCCGGTCGTGCTGCCGCAGACACCGGTCTCGCAGTCGAAGGCCCGCTACCAGAACATCGCGTCGGTGCTCATCGTCGGGATGGTCAGCGCGTTCCTGCTGTCCATCCTGGCCGAGGGCGTCGCGGTGGTCCGCCGACGCGGTCGCGCCACGGCCGGCTACGTGCCCCGGCGCCATCGCGCCCAGCCCCCCGAGCGGGCGCCCAGAGGCCTGCTGGTGCGGAAGCTGGACGCCACGACGATCCTCACCGGCTATCTGGTGCTGGCCTTCTTCGTCCCGTCCAACCTCACCCTGCCGGCGCTCGGGGGCGTCGGCACCCCGGCCAACGTCTTCGCCCTGCTGGGACTTCTCTGGTATCTCGCGACCTGGCTCGGCGGCCGGATCCGGCCCGCCGAGGGCACCAGGCTGCCGCGCGTGGCGATGTGCCTGCTCGCCGTGGCCGTGCTGCTGTCGTACCTCGCGGACGCCGGCCGCGACAGCTCGCACGAGGAGGTCCTCGGGGCCGACCGGGGGCTCATCGGACTCGGCGTGTGGGTGGCGCTGGTGGTGCTGGCCTCGGCCGGCATCCAGGAGCGCGGCCGGCTGGAGACCCTGATGCGCCGGCTCGTCGTCCTGGGCACGGTCGTCGCCCTGATCGGCTACTACGACTTCTTCGCGGCGACCAACATCGCCGACTCCATCCACATCCCCGGCCTGCAGTCCAGCACCGCGGGGATCAGCGCCATGGACCGCGGCTCGTTCACCCGCCCGCGCTCCACCACGGCCCATCCGCTGGAGTTCGGCGGGATGCTGGCCATCCTGGTCCCCTTCGCCGTCCACCAGGCGTTCGATCCGGTACGCCGTCACGCGGGCGCGATGCGCCGCTGGGCCCCGGTGGCGATCATGGCGGGCGCGCTTCCGCTGACGGTGTCCAGGACGTCCATCATCGGCGCCGCCATCGTGATCCTGGTGATGGTGCCCCGCTGGAAGCCGGGTCGTCGCTGGGCCGCGATCGGGATCATCCTGGGTTCGGTGGCCGGCTTCAAGGTGATCATTCCCGGGCTGATCGGCACCATCACCAACCTGTTCGCCACGTTCTTCGCCGGTTCCGACAGCAGTACCCAGGCACGCACCGTGAAGTACGGCGCGATCGTCCCCTATCTCGACGAACACCCCTGGTTCGGACGTGGCTTCGGCACCTTCACCCCCGACCTGTACTTCTTCACCGACAACCAGTACATGCTGACCCTGGCCGAGATGGGCTTCGTGGGGCTCGTCGCGCTGGTCGCCCTGTTCGTCACCGGGATACACACCGGCGGCGCCATCCGCCGCCTCGCCCGCGACGACTCGGACCGGGAACTCGGACAGGCGTTCCTCGCCTCGGCGCTGGTCGCCCTGGTCATCAGCGCCACCTTCGACGCGCTCAGCTTCCCCATGTACGCCGGGATGTTCTTCCTGACCCTGGGCGCAGGCGGCAGTTACCTCGGCTTCATCCGCCGCGAGGCGGCCGAGTCGGCGACAGCGGCAGCGGCGGACGAAGCCGTCCCGGTCCCCGCACCCCGTGAGGCATCCGAGGCCCAGGTCCCCCAACTCGCGGAGTCCCGATGAGTCCCGTCGCCGTCATCGTCGTCACCTGGAACAGCGCCTCGGTGCTCCCCGGGTTCCTCGCCGCGCTTCCCGACGGCATGGCCGGCCTCGACTGGCGGCTCGTCGTCGCCGACAACGACTCCGCCGACGACACCGTCGAGGTGCTCCGGACACTGGCCCCCGACGCCACCGTCGTCCAGACCGGCCGCAACGCCGGGTACGCGGCCGGGGTCAACGCGGCGCTGGGGGCGGCCGGGGAGTACGAGGCCGTGCTCATCTGCAACCCCGACATCAGGATGCGGGAGGGCTGCGCCAAACGCCTGATGGACAGTCTCGGTGAGGGTGTCGGGATCGCCGTACCGCTTCTGTACGAAGAGGGCAGGGACACGCCTCACCGCTCGCTGCGCCGCGAGTCGAGCGTGACCCGGGCGCTCGGCGAGGCCCTGATCGGAAACACCCGCGCCGGACGCTTCCCGCGTCTGAGCGAGCTGGTGACCGACCCCGCCGCGTATCAGCGGTCCACGCGCGCGGACTGGGCGACTGGCGCGCTCATGGCCATCTCGGGGGACTGTCTGGCCGCCTGCGGCCGGTGGGACGAGTCCTTCTTCCTCTACTCGGAGGAGACCGAGTACTGCCTGCGCGCGCGGGACCTGGGCTACGCCACTCAGCTGGAGCCGACAGCCGAGGCCGTCCACCTGGGCGGCGACTCCCAGGTGTCGCCCCGCCTCTGGACCATCCTCACCGTCAACCGAGTCCGCCTGTACCGCAAACGCCACGGCCCCCTCGCCACGGCGGCCTTCCGCACAGCCGTCCTCCTCCGGGAGACCTCCCGCGCAGCCCTGGGCCGCCCAGCAGCCCGAGCGGCGGCAAAGGCCCTGGCAACCCCGGGCACCCTAAATAAAACACCGGCCCCGTAATAGGGGCGCGGGGAACTGCGCGACAAGCCACGATGGCGCAGCAGCCGGCATACAACGCCCTCCGGCACCCCCTTAGCCAGCAAAACTCCGGGGCCGGCACACCATGGCGACGAAGTCATGCCCCACGCCGGGGAGGACTGCGTCCTCCAAAGCAAAGCACCGCTCCAGCAGAGCCAACGTCTCCGGCTCCTGGTCAAGGAAGTTGTGTGCGATCCCCGAGAACGCGAGGTGCAACAACGTACCCCCGTACGGCCGTTCCTCGACGACGTCGAACTCGCGCCGCAGACCCGGCAGCAGCGCCGCCGCGTCGACCGCCTCCGAGGGGTCGTCCAGCACCATCGACAGCTGCTGGGCCGCACGACACGGCGCTTGATCCGGCCGTCCGCCTGGCGCCGCCGCTCCTCGGGGAGCTGGGCCAACAGGGCGTTCGCGGCGTCCAGTTGAGCGTCGGTCCACTGGAACCGGGTGGGGCCGACGAACTCGTCGACCACGAACATGCCGTCGGGTTCGATGAGTTGGGAGAGCCTCGGCAGGCCGGCGTCGAGGTCGTCGAAATGGTGCAGCGACTGGAGACCGAGGAGTACGTCGTAGCGTTCCCCTTCGGCGGTCATCCGGTTGACGTCGGTGACGCGGAAGCGCAGGACGTCGGCGAGACCGTGCTCGGCGGCGGCGCGGGTGGCGAAGTCGATGCGCTCCGGCGCCACGTCCACGCCCGCCAGGAGGGAGAAGGCGCCGGTCTTCGCCCAGAGAAGCTCGTTGCCGCCGGTGCCGCACCCGAGGGACAGGCCGCGCAGACCGGTGCGTGGCGCGAAGTGCTCGGCGGCCACGTACTCGGGAAATGAGGTGTCGGGATCGCCGGTCATCAGCAGGTTCCAGCGTCTGACCACCGCCGGTATCGCCCACCATTCGGTCAGCGACGGGTCGACGCGGGACCAGTGCTGGATCACCCGCGCGCCGCCCCGCACCCGTAACTTGGCCAGGACCGGGTCGAGTTCTAATCGCCGTACCTTGCGCAGTAACCGGTCCGCGTCATGTCTGTTGATCAGGTTGTTGAGCATACGGGCTCCGTTCTGACGGCTATGAGTGACTTCGGGGCACCGAGCACCCGCTCGCTGAGCAGCACCGACCTGGGGAACAGGTAGCGCATCTCGGTGCGGGTCAGCAGCTCGATGTTGATCACCGCGTCCATCGCCGACTCCGGGCTGTCGGGGCGGCTGTGGACGAGGGGCCAGCGCCGTACGAGACGGGCCCTGGCGGCCAGCGGCAGGAACTGGAAGCCGGGCGCCACGAAGTGGGGCTCGACGGGGAAGTAGCGGTACGGCGTCTGGATCCAGTGCAGCGGCGCCAGTGACTCCACGGCCGAGACGAACTTGCGGCGCTGGCTGTGGCCGCCCACGTGCTCGATGGTCGAGTTGGAGAACACCAGGTCGTAACCGCCCTTGGCGCTCAGCTCGGCAGCGACCGCCTCGTCGGTGACGTCGGCGACCTCCGCGGTGATCCAGTCCGGGAGTTCGGCGGGGTGTTCCGCCAGGTTGATCAGGTGGACGTGCTTGGCGCGCACCGGTGCGCGCAGCCACATCTCGGCCGTTCCGCCCAGGTCGAGGACGCTCATGTTCTCGATGCCGGGGAAGCAGCGCCGGAACCGCTCCCAGCGTGCGACGCGCATCCGTTCGCCCAGCGAGCCGGGCGCGTCGACGAACTTGTTCCTGAGGGCGCGGGAGCGGGGCATGGGATCAACCACCTGTGTTCGGAACGGGAGAGGAGCAACGGTCGGCGGAGTAATGGCCGACGGAGTAACGGTCGGCGGAGCAGGGTCGATTCATCCCGCTGTCACCACTGGGTGTAGAAGCTGGCCGGGTTCACCAGGTATCGGACGGTGGGATGCGGCACATGGAGCACCCGGTGCCCACGCGCGTACCGGTGGATCAGCTCCCAGTCCTCGCGGGGCATCACCTCCGGTGTCCGGCGCAGACGGCTGAAGCGAAGGGAGCGATCTCGGCGGGCGACGAAGGCGTTGGTGTCCAGGAAGGACTCGCGGGCCGCCCTGCGCCGGTCGTAGGGCACCGACAGGACGTCCCTCTCGCTGCCGTCGGGCAGAACGCGGCGCAGTGCCGTGTAGACGCCGTCGGGCCCGTCCGGGGACTCCAGGACCGCCAGAGTCCGTTCCAGATGGTCGCGTTCCCACAGGTTGTCGTCGTCCAGGAACGCCACGTACCGCGAGCGGCTGAGGCGGATGCCCACATTGCGCACGACTCCCGCGACCCCGGTGTTGGCTGCCAGGGAGACCGCGAACACCCTTGGGTCGTCGGGGAGTTCGGGCAGTCCGGCACCGTCGTCGACCACGATGACGACCTGGTCGCGAACGGTCTGGTCCAGAGCCGAGCGCACCGCCGCACGCAGCGCCTCGGGGCGTCGGTGGGTGGCGATCACCGTGGCGACCAGCGCCGAGGGCGGCGACGGCAGGCCGGCGGCCAGCCGCCGGGTCTCGGCGTCCTCGATCCGGCGCAGCCGCACCGCGGTGGGGGCCAACAGGACCTTGTTCCTGACCTCGAAGAGCACCAGCCAGCCGAACAGCGCCTTGAGCAGGGTCCAGGGCGCCCGTGCGATCCGGCGCACGACCCCGCTCACGACGACGGCTCCGGCTTGACCAGGCGGCCGTCGGACATCCGGTTGTTGCTCCACACGTTTCCGGCGCCGCCCGCGTTCCAGTGGGCGACCACGCCGTAGCCGCCGGACCCGGGGTGGTACTCCGTGGAGAAGATGTTGTCGGTGACCCTGATCCCGGTGGCACCCGTGTCACCGCCGTACAGGGCGTACGCGCCGCCGGCTATCCAGTTGTCGTCCACGGTGACGTTGCGGACCACGCCGGTGTCGGCGAAGAGGCCGATGCTGCCCGAGGCACCCTGCTTGAGGCTGGTCGGGTTCAGCAGGGTGTTGTGGCGGATGATCAGGTGCCCGGTGTTGCCGCCGCCGCTGATCACCGTGTTGGTGTGCTGCCACTCGCCGCCCAGGTTGATGAACGGAACGATGTCGTGCACGTAGTTGTCGTGCAGGTTCCCCTGCCCCATGGACAGGGCGTCACCGAACACCGAGACGTCGCACCAGCCGACCTCGACGGAGCTGACCCCCATGTTCGACACCGCGTAGTCCACGCCGCCGTTGTCCGGACCCTTGCCGGGTACGGCCGTGATGGTGGAGTGCAGGACCTTCAGGCCGCTGTATCCGGGGCGCAGGTTGACGCCCCACCAGCTGTCCGAGGTGATCTTGGTGTCGATGACGGTGACGTTGTTCGCGTAGATGTCGAGCGTGCCGGTGATGTCCCAGCCCCGGATGACGAGCCCGTCGGTACGGACCGCCCAGTAGCCGGTCTTTTTGGGCTTGAGGGTGATGCGCGGACCGGTGGTGTCGGCGTCGGGGAAGCCGCAGTCGCCGGGCGAGGCACAGTTGGTCCTGGCCACGGGTGCGCCGGACACACCGCCGGTGCCCGCCGTCGCTGGGGGCTTCTTCGTCGGGGCCGGCGTCTTGGCCGGGGCGGGCTTCACGGTCGGGGACGGTGAGGCGGTGGGGCTGCTCGTCGCCTCGCCGACCGTGGCCGACGGATCCGGGCTCGGTGACGCCGAGGATCCGCTCGTACGGCAGGTCGGCCCGTCCTTCGCGCAGTCCTGCGACACGGACCGGCCCGATCCCGAGCAGGCCGAGCCCAGGACCGCCAGCAGGGCCGCGAGCAGCACTCCCACGAGCGAGTTCCGGCTGATGCGCCGTGACATCGGGTTCACCTCATGTCCTTCTGGGTGTGCCGGACCGGTGCGGGGGACCGGTGGCGGCCGCGGTGGGGCCGGTCGCCGCGGCCGCCACCGCGCAGGAAGTCACGGCTGGGCAGGACGCACAGCGTGTAACCGGCCAGGGCGATCGCGCTGATGGCGACAAGGGCGAGCCGCCCGTCGCCGAGCAGGCGCTGCAGACCGAGGACGATCCCGGCCATCACGGCCCCGCCGAAGAACGGCCAGGCGCAGGCCTGGGCGACCCGGCCGACACCGATGCCGCCTCGGCGGAGGGCGACCAGGAACACGGGCACCACCAGGCCGCCGGCGACCAGGACATGGGCCTGTGAGACGCCCACGATGCCGTTGAGTTTGGCGGCGGCGAGCAGTACCGGGACCAGGGCCGCCAGCCACAGACCCTGCACCAGGAAGAGCGACCGGCGCTGTCCGATCGCGACCAGACAGTCATAGGCGAGTTCGCTGCCGATGCGGATCAGGCCGAGGACCATCAGCCAGGGCAGTGCCGCGGCGGCGGGCCCCCACCGGTCCCCGTAGATGGTCACGATGGCCGGCTCGGCGAGACAGGCGAGCAGGACGCAGAGCGGGACGGTGCCGGTGATGACCACACCCAGTGCGCGGCTGAAGCCCTGGGCGAGGGCCTGTGGCGAGTCGGCCAGTCGGGAGAACCCGGCGAAGGAGACCCGGCGGGCGGCCTCGGAGATGATCCGCACGGGCCAGCCGGACATGTTGAAGGCGAGCACGTAGAAGCCCAGAGCCACGTTGCCCAGCGTCGCGCCCACCACCATGGTGTCGACGTTGACCACCGCGAGGGCCAGCATGCTCGCCCCCGCCAGCGGAAGCCCGAACCTGAGCAGCGCCCGGGCCTGGCCGGGGTCCCAGCCGAACTTCAGGGTGCCCGGGGCCGCCAGCCCGCATCCGATCAGCGCAACGACGTTCCCCGCCACGGCTCCCCAGGCGAAGCTCATCGCGCCCCAGCCCTCGAAGGCCAGCAGCAGCGTCACCGCGGTGCTGGCCACGAAGTTGAGCCCGTCGATGATCATCCGCTTGCCCTGGGCGAACTCACGGGTGAGGAAGCCGGCCGGTACCTGTGCGATCCCGTCGATCACCACGCACAGGCACATCACCCGGAGCACGCCCGCGGCGTCGGGCGAGCCGAGCAGGCCCGCCACCGTCGGTGCCGCCGCGAACAGCGCCACGTACAGCACGCCGCTGGAGAGGGCGCTGAGGGTCAGCACGGTCGGCGCGAACCGCCGTGCGTCGCCCTCCCAGCGCACGATGGCCAGGCCCACGCCCAACTCGTTCGCGGACAGCAGGACCAGCAGTACCGTCTGGGAGATGCCGTAGACCCCCCACTCCGCCGGCCCGAGGGCGAACCGCGCCAGCAGGATGCCGGTCGCGAAGTTGCCCAGCCGCATCACGACGGTGTTGATCAGGCTCCAGCGCGCGGCGGAACGGACCTTGCCGCCCAGGGAGGCGGCGGCCGGAGCGGGGGTGTCGCTCGGTTCAGCGGTCTCGCTGTCCGGTGTGCGGACGCTGTCCATGAGTCGACTCCTCGTCGAGCGGCTCGGCGGCGGGTGCCACGACCGTGGCGGTCCGTCCCGTCCTCGGCTCCGCGGGGGGACTGTTCACGGCGGACCGTGCCCAGGCGGGCGGCGTCCGCAGGGCGATGGTCCGTTCCGCGGGCGACTCCTCGGCCGACGGCCGAGGGGCGGTGACACGGGGTTCGGCGGCCGGTTCGGGGACTTCGGCCGGCTGCTCGGGTTCTTCCGGCCGCACCGGCGGACGCGACCGGCGGCGTGCCTCCACGTAGAAACAGGCGGCCAGGGTCAGGACCAGACCCCCGCCCCCGGCCATGATCATGTACTCGAGCCGGGTCTTGGTCTGCGCCATCGGCGGCTGCGGGACCACGATCGTCATCATCTGGATCATGGCCTTCGGTTCGACCGACTGCTGCTTCTGGAACTGCTCCAGCCGGTCCTTGGCATACGCGGTCAGAATGCGGTCCGAGGCCAGGACGGAGGCCTTGCCGGTGCCGGTGACCGTGAGCCACATGAGCGGCCCCTGGGCGTTGTCGGCGATCTTGGCCTCGAACGTACCGGTGGCGCCACGGGACTTGAGTTCCCTGACGGAGTCGTCGGAGTTGAGGTTGCGGGCAAGGCTGTCGGCCATGCCGGTGAGCGAGGTCTGCGTGCTCAGGAAGGGGTTGCCGCCGTAGGCGACGGTGGCCTTCGGGGAGTTCAGAAGCTGCACCGTGCTCTGCGACTGATAGGTGACCGGAACCACCAGCACCACGGCGGCCACCAGACCGGCGGTCAGCAGCAGTCCGGGCAGCAGGACGTACCAACGCCTGCGCATGACCCGGAAGATCTCAGCGAGATCCATGGTGGTCCCCCCTTGCGGCCAAATGTTCTACGAGCATGTGTTTCAAGCGGATCATATGGGGAACGTTCGATCCTTGGTTCTCGGCAGGTCGGTCGGTCGCCGCCGCGTGCTGGCGGTGCCCCCCTCCAGCAGCACGTCCGCGATGCGGTCGCTCGCGTGGCCGTCCCACAGTTCGGGTCTGCGCGGCGCGGGCGGAGCGTCCAGTACCCCGTTCACGGTGGACACGATCCGCGCCGGATCCCGGCCCGCCAGCACATTGGTGCCCTGCTCGACGGTGATGGGCCGCTCGGTGTTGTCCCGCAGAGTCACACAGGACACGCCCAGCGCGGTGGTCTCCTCCTGGATGCCACCGGAGTCGGTCAGCACGACGCGAGCGGAGTCCTGGAGGGCGATGAAGTCCAGGTATCCGGCGGGCGGTACGAGCCGGATGCCCCCGGGGACGCCGATCTCGGCCAGCCGCCGCGAGGCGCGCGGATGCACGGGCAGCACGAGCGGAAGACGCCCGGCGATCTCCCCGAGGGCCTTCAGCAGCCCGGTGAGCACCTCGGGGTCGTCCACATTGGCCGGGCGGTGCAGGGTGACGAGGCCGTACTCGCCCTTGGCCAGGCCGTATTCGTCCAGGACGGACGAGGCCCTGGCCCGCTCCAGGTTGGCCAGCAACGTGTCGATCATGACGTTGCCGACCAGGTGGATCTGGTCGTCCCGGTAACCCTCCGCGCGCAGGTTCTCGGCGGCGTCGGGGGAGGGGGCCAGCAGATAGTCGCTGACCCGGTCGGTGGCGACGCGGTTGACCTCCTCCGGCATGCTCCAGTCGCGGCTGCGCAGACCCGACTCGACATGGGCGAGCAGCGGCCCGGCCTTCGCGGTGACCAGGGCGCAGGCCAGGGTGGAGTTGATGTCCCCGACCACCACGACGATGTCCGGGGACACCTCGTCGAGGAGCGGCTCGAACGCGGTCATCACGCGGCCGGTCTGCTCGGCGTGGCTGCCCGAACCGACCCCGAGGAAGCGGTCGGGCGGACGGATGCCGAGGTCGGCGAAGAACACGTCGTTCATGGCCGGGTCGTAGTGCTGGCCGGTGTGGACGAGGACGACCTCGGCGCCCCGGCTCTCCAGGGCGTCCATCACCGGTTTGATCTTCATGTAGTTGGGGCGCGCCCCGGCGACGCAGACGATGCGCGGCATGGCTCAGAGCACCTCGATCGTGGGTCCCGACGACAGCCGGCGGCGGCAGTCGAGGACAAAGGGGGCGTGTTCGGCCACGAGTTCGTAGTCGAAGCTGTCGTGGTCGGTGAGCAGGACCACCACATCGGCGGCCGTCAGCTCGTCCGGGGTCAGTTCGACCCGCACCAGGCGGCTGTCCACCGGCAGACTCTCGACCACGTGCGGGTCCGCGGCCCTGACCTGCGCCCCCATGTCGAGCAGGAGCTGGGAGATGCGCAGGGCCGGCGACTCGCGGGCGTCACTGGTGTTCTTCTTGTACGCGAGGCCGAGCAGCAGGATGCGTGAGCCGTTCACTGAACGGCGTCTCTCGTTGAAGAGGTCGCTGATCCGACGCGCCACGTACTCGGGCATGTGGTTGTTGATGTCGTTGGCCAGCTCCACGAAGCGGAAACTCTGGCCGAGTTCACGCTGTACCCGCCAGGACAGGTACGAGGGGTCGATCGGCAGGCAGTGGCCGCCGACACCCGGTCCTGGCGTGAACTTCATGAAGCCGAACGGCTTGGTGGAGGCCGCGTCGATGGCCTGCCAGACGTCGATGTCCAGGTGGTGGGCGAACATCGCGATCTCGTTGACCAGCGCGATGTTCACATGCCGGAAGGTGTTCTCCAGGAGCTTGGCGAGTTCGGCCTCCTTCGGCGAGCTCACCGGCACGGTGGTGTCGACGAGTTGCGCGTAGAAGTCCTGAACGGCCTTGAGCGAGGCCTCGTTGACCCCGGAGACGACCTTCGGGGTCTCCTTGAAGCCCCAGACGGCGTTTCCGGGGTCGATCCGCTCCGGGCTGTACCCGAGGTGGAAGTCGGTACCCGCGGTCAGGCCCGAGCCGTCCTCCAGGATCGGCGCGAACAGCTCCTGCGTGGTCCCGGGATACGTCGTCGACTCCAGGACGACGGTCGCTCCGGGGCGCAGATACCGGGCCAGGGTGGCCGCCGAGTCCCTGATGTAGCGCAGGTCGGGAGTGCCCTCGTGCAAAGGAGTCGGGACGGTCACCACGGCCATGTCGAAACCGCCGCAGTCGCGGGCCGCTTCGCTCGGGCGGTACGAGCCGTTGTCCAGTGCCGCGCGGATCCGCTGGGAGGACACGTCCTCGACGAACGACTCACCGGCGGCGAGGGTCTTGATCCGCCGGGAGTCGACGTCGTAGCCGATCACCTCGTGTCCGACCTCGGCGGCTCGGATGGCCAGCGGCAGACCGACGTATCCCTGTCCGACCACGACGACGCGCATCAGTGGCTCCTGTTCGCGGTAGCGGGTGACGGGGTGGGCCGGATGAACTCCCGGGCCGTCATGAGGACGAAGGCGGCATTGGTGGTGAGGTAGCGCCGGCCCAGGCGGCGCGGCTCCTGCAGCGCGCGGTAGAGCCACTCGACTCCCAGCCGCTGCCAGGTCTCGGGGGCGCGCTTGGTGATCCCCGCGAGGATGTCGAAGGAGCCGCCGACGCCGTGCACGACGCGGGCGCCGGTGCGTATCCCGTAAGCGGCGGTGAAGATCTCCTTCTTCGGCGAGGTCATGCCGAGGAACAGCATCCGGGCGCCGCTCTCGGCGATCGCGCCGGCGATGGCTTCCTGCTGGGAGTCGTCGAAGTAGCCGTTGCGGCTGCCGGCCACCTTCAGGCCGGGGAAGCGGTCGGCCACCCGGCGCAGCATCTCCTCCAGCACCTCTTCCTTGGCGCCGAGGAAGTACACGGAGATACCCGCCGACTCGGCCTCGGCCAGCAGCCGCAGGAACAGGTCGATACCGGCGACCCGTTCCGGCAGCGGGGCGCGCAGCACCCGGCCGGCCCAGACCACGGCCTGTCCGTCGGCGACGACGAGATCGCAGCCGGACACGGCGTCGGCGAGCCGCTGGTCGCGCCGCATGTTCACCAGTTTCGCGGCGTTGACGACGCCGATCTCCAACTGTCTGTCGTCACGGACGGCTTCGAGGCAGCGCTCGACGGTCTCGTCCATGGTCAGCGGGTCCAGCTCGACCCCGAACAGGGTCCGGCGCTCGCTCATATTCGTCTCCCCAGCCAGGCGTGGAGCATCCAGCCGAATTCGTACGGCCGGCATTCGCGGTCCACGGAGACGGGCTGGTACACCCGGTCCAGGGCTTTGAGCCGGAGGTTCGGAGCGACTCGGGTGCCGAGTCCCCGGGCGGCGCGCACCGCCTTCTTCGGGTCGCCCCGGTAGACCTTGCGCCAGGTGACGCCGAGCTCGTCGAGGATCATCGGCTCCTCGTTCCCGGCGGCCAGTTCGGGCACGTCCGTCATCCAGCGCAGGCCCTTGCGGATCGCCGCGCCGAAGTCGCTGCCGCCGGCGTCGGTCAGATCGAACAGGGCGGTCGGCGCCATCGCGTGCTGGTGGACGCTGTAGACCGGGTAGCCCTCCACGACACCGCCGGTGCGCGCGTCGTAGTGCCACCACCACTGCCCGCCGTCGCCCTGCAGTTCGCAGATACGGGCGGCGCACGCCTCGGAGGCGGCCAGTGCCTCGGGATCGCCGGCACCGTCGCCGCTGGCGTGTGCGCGGGCCAGGGCCTGGAGTGGGTACGTCTGGTCGGCGAAGCAGCTCACGTGCGACCGGTACCAGGGCACCAGGCCGGGCCCGGTGGCGTGCGGGAAGAGCGGACTGTCCCCGATGCGGGCCCGCAGAAGGCGGTCCCGGGCTGCGGAGAAACGTTGCTCCACATCCATCGTGTGCCGAGCCGCCGCGAGCGCGGACAGCACCCACGCCGCCTCGACGGTGTACTGCGGCCGGCCCTCGTCGTCCAGGGCGTCCAGCCGCGCGAGGGCGTCGGACAGTTTGGGATGGTCGGTCTCGGCGGCGGCCCAGGCGATCAGCGCGGCGTCGCCGAGGTTGGTCACCGTGGGCAGTGACTGGACCAGCAGCCCCGTGAACTCCTGGGCCGTGTGCCCGCCGAGCACCGCGCGCTGGCGGTCCTCGGGGAGGAACTGGGCGCCCAGCACGGTGATGGCCGCGTACCGGGTACTGGTCCCGCGCCGCTCCAGGGTCCAGGAGCCGCCGGGGGTTTCCCGCCCGGCCATGGTGAAGACGAAGGCCTCGCCGCCAGGAAGCAGCATCGACGGAAGGCCTGCCTCGGCGACGGTGAGGAGGCGTTGGGCCAGCGCGAGCAGCGGCGGTTCCTCACGACCGAGCGCTGCCAGACGTGTTGTGGTCATGGTTTGGGCACACCAACCCCCCTGTGGGTCCTGTGGTGAACAGACTGGTGACCGCCGCGGCACGGATGGGCACGCGGCGGAAGCAAACGTCGGACGAACGGACGTCGGACGCCGGAGATTCGGACGCCAGGCGTCAGAAATCAGGCGTCAGGCGTCAGAAATCAGCCATGCGGCGCCGGAGCGGTTGTCGCTCCTCGCTTTTGGCACAGGCGTATCCACCCGGTAACCCCCCCTGGGCACTGGTCAGTGTGCTCATTGTGCGTGCTCCGCATACTTCGCACACATGTTATGCCTGTAGATGTTCGAAGATTTGCGATTTGTGGGACTGAAAAGTTACGCGCGCTCGACGAGTTCGCCGTCCTTCTCGTCGTACAGCGCGCTCGTTTCGGGGCACTCCCACACGCCCGGCTCGCCTTCCCGCTCGCCGAGCCGTACGCCGGCCCGGCCGACCCAGCCGATCCTCCGCGCCGGTACGCCGACCACGAGCGCGAAGTCGGGCACGTCCCGGGTCACCACGGCGCCCGCCGCGACCAGCGCCCAGCGCCCGATGCGCACCGGCGCCACACACACCGAACGGGCCCCCAGCGACGCCCCCTCGTCGACGACCACCGCGACGGCCTCCCAGTCGCCACCGCGCTTCAGCCGGCCCTCCGGGTCCACCGAGCGCGGGAAGTAGTCGTTGGTGAAGACCGCCGCCGGGCCGACGAACACCCCGTCGCCGAGCACCGCGGGCTCGTAGACCAGCGCGTAGTTCTGGAGTTTCACGTTGTCGCCGATCCGCACCCCCGGGCCGACATACGCTCCCCGGCCCACGATGCACCCGGTGCCCAGCCGGGCGTCCTCGCGTATCTGGGCCAGATCCCAGACCGTCGTCCCGTCGCCGATCGTGGCCGTCTCGTCGACCTGCGCGGTCGGTTGGATCCTGGAGCTCACCTGGTTGAACCTTTCTGCTCGCTGGGCAACAACAGCGCCTTCACGGGATCACCATACTTATGCCGGACTTACGCCGGATCGGCGGGCGACGATGGCCGGTGCCCGACCGTGCCGCCCCTGCGCCGCCCGGTACGGCGAGTTGGAGGTGGGCGGCGCGAGAGCAGTCGTCCGCGCCGTCACTTCACAGAATGCACACCGAAGTTCATCAGCTCTTTAAGTTTCAAGCGCTAGGCTCGGCGTCAGTCGAGTGGCCGACGGCCCCCACGCCCCGGTGCTCGGTTCCCCCCACAGGCACAGGAGACGCGACGTGCGCGAAGGCGACGTAGTGGTGATCGGCGGCGGCTACGCGGGCGTACGGCTGGCGCGACGACTGGACGAGACGGCGCGGGTCACGCTGGTGGACCGCAAGGACGTCTTCTTCCACCGTATTGCCTCCCTGCGGGCGGGAGTGCACCCCGAATGGACGGTCACTCCGTTCATCCCGTACGACCGGTTGCTGCGCAACGGCCGCATCGCCGTGGGCAAGGCGGTCCGTATCGACACCGCCGAGCGGCAGGTTGTCCTGGCCTCGGGTGAACGCCTCCCGTACGACGTGGTGGTGATCGCCACCGGCGCCGACTACCCGGAACCGGCCCGGTTCGCCGGCACGACCGTCGAGGAGGCGGCCCAGTCGTTCGCCGAGCACCAGCGGAGCATCGCCGCCGCGGATCATCTCCTCGTCGTCGGCGGCGGGCCCTCCGGCGTCGAACTCGCCGCCGAGATCCGCCTGGCCCGGCCCGACGCCCGGGTCACCCTCGCCCACTCGGGGCCGGCGCTGCTCCACGCCACGGGCAGCGAACGCGCCGGGAAAAGGGCCCGTGCCTGGCTGGAGTCCCACGACGTGGACGTCCGGCTCGACTCCTTCATGTCGCCCGGCAACGACTTCGGCACCTACCGCGATGCCCGCGGCCATGTCATCGAGGCCGACCGCTCCTTCTGGGCCACGGGCACCACCCCCAACACGTTCTGGCTGCGCATGGCCGGCCACAGCGACTGGCTGAACGACTCCGGTCATGTGCGGGTCGACCGCACCCTCCGGGTCGAGGGACGGCCGGACGTGTTCGCGGTCGGCGACGTGAACGACGTCAGCGAACTCAAGATCACTCCTGTCGCCCTCGCCCAGGCGGACCTCGCCGTCCACAACATCCGTGCCTACCTTCAGAGTTCGGGCAAACATCGCAGGCGTCCGCGCTTCTACCGCCCGATCCACCGCACCCCGCTCGTCGTGCCGTTCGGCCCTGCCGACGGAGTGACCATGGTGCCCGTGCCAGGCGGCGAGACCGCGGTTCTCGGGGGCCGTACCGCCACCCTGGCCAAGGCCAAGACCCTCCTGACCCCGTACATGCGGCGCCAGCTCGGATACACGGCTGCCTGAGAACCCGCGCGTGGAGGCGATGTGGAGACCCCGCGGAGGCCACGTGGACGGTGTCGTCGGCGCGGCCGTACCTGTGAGTTGCGCCCCCGTCGTCACTCTGCCGTACCCCCTGCGGTAGGGTCCCCACCGTTTCCAACTACCGGCTGAACGTAAGCCGGTACGGGGAGTGTTGGAGGGGCGGCGCGTAGATGAAATCCCAGTGGGGCGACGGCGGATCCGTGGACCTGGACGACACACGGCTGGAGGAGATGACCCCTGAACCGCTGCTGACCAGGGACTACGAGACGCGTCCGGCGCTCGTGTACGAACGGCTGCGGCAGCGGCACGGCCCGGTCGCACCGGTCGACCTGCTGGGCGTGCCCGCCTGGCTGGTCCTGGGCTACAAGGAGTCGCTCCAGGTACTCCAGGACGACGACGGCTGGCCGAAGGGACTTGAGAAGTGGCGGGCCCGCTCGGAGGGCAGAGTGCCGTCCGACTGGCCGCTCGGACCGTCCCTCGAGGTCAACCATGTGCTGATCCAGGGCGGCCCCGGCTACCGGCCGCTGCGGGCGGCGTGGGACGTGGCGCTGAAACCGTTCCAGGATCCGGCCCACCCGCAGGCGAAGGGGCTCAAGAGGGCCGTCACCGCATACGCCGACGAACTGATCAGCCTGATGGGCCAGGGCGGCGGTACGGGCCTCGCGGATCTGTCCGCCCAGTTCTCCCGGCCCCTGCCGCTGATGGTCGCCAGCCGCCTGCTGGGCTTCCCCGGTTCGCAGGGCGACGACGCGCTGATGGACATGTGGCGGGTGCTGGACGCCGGCCCCGACGCGGAGCCCGCTCTGGAGCGGCTGCTCGCGACACTGGCCGAACTCGCGGCGGTGAAACTGGACAAGCCCGGGGACGACTTCCCCTCGTACCTGATTGCCGCGCACCCGGGGCTCTCGCTCGACGAACTGGCCCGCGAGCTGTTCATGCTGCTGGGCATGACCTCCGACCACGTCGGCATCCTCGTCTCCAACACGGTGGTCGAGGTCATCTCGGGCGAGGGCGGGGTACGGGCCAGTCTGTCCGCCGGGATGGTCCGGGAGACGATGAACCGGGTCGTCATGCGCAAGCCGCCGCTGGTCAACTTCGTGCCCCGCTTCGCTGCCAGGGACGCCGTGCTGGGCAACTACACGATCCGCGCGGGCGACCCGGTGTGGGTCTCCTCCGCCGCGGCGCACGCCGACCCCCTCTTCGCCGAGAACGTGTGTCCGAGCACCACGGTCAGCACCCGGGCGCATCTGTCCTGGGGTGCCGGACCACGCCAGTGCCCGGCGCGTGAGCTCGCGTCGACGGTGGCGTCGGTCGGCGTGGGCCGGCTGTTCGAGCGGTTCTCCCACCTGGACCTCGCCCTCCCCGTCGACCAACTGCCATGGCGCTCCTCGCCGTTCATGCGCGGCCTGCGGTCACTGCCCGTCCGGTACGAACTCGCCCCGGTGCCCGAGCGACGCTTGGCGTACGACCAGGCGGGCCCGTCGGCCGAGACGGAACTCCCGGACCCGTCGGCACGGCAGCGTTCGTCGCTGTGGCGCTATCTGACGGGGCTGATCCGCACCGGCCGCTGACGCGGCCACGCTGTGGGGGCGCCGGAGGTCGGCGTGACTTCGGCTCGCCGGCTCGGCCGCCGGGCCCACCAACGGCGGACCGGGTGGGGAGGCCGGTTCGGTCTACTGGGCGACGCAGAGGGCCGACGGAACTCCCCGCACCACCGGCTCCCGGACACCTTGGGGCGCTCGACGGGTGAGTGTTCGGGCCGCGTATCCCCGGGCCGCGTGCTCAGGTGCCGTACACCGGTGTGGGTGGGGGTGCTTCGGTGAGCAGTTCGCGTACCGCCGGGCCTGTCTCGGCGGGAGTCCAGCGGCGGTCGCGGACCCGCCTGGGGCCGTGCTGCCAGCCGTCGGCGAGGCCGATCGTGCCGCCCTCGACCTCGAAGACGCGGCCGGTGACGTCGCCCGACCCCGCGGAGGCCAGCCACACCACCAGGGGTGAGACGTTGCCGGGGTGCGGGGCGTCGAAGCCGGACTCCGGTGCCCGCATCTGCTCGGCGAACGCCTCGACCGCCTCGGTCATCGGAGTCCGGGCGGAGGGCGCGATCGCGTTCACGGTGACGCCGTACCGGGCCAGTTCGGCGGCGGCGATCACGGTGAGCGCCGCGATACCCGCCTTCGCGGCGCCGTAGTTGCCCTGGCCGACACTGCCCGACAGCCCGGCACCCGAGCTGGTGTTGACGATCCTGGCGTCGACCGGCCTGCCCTGTTTGCTCATCTCCCGCCAGTACGCGGCAGCGTGCCGCAGCGGTGCCGCATGCCCCTTGAGGTCGACCTTCACGACCAGGTCCCAGTCCGCCTCGGTCATGGAGACCAGCATCCGGTCGCGGTTGATGCCCGCGTTGTTCACCAGCGCGTGCAACCCGCCGAACTCGTCGACCGCCCGCCCGATCAGCCGCTCCGCGTAACCCCAGTCGCTGACGTCGCCCAGGTCGGCGACAGCGGTGCCCCCGGCGGCCTCGATCTCCTCGACCACGGCTTTCGCGGCCTCGCCCAGGTCGTTGACCACGACCCGCGCTCCCTCGGCCGCCAGCGCGAGGGCGTGCTCGCGCCCCAGACCCTGCCCCCCTCCGGTGACGACGACGACCCGGTCCCGACAGATTCCGCTCACGTTCCCGCCCCTTCAACGACATAGCCGGCCGCCCCGGCGAGTCCCAGCCGGCGCGCGATGAACTCCCGGTGCTCGGCGGGCCCGCCCCAGTCGGCGGCCAGCGCCCAGGCCCGTTTCGCGTACAGATGGAGGTCGTACTCGGTGGTGTACCCCATGGCACCGTGGCACTGGATCGCCGTACGGGCCGCCTGCCTGGCCGCCTCCGAGGCGAGTACCTTCGCCATCGATGTCCGTACGGCGGCCTCCGGATCCCGGGCCGCCTGGGCCCAGCCCGCCGCGAGGACCGCCGGCCGGGCGAACCGCACCGCCAGCTCCACATCGGCCAGGGCGTGCTTGACCGCCTGGAACGAACCGACCGGTACGCCGAACTGGTGCCGCTCCCGGACATGCGCCACGGTCATTTCGAGCATCCGCCCGGAGAGCCCGACCAGCAGGGCGGCCGTGGCCAGCACCCCGCGCCGGTAGGCGACGGCCAACTCGGCGGGCCCCTCGGCCAGCAACAGCCCACCGCCCGCCGGCACCCGGACCAGGGCCAACTGCCGTGAGCCGTCGACCGATTCGACGGGCTCGGTCTCCACCTCGTCACGCGTGTACAGGCGCAGCTGTTCCTTGTCAGCTACGGCGATCAACTCGGCGCGCGCGGCGAAGGGGACCGGAGCAGCGGGAGTGAGAGACACCGTGAGCAGCGCCGATCCCCCGATGACGGACGGGAGTTGGGGCGCGCCCGCGGCGGCGAGCAGAGGGGCGCCCACGGCCACCGTCTCGGCGGCGGGGACCGGCAGGCCACAGCGGCCCAGAGCCTCCATCAACGGCGGAAGCGCGTTCTCGTCGAGGCCGAGGCCGTCGGCTCCCTCGGCGACCAGCGCGCCGGCGACACCTACTCCGGCCAGGGTGCGCCACACGGCGTCGACAATCTCGGTGCGGCCACCCGGCCACCCGGCCCGGATCTGCTCGGCGCCGGCCTGCTTGGCCAGCACCTCACCGGCGGCCTCGGCGAGAGCCGCGTCCCGTTCGGTCACGGCGAAGCGCATCGCTTCCGGTCACCTCCTCGGCAGGCCGAGCAGCCGCTCGGCGACGATGTTGCGCTGGATCTCGTTGGTCCCGGCGTAGATGGGGCCGGCCAACGAGAAGAGGAACCCCCGGCTCCAGGGACCGTCGACCTCGGCCTCGGCACCGAGCAGGTCGGCGGCCGTCTCGTGCAGCGCGATGTCGAGCTGGGACCAGAACAGCTTGTTCAGGCTGGACTCGGCGCCGATCTGCCGGCCCTCGACGATCGAGGTCACCTGTTCCAGGGTGAACAACTCATAGGCCTGGGCCTCGATCCACGACTGCACGACCCGGTCCCGATGTGTCCTCGGCCCGGCCGCCCGCGCCAGATCGAGCAGACGGTCGGCCGTGTGCAGGAAGCGGCCGGGGGAGCGCAGGGTCAGCCCGCGCTCGGACCCGGTAGTCGCCATCGCCACCCGCCAGCCTTCCCCGACCCCGCCGAGCACATCGGCGTCGGGCACGAGGACGTCGTCGAGGAAGACCTCGGCGAACCCCTCGTCGCCGTCGAGGCGTTCGAAGCCGCGGACCGTCACACCGGGTGCGTCCAGGGAGACGAGGAAGTAGGTGAGGCCGCGGTGGCGCTCCGCGGCCGGGTCCGTGCGGAAGAGGCCGAACAGGTGTGTGCAGAAGGCGCCGCGGGTCGTCCAGGTCTTCTGGCCGGTCAGCCGCCAGCCCCCGGCCCCCTCGTCGCGGACCGCCCGGCTGCGGATGCCGGCGAGGTCGCTGCCCGCGCCCGGCTCGGACCAGCCCTGCGCCCACAGATCCTGCGCGGCGGCCATCCTCGGCAGAACGCGCCGCCGCTGCTCCTCCGTACCGAACGCGAACACGGTCGGGGCCAGCAGGAAGATGCCGTTCTGAGTGACCCTGGCGGGCGCCCCGGCCCGGTGGTACTCGTCCTCGAACACCAGCCACTGCCACAGTGACGCGTCCCGGCCGCCGTACGCCTCGGGCCAGGACACGACCGACCAGCGGGCTTCGAACAGTGCCCGCTCCCACTCCAGATGGGCGGCGAACCCCCCACGGGTGTCACCGGAAGGCAGCGGGCGCTTGGGCACGTTCGCCGCGAGCCACTCCCGCGCCTCCTGCCGGAAGGCCTCCTCCTCAGGACTCCACGTGAGATCCACGGCTCACCGCTCCCCGTCCGGACGGCCGCCGAAGGTGTCGCGGACCTCGGCGGCCACACCCGAGAGGTTGATCTCGAAGGTGAAGCCCTGTTCGTAGCGGTAACTGCGCTTGACGTCCCACAGGTCGATGCCGTTGAAGGCTTCCTTGGCGGCGCGGATCACCACCGGGTTCTTTCCGGCGATCTCGGCGGCGACCTCCAGGGCCCGCCCCCGCAACCGGACGGCCGGGACCACGTCCAACACCGAACCGAAGGCGTGCAGTTCGGCGGCGGTCGCGGTCGCACAGGTGTACATCATCGCCCTGGCCCGGTGCTGCGGGACGAGACGGGACAGATGCGTCGCGGCGCCCAGCGCGCCCCGGTCCACCTCGGGCAGCCCGAAGTACGCGTCGTCGGCCGCGACGATCACGTCCGAGTTGCCGACCAGCCCGATCCCGCCGCCCAGACAGAAGCCCTGGACCGCGGTGACGACCGGCACCGCACAGTCGTAGACCGCGGCGAACGCGGCGAAGCAGCCCCGGTTCACCCCGATGACGGCCGCGTGGCCGGTGTCGGCCTGCAACTCCTTGACGTCCACACCGGCGTTGAAACCGCGCCCCTCGGCACGCAGCAGCACCACCCGCACATCCGGGTCGCGGCCAAGTCGCTCGACCGTCTCCGCCAGCTGGTACCAGCCCGCCACCGGCAGGGCGTTGACCGGCGGACAGTCGACGACGACCTCGGCGATGCCATGCGCGTCGACGGCTGTTTCGATGATTTCCGTGCCCATGGGACCTCCTGTGTCGCGGGGCCGGATCGCTGGGCGGCCGTCCGGGGTCACCGTTTCGCTCCGGCGGTGGTCAGGCGGGTGAGGACGGCGTCGGCCTCCGCGATGATGCGTTCGACGAGTTCGGCGCAGCTGGGCAGGTCGTCGATCACGCCCGCCACCTGGCCGGAGGCGAGGGTCCCGAGGTCCGTCCGCCCGTCGACCATGGCGGCGCGCAGCATCATCGGGGTGTTGGCCGCCATCACCACCTGGGACCAGCCCAGTTCATGACTGCGGCGCATCGCCAGTCCCTCGCGGACCAGCGCGGACCACGGGGTGCCGGAGACCTTCCGGAACGCGACGGCGTGCCGCAGTGAGCGGACGAGTCGCGCGGGCGCCCGTTCCCTCAGCAGCCGTTCCACCGCCTCGGTCCGCAGTACGCGCTGGGGGATGCCGTCGAGGACCGGGGTGACGACGGTGTCGGCGACGCCCCGCCCGAGGTACTCGGCCTTGACCGAGTCGCGCACGGTGCTGTCGCTGGTCAGCAGGAACCGGGTGCCCATCGCGATGCCGACGGCACCCTGGGCGAGCGCGGCCACCAGCCCCCGCCCGTCGCGGAACCCGCCGGCCGCGATGACCGGGATGTCGACGGCGTCCACTACCTGCGGGAGCAGGATCGAGGTGGGTACGCCCCCGGTGTGGCCGCCCCCCTCACCGCCCTGGACGACGACGGCGTCCACGCCCCACGCCTGGACCTTCTCGGCGTGGCGGCGGGCACCGACGGACGGGATGACCACGAGCCCGGAGTCCTTCAGCTCGCGGACGACGCGTTCACGGGGCGCGAGGGCGAAGGACGCGATTCTCACGCCCTCGCGCACCAGGAGGGCGCCGCGCTCCAGGACGTCGGGGGAGTCGCCGCGCATGTTCACACCGAACGGCGCGTCGGTGCGCTCCCGGACGGCACGGACGGCGTCCCGGGTCTCGTCGAGGGAGAGCGTCGCACTGGCCAGGATGCCGAGCCCGCCGGCCGCGGCGGTGGCAGCCGTCAGTTCCGGGCCGGAGACATACCCCATGCCGGTCTGCACGATCGGGTAGCGGACGCCGACCAGGTCGCACAGCGCGGTGTGCAGGGCGGGATGGACGGGGGCAGTGGGGGCGCTCATACCGGGACTCCTTCTCGCGCCGCTCGCCGGGGCGGGGACGAATCCTCTGGCCCGGCTTCCGAGGGGGTTGTCGGTCGAGCCAACGTAACCTAACAATTGTTTGCTAGGTAAGACACCGTATGGGTGAGAGCGTGGGAGGAACAGTCCATGGGTGACAAGTCGATGTCCCTGGAGGACTTCGCCGGCACCGTCGAGTCGGGCATGACGATCGGTATCGGCGGCTGGGGATCGCGGCGCAAACCGATGGCACTGGTGCGCGGGCTCCTGCGCGCCGACGTACGGGATCTGACGGTCGTCACATTCGGTGGCCCGGACGTGGGACTGCTGTGCGCGGCGGGCAGGGTCCGCAAGCTCGTCTACGGCTTCGTCTCGCTGGACAGCATCGCCCTCGACCCGCACTTCCGCGCCGTACGGGAACGGGGTGACGTGGAGACCGCCGAGTACGACGAGGGCATGTTCGTCACCGGGCTGCGGGCCGCCGCGAGCCGGCTGTCCTTCCTGCCCACCCGCGCGGGCCTCGGTTCCGATGTCCTCACGATGAACCCCGACCTGGTGACGATCGCCTCCCCGTACGACGACGAGGAGTACGTCGCGATGAAGGCGCTGCGGCTCGACGTGGCCCTGGTGCACGTCAACCGCGCCGACAGGGCGGGCAACGCCCAGTACCTGGGCCCCGATCCGTACTTCGACGACCTGTTCGCGATGGCGGCCGACCGTTGCTATGTGAGCGCCGAGCGGATCGTCGCCCCGGAGGACCTGCTCGCCTCCGGGCCCGCGCAGTCACTGCTGATCAGCCGTCTCTTCGTCGACGGGGTCATCGAGGCACCGCGCGGCGCCCACTTCACCTCCTGCGATCCCGACTACGGGCGGGACGAGGCCTTCCAGTCTCACTACGCGTCGGCGGCGCGCGACGCCGACTCCTGGAAGCTGTTCCGCAAGACGTTCCTCGACGGCGACGAACAGGCGTACCAGGAGGCGGTGGCGGAGTTCCATGCTCACCGCGCGGGCCAGGAGGAGGGTCGATGACGGAGATCACCCGGGCCGAGGTATGTGCCGCCGCCTGCGCGGACGCGTGGCGCGGGGCCGGCGAGGTGCTCGCGCACACGGCCGGGGTGCTGCCCTCGATCGGAGCGCGCCTCGCCCGGCTGACGACCAGCCCGGACCTGGTGCTGACCGACGGCGAGGCCTACTTCATGAGCGATCCGCCGCCCCTCGGGCGGACCGCCGCGGACGGGGGTGTGGTCGAGGGCTGGGTGCCGTACCGGCGGGTCTTCGACATCGTCGCCAGTGGCCGCCGGCAGAGCATGATGGGCGCCAGCCAGATCGACCGGTACGGAAACCAGAACATCTCCCTCATCGGAGACTGGCGTCGTCCCACGCGGCAACTCATCGGTGTGCGCGGCGCTCCGGGCAACACGGCCAACCACCGCACCGACTACTGGGTGGCCCGGCACACCCCGAAGGTCTTCGTCGAGAAGGTCGACGTGGTCTGCGGAGTGGGCAACGACCGTGCGCGTGGCGCGAAGGGGCTGAGGTTCCACGACCTGGGCGTGGTCATCACGAACCTCGCGGTCCTCGACTACGGGGACGACGGGCGGCTGCGCGTGCGCTCCCTGCATCCCGGCGTCACCGCGGACGAGGTCCACGCCGGCACCGGCTTCGAGCTCGACGCGACCGACGCCCCCGAGACCCGCCTGCCCGACGAGACCGAACTGCGGCTCATCCGCGAGGTCGTGGACCCGAGCGGCCTGCGCGATCGTGAGGTGAGCCGGGGCACCGGGTCATAAAACCCGGCACCCCGGCTCGTCATCGGGATCGGGGTCCTGTCACCAGTTCGAGGTGGTCTGGGTGAGCAGGCCGAGGCGCCACGGCAGGGCGTTGCAGTCGCCGGTGGCGTTGGGGTTCATGCCCTGGTACAGGTACTGCAGCTTGGTGGCCGGGACGGTGAGCGGCTGGGAGCGGAACCAGCGCCCGCCGTCGGAACCGACGGTCTCGACGAGCATCAGATACTGGTTGCTGCCCTGGACCTGGTAGATGTTGGCGGCCTCGAACCAATACCCCTCGCATCATCCGCTTCTCATGTCGAAATGTTTCGCAGTCACTTCCCGGTGAGCAGCCGCCTCGGATTGGCGATACGGAAGGCGTACGCCGCCGCTCCGCCCAGGCCGAACCCGGGGTGCAGCGGCGGCTCCGCGTAAGGCCGGTCCGAGCCCTGGACGACGGCGCCCGTGCCGAGGGCACGGACGATGGCGTCGACGGCACGAGGACCGTAGGACGAGGTGTCGACGAAGACGCCCGGGTCCGTGGCGGGCTCCGAGCCACCGCCCCGCGCGGTGAGGCGTTCCCCGTGCAGCGGCGCGAGTCCGGCCAGCAGGGCGAAGCACACGCGCAGGTGGGGATGGCGGGGCCGGCCGAAGGCACGGAAGGCGAACCAGGCGGCGTGCATCTGCTGGACGTACGGGACCATCGCGGGCCACCAGCCGGGCCCCTCCGGTTCGCCGGCCGCCGGTCCCGGGTGGACGAACAGCGGCAGGTCGCGTTCTTCGAGCAGGTCGAGGAGTGGGGCGCAGCGCCCGTAACCGGCCGCGTCGGTGAGCGCGTTCGCCGGGAGCTGGAGGCCGGCGAATCCCCGGTCGAGGTCCTTGGCCGTCGCGTCGGCATCGATGTCCCGTACGCAGGCGGCGGCCCAGGCGTCGAACGGTTTCGGGAGTGCCGCCGATCCTTCGTGATACGCGTCCAGGAGGGGCCGGGCCTCGGCGGCGGGCAGCCACTCCACGCCGATCGGGGCGGACAGCGAGACGAGTACCCGGCCGAGGCCGTCGGCGGCGGCGAGTTCGGCGCGGCGGGCGATGTCGTGATCGCCGGGCGAAATCCCGTAGGGCGGCTCACCGTGCAGATACAAGGTCCAGCCGTCCAGGAACGGTGGCTCGCGGCGGGAGCGCAGGGCTGCCACCAGCGAGGGGGTCCACAGATGCTGGTGCACGTCGACGCTGGTCATGACGTTCCTCCCGCCGGGGCTGACGATTCTTCCAGCAGCGCGCGCCGGACGTCGTCGGACCCCAGGATGCCGTGACTCACCGCCTCCACGTCCACCCCGCAGGGCCGGTCTTCGTCGAGCCGGGGCCCGGCCGCCCGGAGCGCCCGGTGCGGGAACCGGGGTCCACGCCCTCTCGGCGAAGCTCACCACCGAGGATCTGCTGGAGATGATGAAGAAGCTCGTCAACGACAAGGAGGGTCGAGGGGAGCGGCTCCTCCGTACGGCTGCACCAGCTCTTCGAGGGGCGCGGGCTCACCCCGACCCGACGCCGTACAGCGCACTGTCCGGTACGGCGGGCGGCGGACGTGCCCTTCCTGGCGAGCGTGCAGCCGGACCAGCCGGCAGGCGTCAGCCAGCCGTCCGTGACACGGTTCGAGGTCGCTCTCGGCTTCGGCGGATACCCGGCCCTGCGCCGGCATCTGCGGGAGGTCGCCCCCGCCGGTTTGGAGGCGGGGGCGCAGGCACCGCTCGTCGAGTGAGCCATCAGGATCAAACAGAGTCCGACAAAAATATTGCTTCGGCTGTGTTGTAAGTCCTAGGGTGAGCCTGGCTCGGCAGCTCCCACTGTCACCAGCAGTTGTGTGCTGACCCAATATCAACTCCTGCACCGCCCCGGTGAGTTGAGCCGTCACCGATGACCACAGCGCTGCCGGATTCCGGGTCGATTGTCAACAGTAACGAACACGATCTGACGCACCCTCAGTCCGAACAGCGCCCTGTCGTACCGAGGAAGGCCACGGTCATGCCGCACCCCCACGAGTTCGCCGTCAGCCGCCGCCGTCTGCTGGAGGGAGGAGCCGCCGTCCTCGGCGCGCTCGCCCTGTCCGGACCGGCCGCCGCCCACCGGGCTGCCGCTGCGGACGCGTCGGACGTCACCCCCGAGTGGAACGGCCACATCGACATCTTCCGCGTCGGCACCGAACCCGCGCACACCACGCTGATGCCGTACGCGACCGTCGCCCAGGCCCTCGCCGCCGACCGCACCCGCTCCCCGTACCGCCAGAGCCTCGACGGCACCTGGAAGTTCGCCTACGTCGACCGCCCCGACGACCGGGCCACCGACTTCTACCGCACCGACGTCGACGACAGCGCCTGGGACACCATCCCGGTCCCCTCCGCCTGGCAGTTGCACGGGTACGACAGCCCGATCTACATCAACAGCGACTACCCCTGGTGGGGCGCCAACGGCCGGGGCGAGGATGTGCAGCCGCCGGCCGCGCCGACCGTCCACAACCCCGTGGGCCAGTACCGCCGCACCTTCACGCTTCCGCGCGACTGGTCGGGACGGCGGACGTTCCTCCACTTCGAGGGCGTCAAGTCGGCCCACTACGTGTGGATCAACGGCACGCTGGTCGGCTACCACGAGGACTCGTACGACCCCTCCGAGTACGACATCACCAAGCACCTGAAGCCGGGCACCAACCAGATAGCCGTGGAGGTCTACCGCTACTCCGACGGCGACTGGATGGAGGACCAGGACATGATCCGGCTGAGCGGCATCTTCCGCTCGGTGTACCTGTACTCGACGCCCGCCGTGCGCCTGCGCGACTTCCGCCTCGACACCCCGCTGAGCGACGACTACAAGGCGGCCGAGCTTCTCGTCACCGCGAACGTGCGGGACTACGGCGGCAAGGGCGCCGGCGGCTACTCCGTCGAGACGCAGCTGTACGACGCCGACGGGCACCCGGTCTGGTCGCGTCCGCTCCAGCAGACCGTCGCGCTCGCCGCCGGCGAGGAGAAGTCCGTACAGGCCGCGAAGACCGTACCCGCGCCGCGACTGTGGTCGGCCGAACACCCCAACCTGTACACCGCCGTGCTGCGCCTGCGTGATCCGGCCGGCAAGGTGATCGAGACCCTCTCCCACCGGGTCGGTCTGCGCGAGTTCGCCCTCAAGGACGGGCTGATGCGCATCAACGGCAAGCCGGTCTCCTTCCGGGGCACCAACCGGCACGAGATGCACCCCGTCCACGGCTCGGCCCTCACCAGGGCGGACATGGTCCAGGACATCGGCATCATCAAACGGCTGAACATCAACACCGTCCGTACCTCGCACTACCCGAACAACCCGCAGTGGCTGGAACTCGCCGACGAGTACGGTCTGTACCTCGTGGACGAGACCAACCTCGAAACCCACGGCGTCCGCGGCGAGTACCCCGGAAACCACTCCGAGTGGACCACGGCGTGCGTGGCCCGCGCCCAGAACATGGTCCACCGGGACAAGAACCACGCCTCGGTCGTCATCTGGTCCCTCGGCAACGAGGCGGGCGGCGGCAGCACGTTCAACGCCATGTACGACTGGATCCACTCCTACGACACCACCCGGGTCATCCAGTACGAGGGCGACGACCGTCCCGGGATGAGTGACATCCGCTCCGAGATGTACGACAGTCCCGCCCGCGTCGAGCAGCGGGCGAAGGACACGAACGACACCCGGCCGTACGTCATGATCGAGTACTCCCACGGCATGGGAAACTCCAACGGGAACTTCAAGAAGTACTGGGACCTCGTCCGGCGCTACCCGGTCCTCCAGGGCGGCTGGATCTGGGACTTCGTCGACCAGGCCCTCAGCTGGCCCACCCCGACGCGCAAGCTGCTCACCGAGGCCGGGCCCGCCGCGCTCCACGGCGAGATCATCGCCCCCGCCGGTACCTTCACCCGCGACCAGGGTGTCTCCGGCGGCACCGTCTTCGCCCGCGACGAGCGCCTCGACCTCACCGGGTCCCTGACCCTGGAGGCGTGGATCACCCCGCACTTCCTCGGCTACCACCAGCCGATCATCGCCAAGGGCGACACCCAGTACGCCCTGAAGCAGTCGGACCGGGGCCTGGAGTTCTTCATCTACGGCGGCGGCCAGTGGATCAGCGCCTACTGGTCGCTGCCCGCCGACTGGACCGGTAAGGAGCACCACGTCGCCGGTGTCTTCGACGCGACGGCCGGCACCCTGACGCTCCACGTCGACGGCGTGGCGCGAGCCACCAGGACCACCACCCAGCGGCCCAGCAACAACACCGCGTCCCTCGCCCTGGCCACCGACATCGACAACCCCACCCGGGAGTTCAGCGGCACCATCCGCAGGGCCCGCGTATACGCCCGCGCGCTGAGCGCCGCCGAGCTGGCCTCCGACAGCCGCGGCCCGGGCGACGACGGCGTACGGTTCTGGTTCGACGCCGCCACCGTCGGCCTCACCGAGAAGCGGCCCCGCGACAAGACGTTCTACGCCTACGGCGGCGACTGGGGCGACAACCCCAACGACGGGGCCTTCGCCGGGGACGGCATCATCACCGCCGACCGCAGGCTCACCGGTAAGTCCGCCGAGGTCAAGCGGATCTACCAGGCGGTGCAGATCACGTCGGGTGCGACACCGGGCGCGGTCACCCTCACCAACGAGTACCTCTTCACCAACCTCCGCGAGTTCGACGGACGCTGGGAACTGGTCGCCGACGGCCAAGTGGTCCGGCGCGGAAAACTGACCCGTGCCCAGCTCGACGTCGCGCCCCTGTCCGCCAAGGACATCACCGTGCCCTTCGACCTGCCGGACGACCCGGCGCCGGGCGCGGAGTACTTCCTGCAGCTGTCCTTCACCACCAGGCAGAGCACGAAGTGGGCCAAGGCCGGCTTCGAGGTCGCCCGGCAGCAACTCGCTCTCGACGCGGGCAGCCCCGCCGTCACGCCCAGGCCGCTGACGGGTGTCCCCGCGCTGCGCCACGAGGACGGCGACGCGTCGGTCACCGTCAAGGGCAAGAACTTCTCGGTCACCATCGACAAGTCGACCGGCGCCATCACCTCGTACAGGGCGGGCAGCGCCCAGCTGATCACCTCCGGGCCCACCCCGAACTTCTGGCGGGCGCCCACCGACAACGACCGGGGCAACGGCCAGCACACCCGCAACCAGACCTGGCGCGACGCGGGTGCCCGGCGTGCGGTGACCGGCGTGAGCGTCCGCGCCCTACGGGACCGGGCCGTCGAGATCAAGGTCGCCGGCACACTGCCGACGACGCCGGCATCGACGTACACCACCACCTACACCGTCTTCGGCAACGGTGAGATCAAGGTCGACAACACCCTCCACCCGGGGGCGAGTTCACTGCCGTACATCCCGGAGGTCGGCAACCTGCTCCTCCTGCCCGGCCGCCTGGACAGGCTGCACTACTACGGCCGCGGTCCCGAGGAGAACCACTGGGACCGCAACAACTCCACCGACGTGGGCCTCTACTCCGGCACCGTCGACGGGCAGTGGAGCGGCTATCTGCGCCCGCAGGAGAACGGCAACAAGACCGACGTCCGCTGGATCGCCCTGACGGACCGCAAGGGCGCCGGCCTGCTGGTCTGCGCCGAACCGCTCCTTGAGGTCAACGCCTCGCACTTCACGCCGGAGGACCTGTCGGTGGGGGCGCGCCACGACTACCAGCTCACCCCGCGCGACGAGATCGTCCTGCGTCTGAGTCACCGTCAGATGGGCGTCGGCGGCGACAACAGCTGGGGCGCGCACACCCACGACGAGTACAAGCTCTTCGCCAACCGCGACTACTCGTACAGCTACCGGTTGCGCCCCCTGACGGACGTCGACGAGGCGATGGCGGCCTCACGGCGGCCCACAGCGGGGGAGTCCGCAGGATGACGGCGGGAGCGTGACCTCGGGGGCGTCACCCTTCGTCGGGGGTGGCGCCCTCGCCCAGTGCGTCGGCCAGACAGGCGAGGTGCAGGGCCATGGTGGTTCGGTGTTCGCGCAGCGGGCGGCCGGTGATCTGCTCGATCTTGTTCATCCGGTGGACGACGGTGTCGCGGTGGATGTGCAGGGCCGCGGACGTCCGCACGAGGTTGAACCCGCTCCCGCACCAGGCGGTGATCGTGTCCCGCGGCACCGGCCGTCCGGCTCGCCCCGAGGCCCTCGCGCCGTTCCGCTTCGACCGGCTCCGCAACCGCATTCCCGGCGAGACCGGGCGCCCGGCATCGAGACCGGGCCGGTTCCCGGCCCCGTCCGCCTACCTACCTATCTACCTACCCTGGTTCTCCCGCTTTTCCTGCTGCTCCTGGTGCAGCTCCTTGATGCGCGCCGACTCCTTGCGGACATCGACCTGCACGGAGCGCTCGTGCCGGAGCCACTCGGGGGCCTCCTGCTTCAGGGCCTCGATCTGCTCGGTGGTGAGGGCCTCGGTGACCCCGCCGCGGGCGAGCCCCGCGATGGAGATGCTCAGCTTCGACGCGACCACCGGACGGGGGTGCGGGCCGTCGCGGCGCAGGTCGCGCAGCCACTCCGGCGGGTCCGCCTGCAACGCCGTGAGCTCGGCTCGCGTGACGACACCCTCCTGGAACTCGGCGGGGGTGGCCTGGAGGTACACACCCAGCTTCTTCGCCGCGGTCGCGGGCTTCATGGTCTGGGAGGTCTGGTGCGTCGTCATGGTGTCAAGGGTATCGAGCGTATGAACCAGCGCCGACCACGAGGGGCGGGGCGGTGAGAACCGCCAACCGGGCGGGCAGCGCGGCGCACGGAGTACGGCAGGTAGCCTGGCGCGGTGACTGGCTCGGTAGATTCCCCCGCGTTCCGGCTCGCGTACGTCCCCGGAGTGATCCCCGCCAAGTGGGTGCGGATCTGGAACGAGCGGCGAACCGACGTCCCCCTGACCCTGCTCCAGGTGTCCGCCGCCGAGGCGGGCGACCTGATGCTGGCCGGCGACGCCGACGCGGCCCTCGTCCGCCTGCCGGTCGACCGTACGGTGCTCAGCGCGATCCCCCTCTACACCGAGACGTCGGTGGTCGTGGTCCCCAAGGACCATGTCGTGGCCGCCGTCGACGAGGTGACCGCCGAGGACCTCGCCGACGACATCGTGCTGCACCCCCTCGACGACGCCCTCGGCTGGGAGCGCCTACCCGGCCTCCCCGCGATCGAGCGCCCCGCGACCACCGAGGACGCCGTCGAGCTGGTCGCGGCCGGGATCGGCGTCCTCGTCGTCCCCCAGTCCCTGGCCCGCCTCCACCACCGCAAGGACCTCACCTACCGCCCGGTCACCGACGCGCCCGAGTCCCAGGTCGCACTGTCCTGGCCGGAGGACCGCACGACGGACCTGGTCGAGGACTTCATCGGCATCGTGCGGGGCCGCACCGTCAACAGCTCACGCGGACGCCGCCAGGAGCCCGAGGCGGAGCAGCCGAAGGCCAGGAAGCGCGCTGGTGCGGAGGGCACGGCACGCAAGCCCGCCGCCGGAAGGTCGGCGGGCCGGGGCGGAGGCGCGGGAAAGAGCGGAGCGGCGGGCAGAAACGCCCGCAGCGGTGGCAAGACCGGCGGTGCCCGCCAGGGCAAGCCCCGCCGCAAGTCGTAGCACCGCGGGGACCTGGAAGCCGGGCACGGAACCGGGCCGTGAGAGCGGCCGGGAGTGGTGATCAGCCGGCGATCGTACGGCCGATCGACTCCACCAGGGGCAGCAGCCGGTACGGGACGCGCTCGCGCAGGGCCACCTCCGTGCGGGTGCGGACCACCCCCGGCACGCTGATCAGCGACTGGATCACGTCCTCCAGATGGGCGTTGTCGCGGGCCACGACCCGCGCGAGGAGATCACCGCCCCCGGCGATCGAGAACGCCTCGACGATCTCCGGCACGGTCGCCAGCGCGTCCCCGACCTCGTCGAGATGGCCCTGGGTGACCTCGATGTGCACGAACGCGAGCACGGGGTGGCCGAGCGCGGCGGGGGACAGGGAAGGACCCGTGCCGGTGATCACGCCTTCCCGTTCGAGGCGGTCGAGGCGGGCCTGGAGGGTGCCGCGCGCGATGCCGAGTACACGCGCGTACTCGCGGACGCTGCTGCGGGGCCGTTCCAGCAGCAGCCGCAGGATGCGGCTGTCCAGCTCGTCCACGGCCATGGTGTCGCCCTCCTCGTGTACATGGTCCGTTGGTTCGACGGTGGATGCCCGCGGACCGATGTGTCTGTGCCAATGGTCCAGCGTATTCGCCCTGACTTGAGCCGGTCGCGGTGGAAGTGCTGCAATGTTCCCGTCGATGGCGCTGCGGACTCCGTGGCGCCTTTCTCATGCCGATTCCAGTGGGGCGGGACAGCAGTGCTGAAGAGGGTGTTCATGGCGCCGGACCCGGGGCGCGCCCGGCTGCGCTTCGCCGTGCGGGCCGTGCTCGGCATCGGCCTGGCCGTCACCGTCTGCGGTCTCGCCGGGTACTCGCTCACCGGGGCCGTGACCGGCGGACTCGCCGCGATGCTCGCCCTGTTCACGGTCACCGACGCCACGGTGCGCGGGCAGGCGGTCACGACCGCGCTGCTGCCCGCTGTCGGCCTCCCGGTCCTCGCCGCCGCGGCCGGGCTCCACGACCACCCGGCCGCCCGCGGCCTCGCCCTCCTCGCCGTCGTCGGTGCCGGCGTGTACGCGCGCCGCTGGGGGCCGCGCGGCCACAGCCTGGGCGTCTTCGCGTTCATGACCTTCTTCGTCGCCCAGTTCCTGCGCGCGGTCCCGGCGCAACTGCCCGAGCTGTCCGGCGCTGTCCTCCTGTCCCTGCTCACCGCCTCGGCGCTGCGCTTCGGACTGTGGTGCTACGAGCGCCGCACGCCTCCGCCGACGGCCCCCCTCGCGCCCGCCGGCGAACGCGGCCTGGCCCGCGCCACCACCCGTCAGGCCGTCCAGGCGACGGTCGCCGCCGGCTTCGCGCTGGTCATGGGCCAGCTGGTGTCCGGGGACCGCTGGTACTGGGCCGTCGGCGCCGCCTGGTGGATCTTCGTGAACACCACCTCGCGCGGAGAGACCCTGGTCCGCGGCTTCCGCCGCCTCCTAGGGACGGTGCTCGGCATCGCGCTCGGCCTCGCTGTCGCCGTTCCGGTGGCGGGCGCCGTCGTTCCCACGGCCGTCCTGGTCGCCGTATGCGTGTTCGGCATCTTCTACTCGGCCGCCGTGTCGTACACCTGGATGATGCTCTCGGTCACCCTGCTCGCCGAGCTCCTGTACGGGCTTCTGGGCGTCCTCGACCCCGCCCTGCTCGGCGTACGGCTCGCGGAGACCGGTGTCGGCGCACTGGGCGCCCTGCTGGCCGTGGTCCTCGTGCTGCCGATCACCACGCACGCCACCACCGACGCATGGATCCAGCGCGCCCTGCGCTGCGTCCACGCCTGCACCGCCGAGGCCGCCGCCCGGCTCGCCGGTTCGCCCGGCGGTGGCCTCGGCGGTGCGGCCCCCGACCCGGCCCCGCGCGTGGCCGAGCTGGAACTGCTGCTGGGGCGTGTCCGGCTGTCGGTCGCGCCGCTCGTGCATCCGCTCAACCCTGTGCGCGCCCGTAAGCGCCGCGCGCGTCGGGTACTGGCGCTCCTCGACGACTGTGCCCGCGAGATCCGCGGCCTGGCCGCCGTGGCCGCCGACCGGGAGTCCGCTCACGACGTCCGGCTCGCCGCCGCCTGCAAGCGGGTGGAGACCGCGGTGGAGGCGCTTGTGGAAGGCCGCGCCGACTCCGTCGCGGCCCCCGCCGACCGGACCCACGCGACGGAGCCGGCCCTTGCCCACCTGCACGCCGTGGAACGGGCCCTTGCCGAGCTGGCCATTTCGCTGCGCGGCCCGGCGGGTGCGCCACTCGTCGGCGCCTGAGGCTCCCTCGCCCGGACACGCCGAGGGCCCGCTCCCAACAAGGAGCGGGCCCTTCGGCGTACCAGATGTTCCAGTCGTCGGACTGCGTCGTACGGGGTGCTGCCGGGTCAGCGGACCGGGGCGCCCTGGGACTGCTGCGGGGCGATGCCCAGTGCTGTCGTGTACTTGGCCAGCGCCAGCTTGCCGATGGCCGGGTAGGGGCCGAGCGCGTCGGAGGAGGCACAGCCCGCCTCCGTCGCCGCGGCCTCCAGCAGACCGGCGTCGATCTCCGGGCCGATCAGATACGGGGCCAGCGCGAGGTTCTGCGAACCCGAGCCCCGCAGCTGTTCGGCGATGGCCGCGATCGAGCCGTCCTGGTCGAGGGCCGCCGCCATGACCGGGACGGCGAGGCGCGCGGCGAGCAGCATGCCCGTGATCCCGGCCGCCTGCACGGCCTCGTCGCCACCCACCGAGGCCAGGATGATGCCGTCCGCGGCCGTCGCCACGGTGAACAGACGGGCCCGGTCGGCGCGCGCGAGGCCCGCCTCGGACAGCCGTACGTGCAGTCCCTCGGCGAGCAGCGGGTGCGGGCCGAGGACGTCGGTGAGGTCGGCCGCGATACGGCTTTCCATGACGGCCTGACGGACCTGACGCAGCAGCGCGTTGTCCGGACCGGCGAGCAGCGGCACGACGACGGCGACAGGCCCCTCGGGCTGCTTGACGTCCGCACCGGCGGCGAGGGCCTGCTCATAGCGGGCGGTGCGCTCCTGCGCGGCGTGCGTGAGCACGAACTGGAGCGTGGGGAACTCCGCGTCGTCACCGTCGAGGTATCCGATGCGGGCGTCGAGGCCGGGGAGCTCGGAGCGGGCGATGCTCACGACCTCCTCGGCGAGGCTCCGGGTGGCGGCGCTGGGCATGCCCGGCACCGCGAGGACGAGCGCGGGCGCCCCCTCGGGAGCCGCCAGCGGCTCGGGGCGGCGGTGCCGGCCCGGCTGGCGGGGGCGCGGCATTCGTACTGGCAGGCCGGCGGGCCCAGTGGGGGAGCTCATGGCGCCGCATGTTACTGGCTTATTGGGCTCCCTTGTTCGGGGAGGGGGCAGGTGAGCGGTATCCGTCCGCTTTTGTCTGATGAGTTACGGACGGATCAGAAGTGATCAGTATGTGACATCTCTCCTCAGGGTGGAGAAGACGGGCATACCCACCCCGTACGTCTGTGCTGGTCACCCGCGCGCGGTCGGTGGCGCCCGACGAGACTTGGTGAAATGGGCGGACTTGCCCGGTGCGGCCAAGAGTCGTCTCCTGTCCGGCAATCGGGCATCAGGTTCATATGCCGGTCGTTCAGCGGTGTCGGTGTGCGGGGGCTGCCCTCTTTGTGCGGGGCCTCGGTGTGTGCCAGTAGGGTGACGGGTCGTGGCACCACGACCCTTGCATGAACTTGTAGAAGCGGGCTGGGCGAAGGCTCTTGACCCCGCCGCCGAACGCATCGCCGCGATGGGGGACTTCCTCCGGGCCGAGATAGCGGCCGGCCGGACCTACCTTCCGGCTGGGGCGAACGTCCTGCGGGCCTTCCAGCAACCGTTCGACGACGTCCGCGTCCTGATCGTCGGTCAGGATCCCTACCCCACGCCGGGGATGGCGATCGGGCTGAGTTTCGCGGTGGCGCCCGAGGTACGTTCGTTGCCGGGCAGCCTGGAGAACATCTTCCGGGAGCTGCATACGGACTTGGGGCTGTCCAGACCGTCGAACGGTGATCTGACGCCGTGGACGAGGCAGGGTGTTCTGTTGCTGAACAGGGCGCTCACCACGGCACCGCGCAGTCCCGCGGCGCACCGGGGCAAGGGGTGGGAAGAAGTCACCGAACAGGCGATCCGGGCGCTGGTGGCGCGTGGCAAGCCGCTGGTGTCCGTCCTCTGGGGGCGTGACGCGCGCAATCTGCGGCCGCTGCTGGGTGATCTTCCGGCCATCGAGTCCGCCCATCCGTCTCCGATGTCGGCGGACCGCGGGTTCTTCGGCTCACGGCCGTTCAGCCGGACCAACGACCTGCTCGTCAAGCAGGGCGCCCAGCCGGTGGACTGGCAACTGCCGTAGACCACGGCCGTCGCCACGGCCGAGCCTCCCCGGGATCGGGTGCGGGTCCTGCCCGACGGCCAGGACCCGCACATCCTTCTGTGACCCGTCCTCAGTCGATCACCACGGCCCGGACGCACAGGACGTCCGGCAGATGGGACGCCAACTGCTGCCAGCTGTCGCCGTCGTCAGCCGACGCGTACACCTCGCCGTTGCGGTTGCCGAAGTAGACGCCCGCCGGGTCCGCGTCGTCCGTGCACAGGGCGTCGCGCAGCACCGTGCCGTAGTGGTCCCCCTGGGGCAGGCCCGCCGACAGGGGCTCCCAGTTCTTGCCCGCGTCCGCCGTGCGGAAGACCCGGCAGCGGCGGTCGGCGGGGACACGGTCCGCGTCCGCGTTGATGGGGAAGACGTACGCCGTGTCGCCGCGGTGCGGATGAGCCGCCACCGCGAAACCGAACGTCGAGGGGAGACCGGCGCCGATGTCCGTCCAGTGCCCGCCCGCGTCGTCGCTCCGGTACACACCCCAGTGGTTCTGGAGGTAGAGCCGGTCGGGGTTGGCCGAGTCCTTCGCGACCTTGTGCACGCACTGGCCGAACTCCGGGTTCGGATCCGGCAGGAACACCGCGGAGACACCGGAGTTGGCCGGAGTCCAGCTCGCGCCGCCGTCCGATGTGCGGAACACGCCGGCCGTCGAGACGGCGACCGTCACGGCCCGCGGGTCGCGCTGGTCGGTGACGATCGTGTGCAGGCCCTCCCCGCCGCCGCCCGGCACCCACCGGGAGCGAGTGGGATGCTCCCACAGCGGGCGGACCAACTCGAAGGACTCACCGCGGTCCTCCGAGCGGTACAGCGCCGCCGGTTCGGTGCCCGCGTACACCACGTCGGCTTCCGCCGTCGACGGGTGGAGCTGCCAGACGCGCTCCAGTGAGGCGCCCGTGTCCTTGGGGAACTTGACGGCCGGCTGCGCCGGCTCGGTCCAACTGCGGCCCAGGTCGTCGGAGTGGAAGACCGACGGCCCCCAGTGGGCACTGTCTCCGCCGACCAGCAGCCTCGGGCTCTCGCGCCGGGTGTCGATCGCGACCGAGTACACGGCCTGCGCGTTGAAAGAAGGGCTGTCGTCGAACTCCCACGTGCCACCGCGCCGGTGCCCGATGAACAGGCCTTTGCGCGTGCCGACCGTGAGCAGTACCTCGGTCATGCCGATCACCTCCGGGACGTCTTTGTCCAGTCATCGGCCAGTCTGCACCCCACCACTGACAGTCACCTCTGGAAACGGCGTCGTCGCAGGTCAAAGCGGTTTGTCGGCGGGATGTGACGGAGACCTCGGGTCGGCTGTGAGCAAGGGCGGGCCGTCGCCCGTAAGGGAGGACGGCAGGGCATGTCCGTGTGTGCGTGAGGAGGATGCCTTCGATGGCGGCATTCCGTGGTCCGAGGGTGTGGCTGTGGCGTTGGCGGCGCAATCCGCTGAGGCGTCGCGTGGATGCCGTGGAGGGATGGGCCGTACTGGCCACCTGGGCACTCATCGTGCTGACCGGAGTCTTCGTCGGCCTGGTGTCGGCCCACTCCGTCGAAGAGGGCCTGGCGAGAGAGCGCGTCGACTGGCGCCCCGTGACGGCACTGGTGGTGGAGGATGCGCCCGGCACCGTGGGCAGCGAGAAGGTGTGGGCGAAGGTCCGCTGGAGCGCCGCCGACGGCACCCGGCACACGGGCCAGGCCCGGGTCGACTCGGGCAGCACCGCGGGCAGCCCGGCGACGGTCTGGACAGACCCGCAGGGCCGTCTGGTGACGAAGCCGGCCACCGAGTCCGAGGCCCACCTCAGAGCCGCGCTGATCGGCGCCCTGGCGGGCGCGAGCGGGGCGACCGTGCCCTACGTCGGCTGGCGTCTCCTCCGTGGCCGTCTGCAGCGCCGGCGGATGGAGGAGTGGGACGAGGCGTGGGAGCGGTTCGATCCGATGTGGGGCCGCAACACGCGCTGAGAAGCGTCGCGCGTGAGACGAGGGGGCGAGGCAGGGGTGTTCGGCGTCCCCGCGAATCCCCGGCCGTCGGCGAGTGCGTGAGCGCGGGGAGCGCTGGGGCGCCCATCCCGGCCGACCCGCCTGCCACCGCGACGTCGTGCTCGGCGGGCATGTCGGCAACGGCACGGGCACAGCACGGTGTGGAGCGTCTCCGTCCTGTACCGGCCGTGTGGGCGGGCGAAAGAGGGCGGGCCCGGCCTGTCGGTCAGGCGAGCAGAGCGCTGTCGGGCGCTCCAACTGTGAAGCGCTGCGGCAACACGGCCCGCAGGCGCGCGAGTTCGTCGCAGAGGCCGTGGCAACCCGAGCAGAGCGACGGAGCCCTCGGCGTCGGCGCGGACCGCCGTACGGCCCGGCCGAGCAGACGACGCCGCCTGGGTGACGAGCGCGAGCAGAAACGCGTGGCGCGGGCGAGCGTCGGGACGTACACGCGCCCTGGGATGGTGCGCTGTGCCGTACATCTCGCACGAAGTTCCAGCTGACCTGTGCCCGCCGGCTGCCCGAGCAAGCATGGCGGCGGCTGTACGAGACGGTTGCGGGGCGCCTCGTACAGCCGCCGGTGGGGGGATGGATCAGCGGTACGTGATGTCGCCGGTCGCGTACTTGCAGTACGTGCCGTCGGGGTTGGAGCCGTTCGTGGTCGGCTCCTTGCCGGTGTTGTTGCCGATGTACTTCTGGCAGGGAACGATCTTCTTGCTGGAGTCCCCGACGATCGTGATGCCCCTCAGGGTGGCGCTGTCGCCGTAGTTGGTGTTGATGCCGGCGAGCTTGCCTCCCTTCCAGGTCGCCTCGATGTTGGTGAGGTTGATGGTCCGCTTGTACTGCGTGGAGCAGTTGCCGCAGGACCGCACGAACGTGCCGAAGTTCTTCGCCGCGAAGTTGGAGATGTTGAGCGTCCCGGCGCCGTTGAACTGGAACACCTTGTCGCTGGCTTCCTTGGCGCCGCCGCCGGACACCGTGTAGACGTTCGACGAGGAGCTGCCCCGGAAGGTCGCGGCGTCCTCGCCGACGTCCTCCCACCACACGTTCTGCAACGTGCAGCTGCCCTTGCAGTGGATGCCGTCGGCCGCCGGGGCGCCGATGATGACGTTCTTGAGGACGGCGCCCGCCGCCAGCTCAAGGATGGGCCCCTGGTCCTCGTCCTGGCCGCCGGTGCCGAGGTCACCGGTGCCGTAGAGACGCTTCATCCCGTAGTCCTTGGTGCCGGAGACCGGGATGGTGGCGGAGACGCCCTGGCTGCCGTTGGCGGTCGGCCAGGTCGCGGCGCTCGCCGGGGAGAACGCACCGCTGGTCATGATCATGCCAAGTGAAAGGCTGAGGGTGGCCAGGGTGCCGGTCAGTGCGCGCCCGCGCGCGCGTGGACGTGTTGCGGAAGTCATGTCCCGTTGCCTTCTTCCGGTCGGTCGTGCCGTGTGGGGAGTCGTCAGAGCTTTCCGGCGCCCGCGCCGGACGTCACCGAGGCGACGACGGTCGAGGCCGGCTCTGCCGTGTAGCTGTACGGAGGGGTGGTGAACGTGCCGACCCGCGAGACCTCCGTGGCGGCTCCGCCGAGGTCGTTGCCGCGCAGGTTGGCGTATCCGTCGATGTCGCTGTCGCGGTTCGTGGTCACCGCGACGAGCGTCGAACGGAAGACGTTGTTCTCGACGAGCATCTGGGCGCCCATCCGCGAGTGCACGGCGGTCTCGGCGCCCTGGACGTAGTTGTCGTAGAAGTGGCCGGTGCCGAACCGCAGGCTGGGGATGCGCGAGTACACGTTGCTGAAGTGGTTGTGGTGGTACGTCACCTTCAGATGGCCGGTGTCCTCGGACGCGTTGTTGTCGCTGTGGCCGACGAGTGAGCCCTTGAAGTGGTCCTTGAAGGTGTTCCAGGACACCGTCACGTTGTCGGAGCCGTGGTTGATGTCCAGCAGACCGTCGTAGTAGTCCTTGTCGTGAGTGCGGTCCGCGGAGAAGGAGTTGTGGTCGATCCACACCTTCGTGGACTTCTGGACGGTCACGCCGTCGGCCGGTGCGACCGGCTTGCTGATGTTGAGGTTGCGGACGACGACGTTCGTCTTCTCCTTGATCCTGAGGCCGCCCCCGGTGAAACCGGAGGACGAGCCGACGCCCAGGACCGTCGTGTTGGAGCCGAGGTCGACCTGACCGCTCAGAGTGATCAGACCGCTCACCCGCACGACCTTCGCCGCGTTGCCCGTGACGGCCGTCCTGAAAGCGGCGAGCGTTGTCACGGTGACCGGGGTGGCGCTGCCGCCGCCGGTCGTTCCCGCACCGAATCCGATGGGTGCGTTCTCGGCGGCACCGGCCGTTTGGGGGACCGTAAGCACGGCGGCGGCCGCGAGTGCGGTGGCCACGGCCGCCACCGCCGCAGATCTTTGCGTTTGTGTACGTGGGGGGCGTATACGCATGCGGGTGCGTCCCTTCGGGAGGGCTGGCTGATCGAGGGGGTGATCAGCTATGTGAATGAAATTCACCATGATGTGCGTCATGCGGTGCACTGCGCATGACTCGATGGAGCGGCGGCGGAGGGCTCGAAGTGGGGGGACGTAGACACCGTCAGGGAGTGCACGTCCCTGGGGTGCGTCTTTCGGGCCTTCTCGTCGAACGGGGATCGACATCGATGGGTCACATCGATGAACGGAAGGTAGGGGGTAAGCGCTTTCTGGTCAACGCTTTGCGCGCGATGTGTGTCCGTCGGATCCACAACCGCTGGTCAGCGAATGTTTTCGACATGTGGGAGCGCTTCCATGGGGGCCATGCTCATGCCACGATGCGGGCGGACAGCCCCGCAGAGCGGGACTTCGACTTCCGCCACGCGTCACCCCACGAGCCGTGATCAGGAAGGGACAAGGACGTGTCCACCACTGTCGGCACCATCGCGAAACGACCGCTGCGCTCGGCACTCGTCGCGCTTCTCGCAGGCCTGCTGCCGTTACTCGCGGCAACATTCCTCACGGCGCCCGCGGCGGCGGCTCGCACCGAGACGCCCGCCGCAGCCCCCGCGGCCGCGCTCACCGAGATAACGAACTTCGGGACCAACCCGAGCAACCTGCGGATGTACGTGTACGTGCCGAACCGCGTCACCACGCGCCCGGCGGTTCTGGTGGCCGTCCACTACTGCACCGGCTCAGGCCCCACGTTCTACTCCAACACCGAGTACGCCTCGCTGGCCGACCGCTACGGGTTCATCGTTGTCTACCCGTCCGTCACCCGCAGCAGCAAGTGCTTCGACGTCTCCTCGCCGCAGGCGCTCACCCGGGGCGGCGGCAGTGACCCGGTGGGCATCAAGTCCATGGTCGACTGGGTCACCCGCACCTACAAAGCCGATACCAGCAGGGTCTTCGCCACCGGGACCTCCTCCGGCGCGATGATGACGAACGTCCTGCTCGGCGACTACCCGGACGTGTTCGCGGGCGGTTCAGCCTTCGCGGGCGTACCGTTCGGCTGCTTCGCCACCACCGGCGGCTCGGAGTGGAACAGCGAGTGCGCCAACGGGAATGTGATCCACACCCCGCAGCAATGGGGCGACCTGGTGCGCAAGGCCTACCCCGGCTACACCGGCGCCCGGCCGCGCATGCAGCTCTGGCACGGCACCGCGGACACCACCCTGCACTACCCCAACTTCGGGGAGGAGATCAAGCAGTGGACCAACGTGCGGGGTCTCGGCCAGACCCCGTCCGCGACCGACTCGCCCCAGTCCGGCTGGACCCGCACCCGCTACGGCGCCTCTGGTGACAAGGCGCCCGTCGAGGCCATCAGCCTCCAGGGGGTCACCCACGACGTGCTGAAAGCCGGTATGGCCGCCCGCGTGATCACCTTCTTCGGTCTGGACGGCGGCGGCACCGTGCCCCAACCCGAGCCCGGCACCTGCAAGGTGGCGGTCACGGCCAACGCCTGGGACACCGGGCTGACGGCGTCCGTGACGGTCACCAACACCGGTACGACGGCAGTGGGCGGCTGGAAACTGGGCTTCACCCTGCCCTCCGGCCAGACCGTCACCTCCGGTTGGGGCGCCACCGTCGCACCGGCCTCCGGTGCGGTGACGGCCACCAACGACACCTACAACGCGGCCATCGCGCCCGGCGCGAGTGTCGGCTTCGGCTATCAGGCGAGCCACACGGGCAACAGTGCCGCGCCGTCCGGATTCACGCTCAACGGAACGGCCTGCACGGCCGGTTGAGCCTCCTTTGTGCCGGGTGCGTGCCACGAGCGCGCACCCGGTCACCTCCCGCTCCACGTGATCCGAAGAAGCCCGTCCGGACAGAGGAAGGCACCCGGCCCGTGAACTCGCCCCACCTCGCGCAGTCGCCCTGGCCCCAGCGGCCGTCCGCCAGAGCAGCGCTCGCCTACCTGGTCGCCACCTGCGTGTTCGTGCTGGCCGTCGCCGTGGCGTCCTCCGCCGTGGTGGCCCTGGTCGCAAGCCCGCAGTCGGCGGTCGCCGGCCCGGCCCGGTCCGCCCCGCACTGGGTCAACACCTGGACGTCGATGCCGCAGCTCACCGAGCCCGGCAACATGCCGCCCGCGCCCTTCACCGGGGAGCGTGCCGTCCTCGTCGACACCACCCTGCGCCAGACCGTGCGTGTCTCCACCGGCGGCGAGCGCGTCCGGCTGCGCTTCTCCAACGCCTTCGGCACCACCCCGCTGCCCCTCACCGCGGTGACAGTCGCCCTGCCACTGGACGGCCGGGCCGGAGTCAGCGCCGTCGAACCCGGCACCCTGCGCGAGGTGACGTTCGACGGGCGCCGGTCCACCACCGTCCCCGCCGGAGCACAGGTCGTCTCCGACCCGCTCGACTTCGGGCTGCGCCCCGCGACCAACCTGACCGTGACGACGTACCTCGCCGACGGCCAGGCCTCGCTCGCGCTCACCTCGCACCCGGGCTCGCGCACCACCTCGTACCTGCGGACCGGCGACGGCACGGGCGAGCAGGATCTGCCCGGCGCCACCCCGGTCAACCACTGGTACCTGCTCAGCGATGTCGAGGTGCTCTCCCGGCCGGACACGCGTGCCGTCGCCGTGCTGGGCGACTCGCTGTCCGACGGCCGTGGCTCCACGACCAACGGCAACAACCGCTGGCCCGACCAGCTCCTGGACCGGCTTCGAGGCCTCCCGGGCGGCAACCGGATCGCCGTACTGAACCAGGCCGCGGGCGGCAACCGGGTCCTCAACGACGGCCTCGGACCCAACGCCCTCGCCCGGCTCGACCGGGACGTGCTGGCGCACAGCGCGGTCTCCTGGCTGATCGTCTTCGAGGGCGTCAACGACATCGGCACCGCCGAGGCCACCCCGGCCGCCCAGCAGCGCGTCACCGACGACCTCATCGCCGCCTACCGGCAGATCGTCGTCCGCGCGCACGCCCAGGGCATCCGCGTCTACGGCGCCACGCTCACGCCCTTCCGCGGCAACACGCCGTACGACGATCCGGCGGGCCTGCGCGAGACGACCCGGCAGGCCGTGAACGCCTGGATCCGCACCGGCGGCGCCTTCGACGCCGTCGTCGACTTCGACCGGGCGGTCCGCGACCCGGCCGATCCGGGCCGGCTGCGCCCCGACCTGCACGACGGGGACTGGCTGCACCTCAACCCCGAGGGGTACCGCACACTGGCCGCCGCCGTTCCCGCGTCGTGGTTCAGGAAGAGCTGACCGCGGGTTGATTCGACGAGGGCGGACGGGGCCCCTCCCGGTCGCCCAGCTCACCGACCGCTGGGGCACCCGCCCCACGGGCGCGAGCACAACCAAGGGGAGAGCGTGCTGCACGCGCTCTCCGACCCGATGCGGCTTCAGGTCGTGCGAGAGCTCGCCGCCACCGGCGACGAGCTCTCCTGTTCGAACTTCGTACTGCCGGTCATCAAGTCCACAACCACGTACCGCTTCCGGGTGCTGCGCGAGAGCGGAGTGATCCGACAGGCCTACCGGGGCATGGCCAAGATGAACGGCCTGCGCCGGGACGACCTAGACGACCTCTTCCCGGGGCTTCTCGACAGTGTGCCGGTCGCCGCCGTCCGCCAGGCCGACCGCCTCGGTACCGCCGTCGGCGGCTGAACCGCCCTTCCCCGCGAGGTGGTTGAAGAGCAGGTTCAGCACGATCGCCGTCAGACAGCCCGCGCTGATCCCACTGTTCATCACCGTCTGGAACCAGTCAGGGAACTTCGCGTACACCGTCGGCACACCGACGGGCAGCATGCCCACGGCCACCGAGACCGCCACGACCGTCAGATTGTGGTTGTCCCTGAACTCGACCGCGCCGAGCGTGCGCAGCCCGCTCGCGGCGACCGTCCCGAACATCACGAGACCCGCGCCACCCAGCACCGGTGCCGGTACGGCCGCGACCACCGCGCCGAGCTTGGGCAGCAGACCGAGCAGTACGAGGATGCCACCGGCGGCCGCCACGACCCAGCGGCTGCGCACCCGGGTCATCCCGACGAGGCCCACGTTCTGCGCGTACGCCGTGTACGGGAAGGTGTTGAAGACGCCGCCCAGGACGGTGGAGAAGCCGTCCGCGCGCAGCCCGTCGGCGAGGGAGCGCGGCTCGACCTTCCGGCCGGTCATCTCGCCGACCGCGATCAGGTCACCGGTCGTCTCCGTCATCGTCACCAGCGCCACGACCAGCATCGAGATGATCGCCGACGCCTCGAAGGCGGGCGCCCCGAAGTGGAACGGCGTGCTGATGCCGACCCAGTCGGCGTCCCCGACCCCGTCGAAGTCCGTGAAGCCGAAGGGAACGGCCACGGCCAGCCCCACCGCGATGCCGGTCAGTACCGCGATCCGGCTCAAAAAGACCGGCGCGAACCGCTGCACACCGAGCACCACGGCCAGTACGAAGGCGGCCAGTGCCAGGTTCTTCGGCTCGCCGAACTCCGCCGAACCCACCCCGCCGGCCGCCCAGTTGCCCGCCACAGGCAGCAGCGACAGACCGATGACCAGGATGACGGTGCCGGTCACCAGCGGCGGGAAGAAGCGCAGCAGCCGTCCGAAGACCGGCGCCAGCAGCATGATCGCGAGACCGGCGACGATCACCGAGCCGTAGATGGCGGGGAGCCCGCCGCCCGTCGTACCGATGAGGACCATCGGCGACACGGCCGCGAAGGTGCACCCCTGCATGATCGGCAGCCGGACGCCGAAGCGCCAGAAACCCACGCACTGGATGAGCGTCGCGATCCCGCACACCAGCAGGTCCGCGGTGATCAGATACGCCAGGTCGGCGGGCGACAGCTTCATCGCGCCGCCGACGATCAGGGGCACGGCCACGGCCCCCGCGTACATCGCGAGGACGTGCTGCAGACCGAATGCGGCGAGCTGCCGCACGGGTGGGACCTCGTCGACGGGATGTACGGGTGGGGGAGAGGTGGTGGCCATGGGCACTCCAGGGGCGGCGGGCGAGCGGGCATCCGGACTCGACGAGACCGTAAGGGGCTTGAACAGTTTGTTGATTACTGACCTGTTGCCGGTGTGTGTCACGTCCCCGGACGGGGTGCGACGTCCGGGGCACCTGCCGCCCGCGCCGCCGCCATCAGTGACTCCCAGTCGGGGAGCTTCACGGTGCTTCGCCCCAGCGTGGCGCCCAGTTCCGCCTCGGCCCGCTCGATGGCCTGCCAGCCCGTCCACTCGACCGGCCGGAACCCCTCCGCGCGCAGTGCGGTCAGCGGGTCCTCGGGCCTCTCCTGTCGTACGAGCACGGCGGAGTCCGCCAGCAGGGAGGCCGCCGTCTCCTTGGCGCAGGGCCGGTTGGTGCCGATGACGCCCGTCGGGCCGCGCTTGATCCAGCCGGCCACGTACTCGCCCGAGGAGGAGCTGCCGTCACGCAGGACGCGGCCCGCGAGATGGGGCACGGTGCCCAGGGCCGTGTCGAACGGCAGCCCGTCGACCGGGACGCCGCGATAGCCGACCGAGCGGAGCACGAGCTGTGCCTCGATGTCCTCGTAGCGCCCGGTGCCCGTCACGCCGCCGTTCCCGTCCGGCACCGTCCGCTCGAAACGCACCGCGCCCACCCGGCCCCCAGCGGCGAGCAACTCGACCGGGCGACGGAAGAAACGCAGCCGGATGCGCCGGGCGGCGCCCGTGGCGGGCAGAGTGGCCCAGGCGTGCAGTGCCTCCACGTTCCGGCGCTGCACGGCAGGCAGGGCGGACGGGTCGGCGTATGCCGGATCGAGCATCAACTCGGCTTCGTCCACGACGACTTGGGTGTCCGGCAGTGAACCCAGCTCGCGCAGCTCCTTGGTCGTGAAGCGGGCCTGTGAGGGGCCGCGCCGGCCCACCATGTGGATGTCGGTCACCCTGCTCGCGGTCAGTGCGGTGAGCGCCGCCTGCGGCATGTCGGTGGGGCTCAGCTCGGCCGGGCCGCGCGCCAGCATCCGGGCCACGTCCACCGCCACGTTCCCGACACCGATGACCACGGCGGACCGCGCCCCGTGGACGAAGCCGTCGTCGGCGGCGTCCGGATGGGCGCTGTACCAGGACACGAACTGTGTCGCCGACCAGCTGCCCGGCAGTTCCTCGCCGGGAATCCCCAGATGGCGGTCGGTGGCGGCGCCCACGCAGTACACCACCGCGTGGTACAGCTCCCGCAGCCGGGCACCGGGCAGCTCCCCGGGCCCGCGGCCGATCCGCACCCCGCCAAGGAAACGCACCCGCTCGTGCTCCAGGACGGCGCGCAGGTTGTGCTGCAGCGACTTGATCTTCTCGTGGTCCGGCGCCACGCCGTACCGCACCAGCCCGTAGGGCGCCGGCAGCCGGTCGAGGACGTCGACCCGCACCTCCGGATCCTGCTGGACCAGGCTCTGCGCGGTGTAGACCCCGCTCGGACCCGAACCCACGACGGCGACACGCAACACGGCGGAACCCCTCACTGCGGGACGCTGTGGAACTCCCTGTTGCTGACACCTCAAGGATCGCACCCCCGGAGCTGCGCTGACAGGGTGCCGGGTGAGACAGGCGTGCGTGTCCGTTCGTAGTGAATGTGATGATGCGGTTACGTTCCGTATGTGCTAGAAGCATCCTTTCTTAATCTTTCCGGTCGCTGCCCGACGGAGGGCGAAGTGTCGGTGCGGCCCGCCTGGGAAGTGCGGGAGCACGAGGGCTCGGCGGCGACGGCATGGTTCGACGTCCGGCTCGCCTTCGCCGACGGTGCCCAGGTCGACCTGCTCGCCGTGGTCCGTGAGGCGGGCGTCTCCATCGAGGACGTACGGGCGCAGCCGGCGCTGTCGCTGGACGATCTGGCGGGGCTCGCGGACTGGATCGAGGGGCCGCTCTTCGACGCGTGCGGAGACGGGCCGGGGGAGGTCGCGCAGGCCGAGTTCCGCCCGCGGCCTCGTCGCGCCCGGCCTGCCTGGCCGCGTGGTGTCGAGGGGCGGTGGCTGATCGCGGAGGAGTACCGCGCGGCCCAGGAAGAGGGCGCCGACGCCGTTCTCGCCGTGATGTGCGCGACCGGGTACAGCCGTCGCCGATCCCTCAGACTGATCTCACAGGCCCGCGACGCCGGGTTCCTCTCACCCCGTCATGCCCGGCGCTGAGCGAGGGTCTCGCGGCTACATTCCGCGCATTTTGTTGATCTCGGTCGTCTGCTGGGCGATCACGTCGTCGGCCATCTCCTCGACCCGCACGTTGTTGCCCTGCGCCTTCACCTCGGTGGCCATGGTGACGGCCCCCTCGTGATGCGTGATCATCAACGTCAGGAACAGCTCGTCGAACGCCTTCCCCTTGGCCGCTCGCAGCTTGGCGAGCTGCGCGTCGGTCGCCATGCCGGGCATCGCCTCGTGAGCATGCCCGGTGGGTTTGTCGTCGCTGCCGTTGTCCTTCAACCAGCCCTGCATGGCGGCGATTTCGGGACCCTGCGCGGCGGCGATGCGCTCGGCCAGCCGCTTCACCGGTGTCGACAGGGCGCGCTTCGGGGCGAGTTCGGTGATCTCGATCGCCTGCGCGTGGTGCTCGATCATCCTGCGGGCGTACGAGATGTCCGCCGAGTTGGGGGAGTCGTCCGGCAGTTGTGCCTTGGCCTCCTCCGGGGAGAGCGTTCTGGCCGCCTCTCCGGGCAGGCCGGGCGCGATCACCGAAGGGCCGGTCGCCTTCGCGGCCCTGGCGTTCGCGTCGGGCGACGAGGTCGAGTCGCAGGCCCCGAGCGCGAGGGTGAGCGCGAGAACGGCCAGGGCCGGACGAAACGTACGGGGCGCACGGCGGACGGGCACAACAGCCTCCTGGGTCAGGTGGGTTGAGGGACAGCTCGTGAGTGCTGTGTCCGTCCTAGCACGCTTCCTCGCCGGTGATCAGAAACTTTCATGACGAATGCGTTGCCTACTGTTGATCGGCGCATGATGAAGACGATACTTCGGAGCACCGTGAACCGTTCTGACCCGAACGGCTACCAGGGAGGACGCAGTGACCCTGTTGAACGATTCCCGAACGCGGCACAGACGCCTGGGAGTTGCCGCCGCCGCGGCCGGACTCCTGGCCGCGCTGCTGACCGCCGGCCCCGCTGCCGCGACCCCCGACCCGGGGGACGGGCCGACGGTGCCGGAGAAGATCTCCAAGAACGTGCAGACCCAGGTCAAGGAAGCCCTGGCCGCGGGTGAGATACCCGGGGTGGACGAGATCGTCCACTCCGACAACATCACGCACCTCACGAACGTCCCCAAGGACGCGCTGCCCGGCACCAACACGGACCTCGCCTTCCAGGGGAAGTACGCCTTCTCCGGCAACTACGACGGCTTCCGTGTCTTCGACATCAGCGACCCGAAGGCCCCGAAGACCGTCGCCCAGGTGCTGTGCCCCGGCGGCCAGAACGACATCTCCGTCTCCGGGAATTTGCTCTTCCTGTCCACCGACTCCTCGCGCAGTGACAGCAGTTGCAACAGCGTCTCGCAGCCCGCGACGGAGAAGTCGTCGTGGGAGGGCATGAAGATCTTCGACATCACGGACAAGGCGAACCCGAAGTACGTCGCCGCCGTGGAGACCGCCTGCGGCTCGCACACCCACACGCTGGTGCCCGACCGCAAGAACGTCTACGTCTACGTCTCCTCGTACTCGCCGAGCGCCACCTTCCCCGACTGTCAGCCCCCGCACGACGGCATCTCCATCATCAAGGTTCCGCGAAAGGCACCCGAGAAGGCGGCAGTTGTCGGCTTCCCGGTGCTGTTCCCCGGTGAGGGCCCCGACGGCGGCGGCAACCCCGGCTCGCCCACCAACCCGGGCGTCTCCAAGACGACAGGCTGCCACGACATCACCGTGCTGCCCTCCAAGGACCTCGCGGCGGGCGCCTGCATGGGCGACGGCATCCTGTTCTCCATCAAGGATCCCGAGCACCCGAAGGTCATCGACCAGGTCCAGGACAACGTCAACTTCGCGTTCTGGCACTCGGCGACCTTCAACCAGAAGGCCGACAAGGTCGTCTTCACCGACGAGTTGGGCGGCGGCGGCGCGGCCACCTGCAACGCGCAGATCGGGCCCAACCGAGGCGCCGACGGCATCTACGACATCGTCGGCAAGGGCGACAAACGCAAGCTCGTCTTCAAGAGCTACTTCAAGATCCCCCGCTACCAGGCGGACACCGAGGTCTGCGTGGCCCACAACGGCTCGCTGATCCCGGTCAAGGGCAAGGACATCATGGTCCAGGCCTGGTACCAGGGCGGTGTCTCCGTCTGGGACTTCACCAACTCCGCGAAGCCCAAGGAGATCGCCTACTTCGAGCGCGGCCCGGTGACCACCGACCGCGTCACCACCGCCGGCCCGTGGTCGGCGTACTACTACAACGGCTACATCTACTCGAACGACATCGCCAAGGGCTTCGACGTCCTGAAGCTCGACGACCGGCGCACGGATCCGGCCAAGAAGGTCCGGGTGCGCGAGCTGAACGTCCAGACGCAGCCGGACTACTTCGACTGACCGTCGCGACGAACCCTTGACGCGCGTCCCGCTGGGCATCTCGGTGCCCGGCGGGCCACCCATGTCCGGGAACGACACCGTCATTCCTCATTGACCGAGAAGCCGCGTGGGGACATGCTGTTACCTCTGCGTTGACATTTTGTCAGCCGACGATGCCGACGCGGCCGGAGCGACCCTCGCGGGTGGTTCCGGGCGGCCGCCTGTCTGGGGTGACGCGGGGGATCACCTCAGACCGGCGTGCCTCACTCGGCGTGTGGTCTCAGCCGATCAGGTCCAGCACCGGTCGCAGCCCGTCCGGCCGCCGCGACACCGGCAGATGGTCCACGAAGTGCACCGCGCAGCCAAGGTCAGCCGCGCCTCCGTCCGCGTGCCGGTCGTCGCCGACCATGAGCACGTCCTGCGGGACGACGGCGAGCGCGTCACAGGCCACCTCGAACAGACGCGGGTCCGGCTTCTGGATGCCGTGCTCGTACGACAGGACGTACGCGTCGACATACGGGTCCAGCCCGTGCGCCCGGAACACGGGACGCAGGTCCCAGCCGATGTTGCTCACCACCCCGACGGAGATCCCGCGCTGCCGCAGCGAGCCCAGCACCTCGACGGCGTCGGCGTACGGGGCCCACGCGGCGGGCGCCATGTGCCGCTCGTACAGCGCCTCGTACAACGCCCCGTCGGGCAGCGGAACTTGCCGGGTGAGCCCGGTGTACGCGGCCCGGTGCAGCTCGGCGCTCCGGTCGCGGATCGCCCACACGGCGGCGAGTTCCGCCGGCAACCGTTCCGGGGAGGGCCCGCCCGGCAGCGCACCCGCCGACTCCAGCGCCCGGACCGTCCTGCCGAACTCGGGCTCCGGCAGGGCGAGGCCGTGGTCGGCTAGTACGGCGCTCAGCCAGGAGTCGGTGGACTCGATACGGAAGAGGGTCCCCGAGAAGTCGAACAGCACGGCAGCCATGCGTTGGACCTTATCTAGCGAGGGCGAGCTGTTCGACCTGGTCGTGGAGACGCTCGATGTGCTGCTCGGACTCCGGCTTCATCAGGACGCTGCGGAGGATGCGCGCCCCGTCGGCGTCCGCGGTGACAGAGGGGTGGCGGACCGTGAAGGCCTCCCTGTCGGCCCTGAGGGTGCTCAGGAACACCGGATCGGGATGGGCCATGCCGCTGGTCAGGATGCGTGCGGACGCGGCGTCGACTGCGGTCAGTGTGCGGGGTTCCACCTTCGGGAAGTAGCCGACGATGTCCAACTCCGGCTGTTGGTACAGCTCCAGGACGTCGGACGCGCGGATCAGGTCGGCCCAGCGCAGCGCGGCCCGGCGTCCTGCTGCAAGGACGCGGCCCAGACCGTCGGGTGTGGGCGGGATGAGCTGGAAGGTGAGCCACAGAGCGGCGGCCGAGGCTCCCGCTCGTGAGCACTCCAGGCTGATCTCGCCGAGGTGCAGCTCGCTGGAGGTGAAGTAGGTGTAGGGCGAGTCGTGCAGGTAGAAGCGTCCCACCTCGGGGTCGCGGAAGATGACGGCTCCGCACCCGTACGGCTGCAGCCCGTGCTTGTGCGGGTCGATGACGACCGAGTCGCACCGGGATATCGCCCGCCAGGGCTCGGGCGGGAGTCCCTCGGGCTCGTCGGAGCCCGCGAGCAGGGTGAAGAAACCGCCGTAGGCGGCGTCGACGTGGAGTCGGACGCCGTAGCGGTCCCCGAGGGCGAGAATCCTGTGGATCGGATCGACGGCACCGAGGCCGGTCGTCCCGGCGGTGACGACGACCGTGCCCACGTCGCCGGTGCGAAGGACGTCCTCCAGTGCGTCCACGTCCATCCGGCCCTGTCCGTCGGTGGGAACCGGGTGTCCCTTCATGCCCAGGACATGGCACATGCGGCCGTGGGTGTAGTGCGCTTCGGCGCTGTAGGCGACACCCCGGCCGGGGTGGCTCTCCCGGGCGACGAACAGGGCTTCGAGGTTGGCGATGGTGCCGCTGGTGGTGAGGTGGCCGAGGTGGGTGTCGTAGCCGAACATCGCGGCGAGTTGCGCGACGGTCTCACGTTCCATCGCCGCGGTGGCGGGTCCGCCGTCGAGGGCGTGGTTGTTCGGGTTGATCAGCATGGCGGTGAGGTAGCCGACCACGGCAGCCGGATGCGGAGGCTTGAGCATCTGGCCCGCGTAGCGCGGGTGGAAGAACGGATAGTTGTCCCGCAGTCTCCCGGTGAACTCCTCGAAGACGCCGGCGAACCTGTCCTCGTCGACGTGCAGGGAGGGGTGGGGCTGATAGGGGCCGAAGGTGCCGGCCCACTTCTGAATCGCGTCGTCGGCCTGGCCGAGCCAGTGCTGCAGGTCCACAGATGTCCCCTTCTTCGGATTCCCCCGTGCTGCACCCACCATAGGATTTCGTTGACTGATCAGCAATTGATTGCTCAGTAATTGAGACGTTGGTAGGTGATCGGGAAGTAAAGTCGCAGGAAGGGGCCCCCTGCAGGAGCCTTCCCGGCACGAGAGGAGCGCACAGGTGGACGCCGAGACCCAACGGGGTGCCGAGACCGTCCGGGCCGCCAACAGTCGGCTCGTTCAGGACTTCGGGCTGCTCATCAAGGCCGCGACCCGCCTGGAACAGCGGCTCGACAGCGTCCTGAGACGGGAGTGCGGCATCAGCCACACGATGTTCGAGGTCCTCATCAGGCTCTGCCGGGAGCCGGGTGAGGAGGTCGCGCAGCATGCGCTCGCCGACGACCTCACGCTCACGAGCAGCGGCGTCACCCGGCTGATCGACCGGATGGAAGAGGCCGCCCTGGTACGTCGCACGCCGTCACCGGAGGACCGCCGGAGCGTCCTGGTCGAGGTGACCGAGCACGGCGGCGGGGTGTTTGTCCGGGCCGCGGAGGTGCACGGTCAGGTCGTCGAGAGGTACTTCGTCACCCCCCTCGCCCAGGCCGACTACGGACGGCTGACCAGCTCCCTGGGTGAGATCAACAGGGCGCTGCGCGACGGCTGACGACCCGGACTCGAAGTGGGAGCACGGTCGCGGGCGCCGAGTTTCAGCCATGGGCCCGGTCGACGTGGGTCTTGACGGTGACCTGGGTGACGAAGAGGAGTTCGGTGATGTCGCCGTTGGACAGCCCGGTGCCCACCAGGGTCAGCACCTCACGTTCCCGGGGGTCAGGTTGACCAGTACTCGGGTCGGGGAACCAGGAGCCGTCGCTGAACTCGGTGTCGCACGGGAACTCGGGCAGGCAGAGAGTGGAGGCGTGAACCGTGGGGTCAGGGCCGCTCGGGGGCCCGGTCGAACCGCTCGTACGACAGCACGGCCAGCGCCACCACGAGCGCCCCGAGGAGCCATCCGCCGAGCACGTCGGAGGGCCAGTGGACGCCGAGCCAGATCCGGGTCAGGCCGACACCGAGGACCGAGACCACCGACCCGGTGACCGCCGTACGCCACACGACGCGTCCGGCGCCGTATCGGCGCAGCAGCCACAGCAGGAGGCCGGACACCACCGTGGCGGTCATGGCGTGCCCGGAGGGGAAGGCCGCGTAGTGCGCGGAGTCGACGGGGTCCGGCCACACGGGACGGGCGCGGCCGACCGCCGCCTTCAGCACCTGCTGGAGCACCGTGCCCAGCGCGCAGGCGACCGCCAGCCACAGCGCGAGCCCCCACGCCGAGTGCCGCCACACCAGAAACACCGCGACGGCCGCGCACAGCAGACGCATCGTCAGCGGGTCCCACACCCAGTCCGTCAGGATCCGGAACGCGTGCGTGAGCCCTGGTTCGTCGACCGCCCAGCGATGGGTGGCCCGCGCGATGTCCCCGTCGAGGGTGATCAGCGGGTGCCAGTCCACCGCGACCAGGGTCAGCAGCAGCACGGAGGCGAGGGCCAGGGCGACGGAGACGCGGACGGCCCGGCGATTCATCGGTCGCTGGAGCCGGGGGGTGAGGTGGGGGGTGCGCATGAGGCGATCCTCGCCGACACGCCGGTCGGGAGGCCAATCGAGGTGGGCGACGGCGCGCTACCCGAGCGCCCGCAACCCCGGTGCGAACGCCACCAGGACCGGGATCACCGGCACGAGGGCCGCAGCCGCCGTCAGTCGGAGCCGGCGGCCCGCCGTCAGCCGGTCCGGTGCGGTCAGCAACCGGTGGACGCGCAGCGGGACATGGGCCTGCGGGGTCGGGGACGGGCCGAACACGCCCCGGTCCTCGTTGAGTTCGACCAGGGCGAGGGCGGTCGTCAGCCGGCCGAAGCGCCGGGAGGCCATGTCGTCGGCGGCGAGTTCCACCAGCCGGTGCATCTCGGCCCGGAAGGAGGCGAAGACCGGCACCTGCGGAAACCCGTTGGCCAGCGCGCCCGAGCAGTGCAACAGCCAGTCGTGGCGGGCCCGCGCGTGCCCCTGCTCGTGGGCGAGCACCGCGTCCAGCTGACGCCCTTTCAGGCGCCGCAGCGCGGCCGTGGTGACGACGAGCCCGGGCGCGGTGCCGGTCAGCCACCAGGCGTCGGCACGCTCGCCCTCCAGGACCACCAGCCGGTCGGGCCCGGGCTCCTCACCGGGCAACAACGGTGCGCGGACGAGGAGTTCGGTACGTCGCAGCCTGCGCCGACTGCGCGCCCGTACGACCTCACGGACGAGCATCGCCGCGGTCCACAGCCCGCCGCAGGCGAGCGCCACGGCCGTTGCCGCGGCCCATGGACGGGAGGCGCCCAGGACGTAGGCCTCCACCACCTCGTGCGGTGCCGGGGCGAACACATGGCCGCGCACGGCCTGCCAGGCCGCCGCCGCGCTGAGCGTCATCGACAGCGCGCAGCACATCAGCACGGCCGCCACCACGCACTGCCACACCCACAGGGCGACCACCGGTTCGCGGTCCGGCCACTCGGCACGGGCGAGCAGCCGCGGGGCGACGAGGGCGGTCAGCGCGCCGAGCAGCAACAGTGCCGCGGGGACCATCATGGACGCAGCCTATGAGCGGGGCGGCGCTCAGACCTACGGTCCGTGGCGGCAAAGTGACGCAGACCACGGTTTCGTACAGTCAGAGCGTGATCAGCATGGCGACCGTCGCCATGCCCATGGAGAGCCTGCAGGCACGCGCCAGTTCGGGCCGGTCGCCCCAGCCGGGCGAGCCCGTCCTGACCCCACCGCCGACGGCCAGGGCCGGTACGGACACCAGCCGGGCGCCGGACAGCAGTACGTAGCCGGTGAAGTAGACGAGCAGGGACGCCGTCAGCAGGGGGACCCCGGAGCCGCCGGACCCGTGGTGGTGGCCCGGGGCGGCGGCCATCACGGCAGCCATGTAGGCCATGGCGAACGCGCCCATCAGATGGTGCAGATGGTGGCGCCCGGTACGGGCCGCCCACAGGGCGCGCAGCGCGGCCGTACCGAACACGGCCGAGTACACCAGCCAGGCCCAGCGCGGCGGCGCGAGCACGGCGGCGGGCACGGCCATCGCGGCCATGCCGAAGCCCATCAGCGCCTCACCGCCCGCGGCCCGGCGCTGCTCCTCGACCCCGCTGCGCATCCGCAGCAGGCAGTACGCGCCGGTCGCCGCGCACAACGCGACCAGCAGCCACCCGGGCGAAGCCGGACCGTGCACACGCACCCTCCCCCTGGACCCCCGAGACCCTCGCTGAAGGCATGCCCGCTCCGGGCGGTGCGCAGACGAGCGCAAGGGTGTACGTGGGGAGCGCGGGCCGGAGCACCACAGGTCACAGCGGCTGGACACCGACTCCCGCCCGGCAGGAGGCCCCACCGGTCGAACTCATGGGCGGCGAGGGCCTGTCGAAGGTCTCAGATACCGGGCCGGTACCGCAGCGGATGGTCGGCAGGCACCTCCACCAGCACGATCCGCGTGCCGTCCGGGTCCGCGATCCACATCTCGACGAGTCCCCACGGCTCCTGCACCGGCGGCCTGAGAATCTCGACGCCCCGGGATGTTAGTTCGTCGTGCGCGGCCGTCACGTCCGCCACCTGCAACCACAGCCGTACGGACGGCGACGGGGGTTCGTCGGCCCGCCCCGAAAGCTCCAGGAACCCCCCGCCGAGGAAGTAGACGGTGCCCCGTTCCGGTCCGGTCCCGAACTCGCGTTGGACGGCGAGCCCCAGCCGCTCGCCGTAGAAAACCCGGGACCGTTCCGGGTCGAGGGGGCGGAGAAGGACCCGGCTGCTCAGTACATGCACCATACGACCGGAGCCTAGTACTCCAGCAGTACTTCGTGGCTTGACCTGGGGAAACGTCGAGCGGTGGGAGTGTAGCGGGCAGTTGGCCGTCACGGGCGGCTTCTGCCCGCCCACCCCTCGAAGGAGTGCCCGCGACGGCGGTAGTGGCAGCGGCGGGCCACCGCTTGGCGTCGTCGGCGCCAGTGCGACCAGCTCAACGCGTGGGTGTGGGTGCGAAGGTCTCGGGGTGCGTGAGCTGCCAGGAGTCGCCGCACTTCCGCCACGGTGAGCTCGATGACCACGGCATCCTCATCGGTGGATCCCCTTTTTCGGCTGCTCGTGCGCTCATCGCCGCGAGGAAGGCGTGGGCGAGCATGGCCAGGGTGATGTGCCGGTACCAGCCGACGTAGCGGCGGACTTCGTACTCGTCCAGGCCGCACTCGTTCTTCGCCGCCTGGAAACACTCCTCGATCGCCCACCGGGCGCCGGCGACCCGCACCAGTTCGTCCACTGCGACATCCAGCGGTGCGTATGCGAGGTAGTAGGCGATCTCGTCCGGCCGGCTCAGGCTGCGCCGTGCCAGCGCCCACCGCCGACGGATCAACACGCCGTCCTGGTGGTCGTACTCGGCCACGGGGCGCAACTGGAGGGCCGCCCAGTCGTACTCGCGCTGCCCCTTCGCTCCCGCGCCGCAGGAACGGCGTTCCCATGCCTGGTCGGGGGCCTGCTCGAAGACCCTGTCGATGCGCGGGCCGGCCAGGGAGAACTGGGACTTGGGGACGGCCAGGACATAGCCGACGCCGGATGTCTCCAGCATCCGGCGGAAGCGGTTGTCCTGTCCGTAAGCAGCGTCCGCCGTGACCCAGGCGACCGGCAGTGGCGAGGCCACAGCTCTGCGGACGATCGTCGCCGCGAGGGTGTTCTTGGTCGCGAACTCCCGCTGATCGGGGACCTTGGCCGCGCGGCATCGGTCACGGTCGTCGGTCCAGGACTTCGGCAAGTACAGCTCCCGGTCCACCAGGACGCGGCCGGCGGAACTGGCATAGGCGGCGAAGACGCCGATCTGGCAGTTCTCGGTGCGGCCGGCGGTGCCGGAGTACTGCCTTTGGACTCCGGCGGAGGTGGTGCCCTTCTTCAGGAACCCGGTGTCATCGATGATCAGTACCCCGTCGGGGCGGCCGAGGTGTTCGGCGACGAAGGTCTGCAGGTCGTCGCGGATGTCGTCGCAGTTCCAGCGGGCTCGGGAGAGCAGGTGCTGCAGACCGTCCGGGGTTGCGTGGCCGGCGTGCTCGGCCAGTTGCCAGCTGTTCTTGCGGGCTACCGGTGCGAGCAGTGCGCGCACGTAGTCCCGCATACGGCGGCGGGGTTCGACGCGGCCGAAGCGGTGTCCGATGGTGGTGAAGAGGTCGTCCAGGTCGCGGTCCCAGGTCTCTGCCTGTTCGATGGTCACACTCGGGGGCTTCCCCGCACAGATGTGCTGCCGCCGTCGCGGGCACTCCTTCGAGGGGTGGGCGGGCAGAAGCCGCCCGTGACGGCCAACTGCCCGCTACACTCCCACCGCTCGACGTTTCCCCAGGTCAAGCCACGAAGTACTGCTGGAGTACTAGGACCTGTCCGGCCGATCATGTCGCAGACGCGGGGTGTGGTGCGCACATCTGCCGCGTTGTCGTCGGTTGCCGACTCCCCCACGCTCGACTTCGCTCGCGCGGGGGGACCCCCATCGCGTCGACGCCCTCCTCCGCCTTGCAGCTGCACGCTCCCCCACGCTCGAACACCTCGCGCGGGGGGACCCCCATCACCCCGCTCACCGGGATCAGACAGGAGCTGCTGCCTTCCTGCGACTTGATCGGCCGGACAGGTCCTAGTGTCCTGCGCCAGTAGTTGATCGTTAGAAGTTGCATGACTTCTGCTACTGGTGCGTCAGTTCCTCGTCGTGGCCCAAAGCTTGAACCGTTGCTGCTGTCTGATGACGAGCGGGCGGTGTTGGAGCGGTGGATGCGTCGGGCGACATCTGCCCAGGCGCTGGCCCTGCGGGCGCGGATTGTGCTGGCGTGCGCGGGGCCGGAAGTGCCGCCGATTGTCGCGGTCGCCCGGGATCTGCGGGTGACCGCGGACACGGTCCGCAAATGGCGGCGACGCTTCCTTGCCGAGCGGCTGGACGGTCTGGGCGATGAGCCGAGGCCGGGCCGGCCGCCCACCATCAGCGTCGATCAGGTGGAAGAGGTCGTGGTCACCACGCTGGAACAACTGCCGAAGAACGCCACCCACTGGTCCAGGAAATCGATGGCGCAACACAGTGGTCTGTCGAAGTCCACGGTCGGCCGGATCTGGCGGCAGTTCCAGCTCAAGCCGCACCTGGCCGACACCTTCAAGCTGTCGACGGACCCGTTGTTCATCGAGAAGGTCTACGACGTCGTCGGCCTCTATTTCAACCCGCCCGAGGGCGCGGTGGTGCTCTCGGTGGACGAGAAGTCGCAGATCCAGGCCCTGGACCGCTCCCAGCCCGTTCTGCCGATAATGCCGGGCATGCCCGAGCGGCGCACCCACGACTACGTCCGCAACGGCCTCACCACCTTGTTCGCCGCCTTCAATGTCGCCACCGGTGAAGTCATCACGTCCCTGCACCGTCGGCACCGGGCCGTGGAGTTCAAGAAGTTCCTGATCCGCATCGACAAGGAGGTGCCCGCACACTTGCAGATCCACTTGATCGTGGACAACTACGGCACCCACAAGACTCCGGCAATCAAGGCATGGCTGGCTAAACACCCGCGGTTCGAGCTGCACTTCACCCCGACGGGATCCTCCTGGATCAACCAGGTCGAGCGGTGGTTCGGCTACCTCGCCCACCAGATGATCCGCCGCGGCGCACACAAGAACATCCAGGCCCTCGAAGCCGACATCCGCGCCTGGGTCAAGGACTGGAACGAAGACCCAAAGCCGTTCATCTGGACCAAGACCGCCGAAGAAATCCTCGACTCCCTCGCCCGCCTCTGCCGACGGATCTCTGGCGCAGGATACTAGTAGGGCTTGGTCAGGTTGGTATCGCCCTGGGTATGTCGCGGTGACAGGTGGGGCAGGCGCCGGTCCAGAGCGCGAGGAGCAACTGCAGTTCGCGTGTGACCCGGTAGAGGCTCAGGCCGACGCCGTCTCTTTTGGGGATCGCGTCAGTCGTTGGAGGGTGCAGAAGGCATGCGCGACGGAGACCAGGGTGACGTGGTGGTGCCAGCCTGGCCAGGTGCGGCCCTCGAAGTGGGCCAGGCCCAGGGCCTGCTTCATCTCGCGGTAGTCGTGCTCGATGCGCCAGCGCAGTTTCGCGGTGCGCACAAGGGTGGCCAGCGGGGTGTCGGCGGGCAGGTTGGACAGCCAGAACTGGACGGGTTCGGGCTCGGTCGCGGGCCATTCGGCCAGCAGCCAGCGCACCGGCAGCTCCGGGCCGTCGACGGCCTTGCGGATCTCGCGTCCGGCGGGACGGATCCGCAGGGCCACGAACCGTGAGTACATGCGCTTCAGGCCGCTGCGGCCGCTGCCCGGGCGGGAGCCTTCCCGCCACTGCACCGGCCGGGCCGCCTGCTTGCCGGCCGCAATGACCAGCTTCTTCACCGTCTTGGCCGACTCGGGATAGACGGGCTGGGGCCTCGGGCCGCGGCCTGCGTATGGCGGGGTGTGCGGCTGTGCTTCTCCCGGCTGGGCGGTGGTCGTGGTGGAGATGCCGACCGCGTAGCTGAGCCGGCGTTCTTCCAGGCCCAGCCGGAAGGCGGCCGCATCGCCGTAGCCGCCGTCGGCCACGACGAGCGGAACATCGATGCCCCACGACCGTGTCTCGTCGATCATGTCCAGGGCCAGCTGCCACTTCTCGACATGGCCAACCTCTTCGGGGATGCCGCACATGGTGCGGCGGGCCACCTTGGCCCCATCGGCCTTCGGTGAGGCGGGATCCCAGCTTTCGGGCAGGAACAGGCGCCAGTCCACGGCCGCCGACGCCGCGTCGGAGGCCAGGTGCACTGATACGCCGGCCTGGCAGTTGGTGACCTTGCCCGCAGTGCCGGTGTACTGCCGCGCGACGCACGCCGAGGCATCCCCGTCCTTGAGGAAGCCGGTGTCATCGACGATCAGTGCGGTCGGCTTGATCACCTGCTGCATCCGCCACGCGAGGCGGGCTCGCACATGCGCCGCGTCCCATGGGCTGGAGGTGATGAAGTGGGCCAGAGCCTGCCGGTTGCCGTCCTCGCCCAGCCGGGCAGCCATCGGCTCAACCGACTTGCGCCGTCCGTCCAGCAGCAGTCCCCGCAGATAGACCTCGCCCCACCGGCGCTGATCCGCCCGCGCGAACGGCTCGAACATCTCCGCCGCGAAGTCCTCCAAATCACACCGGACCGCGGCCAACTCCCCACCCAGCACACCCGGACAACGACACACCTACTCAAACGGACACGCCACCAGCAAATGAACCTGACCAAGCCCTACTAGTGGGAGCGCCCGCCATGGGCGTTAGGCTCAACGGTGCCCTCGCCACGCGGGAGCGAACCGACCCGACCCGAGAACCCGGAGTACCGCCGCCATGGACACCGCCGCCACCGGACCCACCTTCCGTGACGCCTCCGAGTCCGACGTCGACGCTCTGGTCGAGCTGATCGAGTCGGCGTACCGGGGAGACGCCAGCCGGGCGGGCTGGACCACGGAGGCGGGCATCCTGGAAGGGCAGCGGACCGATCCGGAGGGTGTGCGGGGCGTCATCAAGTCGGCCGACAGCAGGCTGCTGACCGTCGAACAGGACGGCCGGGTGGTCGCCTGCTGCCAGCTCGAACACCGGGGGGACCACGTCTACTTCGGCATGTTCGCGGTCAGCCCGGCCCTCCAGGGCGCGGGCCTCGGCAAGGTGATCATCGCCGAGGCGGAGCGCGTGGCGCGCGAGACCTGGGGTGCGCGGGAGATGCGCATGACCGTGATCTCCGTACGGAACGACCTGATCGCCTGGTACGAGCGGCGCGGCTACCGCCGTACGGGAGAGATGAGCCCCTTCCCGTACGGCGACGAGCGGTTCGGGATTCCGCAGCGCGCCGATCTGCAGTTCGAGCTGCTGGTCAAGGAACTGGGGTGAACTCCGGCGTGCCCGCTACGCGGTGAAGCGGCCCGTGCGCTTGATCTGCGGATAGTCGGTGGTCGCGCCGTCCAACTGCAGGGCCCGTACGAGGCGCAGCTCGTCCTGGGTGTTCACCACCCAGCCGATGATCCGCAGGTCCGCCTTCCTCGCCCGCTCGACGATCTCCAGGGTGAGGCGGCGGATGTCGAGGCACACGGTCGACGCGCCGGAGCGGGTGGCCCGGTCCACGACGTCGGTGCCGTAGCGGCCGGCGATGAGCGCCGTGCGCACCCCGGGCACCAGCCGGGCGATCTCGGCGATCGTGTCCTCGTGGAACGAGGACACCTCGACCCGGGCGGTCAGGTCCCGGCGCTCCATCACCTCGGCCAGTGCCCGCGCCGCCGCGGTGTCCTTGATCTCGGCCTGGAGCGGTGCGCCGACGGCGTCGAGCACCTCCTCGAAAACCGGGACGCGCTCGTCGCGGCCCGCGTCGAGGGCGCGCAGTTCGGTGAGGGTCATCTCGGCGACGGGCCCCGTGCCGTCCGTCGTGCGGTCGACGTCGGCGTCGTGCATGACGACGAGGGCGCCGTCCTTGCTGAGGCGCAGATCGAGTTCGATCATGTCGAGGCCGGCCTGCTCGGCGGCGACGAACGAACGGATGGTGTTCTCGGGCTCGACGCCCATGATTCCGCGGTGCCCGATGGTCAGGAAGTTCAAGGTCAGCTCGCTTCCGTCGACGGCGGCTCGGCTGCCGCAGCCTAACCGCCCGGCCCCGCATTGAACCCGTACGGACGCGCCGGAACCGCTGGCCGGAAGTGACTGATCCGGAGGGGGTGTGAACCGGCCGACGTCGGGTAGGGAAGTCATCGTTGTCCCGGTTACAGGCAGGAAAAAATGCGGTGACCATGGGGGTCCGCAGGACAATCTCTTCTGTCTCGCCTTGTGGTCGGGAACCTCGAACACATACGGTGTCATGACGAGAGGTTCTCCCGTGGAGGATGGGGCATGACGGAAATTCTTGTGCAGGAAGTTTCGGACCAGCGGGTTTCTCCGCTCGGCAGGGTGGTGGAGCACCCGGCCTGGCCCGTGCTCAAGGATGCCGTCGAGCAGATCCGGCCATGGCAGGCCAAGGACGGGTCGATCGACTTCGACCGGGAGGACGCCCCGGACCCCGCGGACGCCGATCTCGCCGTACGCCGGATCGTGGACGCCGTCGCGGAACTCTCCCCGCTGCTCCCGCACGACGCGGACTACCACCAGGCCCTCGCCAAGGACCTGCGCCGCTGGTCCGACAGCGGATTCCGGGTGCCCGACTTCCTCGACTCGCTGCTGGCCTTCCAGCCCGCCGCGAGCCGCGCGGACGGCCTCCAGCACCTGGTTCTCTTCCCGATGTACACGCAGAACGGCAACCCCGACCGCAACCTCGAAGCGGTCGTCCTGCGCATGGTCTGGCCCGACTGGCTGGCCGAACTGGAGCGCACCCGCTACGACAACCCGCTGTTCTGCGGCATCACCTTCGAGGACTTCACCGCCGGGTACGACACCAACTCCGCCGTTCTCTTCCCCGAGACCATCGCCGTGCGCGAGGCGCCGGAACGATTCACCTGGGGCGGCATCTTCTGCGACCGGGAGGCCGCCCGCTTCCGCCGGGTCACCGACGCCGCCGTCGACATCCTCGGCCTGGAGCTGCCCGAGGACGTCGCCGCGATGGTCCACGACCAGAAGCGCTGCGAGGAGGCGTTCGTCCTGTGGGACATGGTCCACGACCGCACCCACAGCCACGGCGACCTGCCCTTCGACCCCTTCATGATCAAGCAGCGCCAGCCGTTCTGGATGTACGGCCTGGAGGAGCTGCGCTGCGACCTCACCGCCTTCAAGGAGGCCGTGAAGCTGGAGGCGGAAGGTGTCCCGCAGGCCCGTGACGTGCAGTTCGCGGTGCTCTTCGACCGCATGTTCCGCTTTCCGGTCACCGGCGAGCGCGTCCGCAACTACGACGGACTCGGCGGCCAGCTCCTCTTCGCGTACCTGCACCGCCACGACGTGATCCGCTGGACCGACAACAAGCTGCACATCGACTGGCAGCGCGCCCCGCAGGTCACCAACCAGCTCTGCGCCGAGATCGAGACCCTGTACCGCGAGGGTATCGACCGGCCCAAACTCGTCCACTGGTTCAAGGCGTACGAGCTGGTCTCCACCCATCTCGCCCCGCACCCGGGCTCCCGCTGGGCCAAGGGTCCCGACGCGCTCGACCTGAGCCAGCCGCCGCGCAAGCTCGTGGACGACGTGCTTCCGGACGAGTTTCCGCTGAGCATGTTCTATGAGGCCCTCTCCAAGAAGCTGAAGAACGTGATCGCCTCCACCAAGGGGATCACCGCGGAGAGCGCCGAGCGGATCGCCGCGTGAGCGACCGTGCCACCGAAAACACTGCTCAGGAGGCGATGAGGATGGGGAACGGGGCTCTCAGCGGTGCGGTGATCGCGGTCGCCGGCGCCGGCGGCCCGGCCGGCCGGGCGACACTGCTCAGGCTCGCCGAGGCGGGCGCGACGGTCGTGGGTTCGGACAACGACCCGGAGCGGCTCGCGGAGGCCGTGGACGCGGCGAGCTACGCCCACGGCGGCGCCACCGTCGTCGGCGACACCGTCGACCTGCTCGACCTGCAGTCGACCCGGGAGTGGGCCACGCGTATCGAGAAGGACTTCGGGCGCGTCGACGGCCTGGTCCACCTCGTCGGCGGCTGGCGCGGCAGCGAGACCTTCACCAAGACGGTCCTCGACGACTGGGACCTGCTGGAACTGCTGCTCATCCGCACCGTCCAGCACACCTCCCTCGCCTTCCACGAGGCCCTCCAGCGCAGCGACCGCGGCCGGTACGTCCTGACCAGTGCCGCCGGCGCGAGCAAGCCCACCGCGGGCAACGCCGCGTACGCCGCCGCCAAGGCCGCCGCCGAGGCGTGGACGCTGGCCATGGCCGACTTCTTCCGCAAGGCCGGGGTGTCGGAGGGCGGGGACGGGCCGTCGTCGGCGGCTGCGATCCTGGTCGTGAAGGCGTTGGTGCACGACGCGATGCGCGCCGAGCGACCCAACGCGAAGTTCGCGGGCTTCACGGACGTCAAGGAGCTGGCCGAGGCCGTCGTCGGCGTCTGGGAGCGGCCCGCCGCCGAAGTGAACGGGAAACGTCTGTGGCTGACCGAGAAGCCGTGAACCCTCCGAAGACCGACGCGCGCCGCCATCACGACCCGGAGACCCGAGGCTTCGCCAGCGACAACTACGCGGGGGCCCACCCCGAGGTGCTCGCCGCTCTGGCCCTGGCCAACGGCGGGCACCAGGTCGCGTACGGCGAGGACGACTACACGGAGAACCTCCAGCGGATCGTCCGCAGCCACTTCGGCGCCACGGCGGAGGCGTTCCCCGTCTTCAACGGCACCGGAGCCAACGTCGTAGCCCTCCAGGCGGTCACCGACCGCTGGGGCGCCGTGATCTGCGCCGAGAGCGCGCACATCAACGTCGACGAGGGCGGCGCCCCCGAACGCATGGGCGGCCTCAAGCTGCTCACGGTGCCCACACCGGACGGCAAGCTGACCCCCGACCTGATCGACCGGCAGGCGTACGGCTGGGACGACGAACACCGTGCGATGCCGCAGGTCGTCTCGATCACGCAGAGCACGGAACTGGGCACCCTCTACACCCCGGACGAGATCCGCGCGATCTGCGACCACGCCCACGCGCACGGCATGAAGGTCCACCTGGACGGCTCCCGCATAGCCAACGCGGCGGCCTCGCTCGACGTCCCGATGCGGACGTTCACCAACGCGGCCGGCGTCGACATCCTCTCCCTCGGCGGGACGAAGAACGGCGCGCTGTTCGGTGAGGCGGTCGTCGTCATCGACCAGGACGCCGTCAGCCATATGAAGCACCTGCGCAAGCTGTCCATGCAGCTCGCCTCCAAGATGCGCTTCGTCTCGGTGCAGTTGGAGGCGCTGCTCGCAAAGGACCTGTGGCTGCGCAACGCCCGTCACTCCAACGCGATGGCGCAGCGGCTGGCGGAAGGCGTGCGGGCCGTGCACGGGGTGGAGATCCTCTACCCGGTCCAGGCGAACGCGGTCTTCGCCCGGCTCCCGCACGACGTGAGTGAACGCCTGCAGAAGCGCTTCCGCTTCTACTTCTGGGACGAGCCGGCGGGCGACGTCCGCTGGATGTGCGCCTTTGACACGACCGAGGACGACGTGGACGCGTTCGTGGCGGCGCTGAAGGAGGAGATGGCGCGCTAGACGCTCTCCCGTCGAATGCATAGGTATGCGGTCACCTGAAAAGTCATTGACTGTTCGGTGATCGCTTTCCTATGCTCTGGGGCCATGGAGCTGATCCAGAACACCTCTGACCTGTCCGCGTATCTTGCTGCTGACGAGGTCATCGACCACCATCACCCGCTGGTGCGGGAGACCGCCGCGCGGCTCGCCAAGGATGCCGTGGACTCGTATGCCTATGCGCGAGCGGCCTACGAGTTCGTGCGCGACACCATCCCGCACTCCGCCGACAGCGGCGACCTGCGGGTCACCTGGCGGGCCTCGGCCGTCCTGGAGCAGCGCACCGGCATCTGCTTCGCCAAGGCCCACGCGCTGGCCGCGCTGCTGCGTGCCGAGGACATTCCCACGGCGCTGTGCTACCAACGGCTCACGCACGACGACGGGAACGGTCACGCCGTGCACGGGCTGGTCGCCGTGCGGTTCAACGGCGCCTGGCACCGCCAGGACCCGCGAGGCAACAAGACGGGCGTGGACGCGCGGTTCTCCCTCGACGGTGAGCGGCTGGCGTGGATCCCCGATCCGGAGTCCAATGAGGTGGACTATCCAGTACTGTACGCTGAACCCCATCCGGCTGTGCTGGGCGTCCTGAAGGCGGCACCCGACAGGCCGTATCTCTGGAAGACGCTCCCCACCGCACTCTGAGGCAGGCGATGACACTCACACTGACCGTGTCCGACGAGGTGCGTACGCTCGCGCCCGGCTTCACCCCCGTCGCGATCGAGGCCCACGGACTCGTCAACGGGCCCAGCACCGACGCCAGTTCGGCGCTCCTGGACGACGCGGCCCGCCGACTCGCCGTACGTCTGGACGGCCGGGCCCCGCACGAGGACCCGCACATGGTCGCCTGGCGGGACACGTACACGGCGTTCGGATCGAAGCCGTCGCGCACCCGCAACTCGGCCGAGGCGCTCGCCAAGAGGGCCCTGACGGATGCCGGCCTGCCCCGGATCAACGTCCTGGTCGACCTCTACAACGCCATCAGCGTGGCCCACCTGGTCCCGGTCGGCGGCGAGGACCTCGACCACATCCGGGGCGGGATGCGCCTCGTACGCGCCACCGGCGCCGAGGACTTCGTGACCGTGGCGGGCGGCGAGGAGGTCATCGAGCACCCCGACGCGGGTGAGGTGGTCTGGTGCGACGAGGAGGGCGTGACGTGCCGCCGCTGGAACTGGCGCCAGGGCCCACGCACCCGACTCACCGAGCGCACCACGTCCGCGATCTTCCTCCTGGAGTGCCTCCCCCCGATGACGCCCCAGGAGTCACAGACCGCCGCCGCCGAACTGGCGGAACTACTGGAGAAGTTCAGCCCCGGGTCGAGGATCACGATCAGGGCGGCCCTGTAGGGGCGCGAGGAACTGCGCGACCAGCCCCCACGGGCCCGCAGCGAACGAACAACCTAGCCCAACAGCCCCCGGGGGGATCAGCGTGCCTCGGCCTCGCGGACCTGCTCCGGGGTCGGGGCCGTACCGCCGAGGTGAGCCGGCATCCACCACGTGTCGTCCGGGCCCTTGGGGCGGACCGGGTAGGCGCGCTGGGCGGCTTCCAGAAGCTCGTTGACGCGCTCGCGCAGCTGGCGGGTGATCGCGCCCGCGTACTTGTCGCGGGAGGCCTCTATGGCTTCGCCGACCCGGATCGTGATCGGGATGTGGCTGCGCTTGAAGTTGCGCGGGTGACCCTTGGTCCACAGGCGCTGCGTCCCCCACACGGCCATCGGGATCAGCGGGACGCCCGCCTCCTGGGCCATCCGCGCGGCGCCGGACTTGAAGCTCTTCAGGGTGAACGACTGCGAGATCGTGGCCTCGGGGAAGACACCGACGATCTCGCCGGAGCGCAGCGAGTCCAGCGCGTGCGCGTACGCCAGTTCGCCGTTCTTGCGGTCCACCGGGATGTGCTTCATGTTCCGCATCAGCGGGCCGGACACCTTGTGCCGGAACACCGACTCCTTCGCCATGAAGCGCACCAGACGCTTCTGCGGAAGAGCCGCGAGACCGTCGAAGATGAAATCCAGGTAGCCGATGTGGTTGCTCACCAGCACCGCCCCACCCGAGCGCGGGATGTTCTCCGACCCCTTGAGGTCGATCTTCAGGTCCCAGGTCTTGAACAGTGTCCGGGCGAGACCGATGGCGGGACGGTAGACAAACTCAGCCATGGACGGGGATGACCCTTCTCTGTGTTCTGCCTGGGAAGGGGTCCCCGGCGGGAAGTTACGCAGCCGTAGGTTTTACAGCGTTGCGCAGATCGTGCCCCAAGAACGGACGGGTGGCCAGTCCTCGTGCCTGTGATCGGCGAGACACTCGTCACGTCGTCCAGTGATCCACCTCGCGCTTTTGCTGTGCCTTTACGTCCGCCTTCATGTCTCCTTTACTCCGCGCGCGGAGTCACCCGTCGTACGACCAGGTACAGCTCGCATCCCAGGCAGTACCCGAACGCGGCGTTCAAAAACGCGGCCGCCAGTGCCGCCCCGGTCGCGACGAGCCCGAGCCACTCCACACCCAGCGTGAACCCGGCCAGTCCCACGCCCGCGAAGACGAGCCCGACCGTCTGCGCGAACCGCGGCGGCTCGGGAGCCTCGAACTCCGTCGGCGGGCCGAGCCGCGGACGGACCACCCGGCGGAACAGCAGACCGTACGGGGAGCGCCCCACCCCGCCGGCCGCGCCCAGCGCGAACGCCAGCGTCTGCCAGGCCAGCAGCCACCCGCCCCCGGTGACCAGTACGACCGCCAGCACGACGGCCGTCACGGCCGCTCCGAACCGCGGCCCTCTCACATCGATGTCCATGGAGCACAGCATTCCGCAGCAGAAACGATTCGAGCAGTCGGGAATCTTTGCAGTCTGATGAACGCTGCAGCCGGGGATGACCGGAATCGTGATGTGCGTGGCGGTGCTCGCGGCGTCGAGCGCGTTCGGAGTGCTGCATCGGCGGCGGAGCGGGAGAGTACGCGTGCGCGTGCGAGACGACGGAAAACGGCTCGGCGCCGCCGAGTTGGGCGAGAGCCTCGGCGAGCGGGCGACGCTCGTCCAGTTCTCCAGCGCGTTCTGCGCGCCCTGCCGGGCCACCCGCCGCGTCCTCGGTGAGGTGGCCGGCCTCGTCCCCGGCGTCACCCACGTCGAGATCGACGCCGAGGAGCACCTGGACCTCGTACGGAAGCTCGACATTCTCAAGACGCCCACCGTGCTGGTGCTCGACGCCGACGGGCGGATCGTGCGGCGGGCGACCGGGCAGCCGCGCAAGGAAGCGGTCATCGCCGCGCTGGGGGAGGCCGTTTGAGGTCTTCCGGCTATCCGTTACCGCCGCTGATGGTGTGTTCGGTGACGCATCTCCCAGATGCCCGGAGCCACTTGACTGCGCCCGCCATCTATCGTCAACCTGACCCTATGCCTCCGGAACTCCTTCTCCACGCGCGGGTCCACGTGGACCTCGTGCGCACCGCGAGCGCGCGCTGTCCGGGCCGTTGAGCAACCACCGCCCAGCTCGCCGACTCCCGCAGAAGGACAGGTCCATGACGGCCACGCCCGCCCTCGGTACCGCTCAGTCCGTCGTTCCCGCCTCTCCCGATCTGCTGCGCTCCGTCTTCCGGCAGCACGCGGCGGGTGTCGCCGTGATCACCGCCCGAGGGGACGCCGGTCCCGTCGGTTTCACCGCCACCTCCCTCGCCTCCGTCTCCGCGGAGCCCCCGCTGGTCTCGTTCGGCATCAGCACCGGCGCCTCCAGCTGGCCCGCGATATCCGGGGCAGACCATGTGGGTGTCCACATACTCGGCGAGCACCAGCACGAGCTGGCCGCGACCTTCGCCCGCAGCGGCGCCGACCGGTTCGGCGCGCCCACCGCCTGGCGCGAGGGTCCCGAGGGGGTGCCCGTCCTCGACGGCGTCCTGGCCTGGCTGGTGTGCCGCCCGGTCGCGCGGGTGCCGGCCGGGGACCACCGGATCGTGCTGGCCGAGGTCGTGCTGGGAGATCCCGCGGGTCCTGGACGGCCGCTGCTGTACCACCAGGGCCGTTTCAACGGGCTCCGTGACTGACCGACGGTGACCGGTCGATCGGTACGATGTGATGTTGGCGACTCTGCGCCCCGACCGGGTTCCGGTTACGCTGCGTTGCGAAGGTCACACGTCAAAGCGCTTGCTCAGTGGGCGTCGAGTGGGTGTACTGGCGAGTAATATTTCGTTCGGAGCGCGGGTCGCCCCCATCGGGATCTGCCGCTTTGAGGCGCCTATGCTGCCTGCAGGAAGGCAGCCCGGAACAGACGATGCAGTAGGAGAGCCGGCGTGAGCTTGAGGATCGTTGTCACTGTGAAGTACGTGCCCGACGCCACTGGCGACCGGCACTTCGCCGATGACCTGACCGTCGACCGTGACGACGTGGACGGTCTGCTCTCGGAGCTCGACGAGTACGCGGTCGAGCAGGCGCTGCAGATCGCCGACGAGGCCGACGACGCGGAGATCACGATCCTGACCGTCGGCCCCGAGGACGCCAAGGACGCGCTCCGCAAGGCCCTGTCGATGGGCGCCGACAAGGCGATCCACGTCGAGGACGACGACCTGCACGGCACCGACGCCATCGGCACCTCCCTGGTCCTCGCCAAGGCGATCGAGAAGGCCGGCTACGACCTGGTCATCTCCGGCATGGCCTCCACCGACGGCACCATGGGTGTCGTACCGGCGCTGCTGGCCGAGCGGCTGGGCGTCCCGCAGGTCACGCTGCTCTCCGAGGTCTCCGTCGCGGACGGTGTCGTCAAGGGCCGCCGCGACGGCGACTCCGCGTCCGAGCAGCTGGAGGCGTCCCTCCCGGCCGTCGTGTCGGTCACCGACCAGTCGGGCGAGGCGCGTTACCCGTCCTTCAAGGGCATCATGGCCGCCAAGAAGAAGCCGGTTCAGTCCTGGGACCTGTCCGACCTCGACCTGGAGGCCGGGGACGTCGGTCTGGAGGGCGCGTACTCCGTGGTCGACTCCGCGACCCAGCGCCCGGCGCGCACGGCCGGCACGATCGTCAAGGACGAGGGCGAGGGCGGCAAGCAGCTCGCCGAGTTCCTCGCGGGCCAGAAGTTCATCTAGGCCCCGTTCGAGGCTCACTGCTCCGACTTTCGAGTCCATTGAGCCCCGACTCGCCGACCGCCCCTCATCTTCCGCAAGCAGGAGAGTAGAAGTCCCATGGCTGAAGTTCTCGTCTACGTCGATCACGTGGACGGCGCCGTCCGCAAGCCCACCCTGGAGCTGCTGACGCTCGCCCGCCGCATCGGTTCGCCGGTCGCCGTGGCGCTCGGCGCCGGCGCTGCCGCCACCGCCGGAGCGCTCGCCGAGCACGGCGCAGTCAAGGTCCTCACCCACGAGGCCGCCGAGTACGCCGACTACCTGGTCGTCCCGAAGGTCGACGCCCTCCAGGCCGCCTACGACGCCGTGTCCCCGGCCGCCGTGCTGGTCCCCTCCTCCGCCGAGGGCAAGGAGATCGCCGCCCGCCTGGCGCTGCGCATCGGCTCCGGCATCATCACCGACGCCGTCGACCTGGAGGCCGGCGACGAGGGCCCGGTGGCCACGCAGTCCGCGTTCGCCGCGTCCTTCACCACCAAGACCCGGGTCGCCAAGGGCACCCCGGTCATCACGGTCAAGCCGAACTCGGCCCCCGTGGAGGCCGCCCCGGCCGCCGGCGCCGTCGAGGCCCTCGACGTCACCTTCTCCGCGCAGGCCACGGGCACCAAGGTCACCGCGCGCACCCCGCGCGAGTCGACCGGCCGCCCGGAGCTGACCGAGGCCGCGATCGTCGTCTCCGGCGGCCGTGGCGTCAACGGCTCGGAGAACTTCGCCATCATCGAGTCCCTCGCCGACTCCCTCGGTGCCGCGGTCGGCGCCTCGCGTGCCGCGGTGGACGCGGGCTGGTACCCGCACACCAACCAGGTGGGCCAGACCGGCAAGTCCGTCTCGCCGCAGCTCTACATCGCCAACGGCATCTCCGGCGCCATCCAGCACCGCGCCGGTATGCAGACCTCGAAGACGATCGTGGCGGTCAACAAGGACGCCGAGGCCCCGATCTTCGACCTCGTCGACTACGGCGTCGTCGGCGACCTCTTCGACGTCGTCCCGCAGCTCACCGAGGAGATCAACACCCGCAAGGGCTGAACCTCCTGAGCCGTCGAGGCCCCCGCGACCGGTAGAACCTGAGCACGACCGGTCACGGGGGCCTCAGCTCATCCCAGGGTCAGTGAGGCCTGCACCGGCAGATGGTCGCTGGCGTACATCCCGTCCATGGAGAAGGTGTTGATCGCCGCCCGGTGGGTGGTCACCCCGGGTGAGGTCAGGATCCAGTCGATGCGCCGGCCGCCGGGTTTGGGTGCCCGGTAGGCGTTGAACGTCCCGTACTCCGGGCTGCGGGAGATCGCCGCGTCCCAGGTGTCCACGAGCCCGTTCCCCAGCATCAGGTCGTACACCCTGTTCTCGTGGGCGGGCGAGTTGAAATCACCGGTGACGATCACCGGCGTCGACGGGTCCCACTTGGCGATCGTCTCGCCGATGAGCCCCGCGGAGCGCTCCCGGGCGTACTGGCTGACGTTGTCCAGGTGGGTGTTGAGGACGTAGAACTCCCGTCCCCCGTCGGCGAGATCGGCGAATTTCACCCAGGTCACCATGCGCAGCCAGTCCGCGTTCCAGGTGTTGGAAGCGATGGTGTACGGGGTGTCGGACAGCCAGAAGTGGTCGAACTCCAGCGGTTCGAGTCTTCGGGTGTCGTAGAAAACCGCCATGAACTCGTCCTTGCTGCCACCGCCCCGGCCGGTGCCGATCCAGTCGTAGTGCCCGCCGAGATCCTTCTCGATCATGCGCACCTGCTGGTAGAGCCCCTCCTGGGTGCCGATGACATGCGGGCGCTCGCGACGCAACAGCTCCCGCATCACCGGGCGGCGCACGGACCAGCGCGGTGTCTTGTCGACCACGGTCGCGAAGCGCACGTTGAACGTCATGACGTTCAGGGCGCCCGCGTGCTCGCCGGCGACCGCGGGTATCGATGAGCCCGCCGTGGTCAGCAGTGGCATGGCGATGGCGGCGGCCGCCACGGACTTGAGTCCACGGCGACGCGTCACTCCGACCTCTCTCGGCACGCGATCCCCTCCCCTTCGAAGTCAGAATGGACCTTGCCCACTGAATACGGAAGAAGGCGCCGGATCGGCAGTGACCAGGGGGAAAGGATCGGTAATCCCGCATCGAGACAGTGTTGACCTGGATGAAGATCGACGGCTAGCTTCGTTATGCGGATTACTGATTCCGTAGTGCGGAAGACGGAGGGTTCAAAATGGTGCAGGGTCGGCAGGAAAACGTGACGACGAGCCTCGCGGGTGCCGTCAGCGAGGGGATCAGCGCCTCCCTCGCCCCGGTCGACGCGGAGCTGGAGCGCCGCTATCCCGGAGACCCCGGCACCCGCCAGCCCGTCCACACCGTGTACGTCCCCGGGGACGCGTTCGCCGCCGACACCATCCGTTCCTGGGGCGACCAGGCCCTCGCCGCCCTCGACGAACACGCCCCGGACGCCGCCTCCTTCGCCGCCGTCCTCGGTCTGTCCGACGACCTCGCCGAATCCGTCCACGACCGTGTCCGCGCCAAGCTGGAGCGCGAGCCGATCGAAGACCTGCGCGTCGACTTCGAGGACGGCTACGGCCCCCGCCCGGATGCCGAGGAGGACGAGACGGCGGCCCGCGCGGCCCGTCTGATCGCCGAGGCGTACGCGAAGGGCACGGCCGCCCCGTACATGGGCATCCGGATGAAGTGCATGGAGGCGCCGGTGCGCGACCGGGGCATCCGCACCCTCGACATCTTCCTGACCGGTCTGATGGAGTCCGGCGGTCTGCCCGAGGGGCTGGTCCTCACCCTGCCCAAGGTGACGTACGCCGAGCAGGTCAGCGCCATGGTCAGACTCCTGGAGGAGTTCGAGAAGGCGCGCGGTCTCACGCCCGGCCGGATCGGCTTCGAGATCCAGATCGAGACCAGCCAGTCCATCCTCGCCACCGACGGCACGGCCACGGTCGCCCGGATGATCCAGGCCGCCGAGGGTCGCGCCACCGGCCTGCACTACGGCACCTTCGACTACAGCGCCTGCCTCGGCGTCTCCGCCGCGCACCAGGCCAGCGACCACCCGGCCGCCGACCACGCCAAGGCGATCATGCAGGTCGCGGCGGCGGGCACCGGCGTACGTGTCTCGGACGGCTCCACCAACGTCCTGCCGGTCGGCCCGACCGAGCAGGTCCACGCGGCCTGGCGCCTGCACTACGGCCTCACCCGCCGCGCCCTGGCCCGCGCCTACTACCAGGGCTGGGACATGCATCCCCGGCACATCCCGACCCGGTACGCGGCCGTCTTCGCCTTCTACCGCGAGGGCTACGAACAGGCCGCCGCCCGACTCTCCCGCTACGCCAACCGCGCCGGCGGCGATGTCATGGACGAGCCCGCCACCGCCAAGGCCCTCAGCGGCTATCTGCTGCGCGGCCTGGACTGCGGCGCCCTCGACGGCACGGAGGTGACCCGGGCGACGGACGGCCTGACCCGGGCCGACCTGGACGGCTTCGCGCGCCCGAGACGAGCCGACCTCACCGCGTCGCCCAGGTAGGACCCCTGTCTCACAACCATGGGCACGAGGTTCCGCTGTCACACCGGCCCCGTAGTCTGTACGGCACGTACGGGTGGGTCACAGGAACGGGGCAACAACTGCTCGGTCCGGCGCACCGCCAAGTCGTACACCGCGTCCGGCACCGTGGTCGGCGTCCTCAACTCGGGTCCCAACTACTTCTAATGCCAGCAGAATCTGGGCCGGCGCGAGACATACGGCCAGTGGACGAACGTCGGGTGGGCGAAGACCGACGACGACAGCGGCAACGCCGGTGTCTACGTCAGCGTCGTCTACCTCAAGGGCGGCGACAACGACGCCCCGGTGCCCGGACTCCCGGTCTGCTGAGCCCTTGAGCCCCTTAAGGGCGACGGCGTAGGCCGGTCTCAGTCCGCCGGGGGCAGTTCCCCCGATCCCCGGGTGACGAGGCGGGTCGGGAGTTCGATGCGCTCCGGGGAGAGCAGCGTGCCGTCCAGCTGACGGAAGAGGCGTTCGGCGGCAGTACGGCCCAGCTGAGCCGCGTCCTGGGCGACCACGGTCACGCCCGGCTGGAGCAGGTCGGCGAGTTCGAAGTCGTCGAAACCCACGAGAGCGACGGGGCGGCGCTGCTCGGTGAGAACCCGGACGACGGTGACCGTCACCCGGTTGTTGCCCGCGAAGACCGCCGTCACCGGGGACGGCGCGGAGAGCATCTCCTCGGCCGCGCGGCGCACCCGCTCCGGGTCGGTGACGCCGAGCGACATCCACGCGTCCTCGACCGGTATCCCCGCGTCCTCCATCGCGGCGCGGTAGCCGCGAAGCCGCTCGGCGGAGGTGTGGATGCGGGGCATGTCGCCGATGAAGCCGATCCTGCGGTGACCGTGCGCGATCAGGTGGGCCACGCCGTCACGGGCGCCACCGAAACTGTCCGACAGGACGACGTCGGCGTCGATCTTCCCGGCCGGCCGGTCCACGAACACCGTGGCGACGCCCGCCTTCAGCTCCGGCTCCAGATAACGGTGGTCGTCACCGGCCGGAATGATCACCAGCCCGTCCACGCGCCGTGCGCACAGAGCCAGTACCAACTCCTGCTCCCGGTCCGGGTCCTCGGCGCTCGACCCGTTGATCAGCAGGGCGCCGTGCGCTCGGGCGAGCTCCTCGACGGCCCGGCTCAGGGGGCCGTAGAAGGGGTCGGCGAGGTCCTCCAGGACGAGGCCGATGCTCGCCGTACTGCCTTTGCGGAGCACTCGCGCGCTGTCGTTGCGGCGGAACCCCAGGGCGTCGATGGCCTCCTGTACGCGGCGCTCGGTCTCCGGGGTGACACCCGGTTCGGCGTTGACGACACGCGAGACCGTCTTCAGCCCGACCCCGGCACGGGCGGCCACGTCCTTCATGGTCGGTCGGTTGCCGTAGCGGTTCTCCGGGCGGCGGGCGGTGTCGGCCACGATGCGCTGTCCTGTCCTGTCGTCCACGAGATGTCGGCGGTCCACGGTGATCCACCGCGATACTCCGGACCATGTTGCGTCCGGGGGATGCGTCGTCCCAGGTTGTGTATGAGGATATGGCGTCGAGCATAGGGCCTGGACAACGTTGTCAGGTGCAGGGGACACTGTGCACACCAACTCCGGCCTGCGCCCCCACCATCAGACCGGTCTGCCCCTTTGCCATGGTTGACAGGGAGATCTGACACTGATGCACACCGACCTCGTGGCCGCGCTCGACATCGGCGGCACCAAGATCGCCGGAGCGCTGGTGGACGGCCACGGCCGGATCCAGCTGCGCGCCCAGCGCCCGACGCCCGCCCGGGAGGACGGGGAGACGGTCATGCGGGCCGTCGAGGAGGTGCTCGCCGAGCTGACCGGCTCGCCGTCGTGGGTAGGTGTGACCGCCGTCGGTATCGGCAGCGCGGGGCCGGTGGACGCCTCGGCGGGCACGGTGAGCCCGGTCAACGTGCCCGGCTGGCGCGGCTATCCGCTGGTCGCACGTGTCCGGGCCGTGACCGGAGGCCTGCCCGTCGAACTGATCGGCGACGGCGTGGCGATCACGGCGGCCGAGCACTGGCAGGGCGCCGCGCGCGGCCACGACAACGCGCTGTGCATGGTCGTCTCGACCGGTGTCGGCGGTGGCCTGGTCCTCAACGGCCGGCTGCACCCCGGACCCACCGGCAACGCCGGCCACATCGGGCACATCAGCGTCGAACTCGACGGTGAACCCTGTGCCTGCGGTTCCCGTGGCTGTGTGGAGCGCGTCGCCAGCGGTCCCAACATCGCTCGCCGCGCCCGGGCGAACGGCTGGCAGCCGGGCCCCGACGGCGACATCTCGGCCGCCGCGGTCGCCGAGGCGGCACGGGCCGGCGACCCGATCGCCCTTGCCTCCTTCGAGCGTGCCGCCCAGGCGCTCGCGGCCGGCATCGCCGCCACGGCGACTCTCGTGGAGATCGACGTCGCCGTGATCGGCGGTGGCGTGGGGAAGGCCGGCGACGTCCTGTTCGCGCCCTTGCGCGCGGCCCTGAAGACCTATGCCACGCTGTCGTTCGTCCAGCGTCTGGAGATCGTCCCGGCGCAGATGGGCACGGACGCCGGCCTGGTCGGCGCGGCGGCGGCGGCGCTGACTCGCAGGGCGGACGACACGGCTGAGGCGCGCGTCTGAGGGGCGGCTGACTCCGTGGATGGTGCGTCGTCAGGAGGACGGCGCGGGCACCGGGAATGTGACACGGTGCGCGAACGCCGTGACCCTCACGCCGGTTCGGCAGTTGAGCCGGGCATGAAGAAGCGCAGCATGCTCGCCATCGCCTCCCTCGCCACCGGGTTCGTCGTCGCGGCGATCACCCCTTCCCATGGCCTCGGGGCCGACGCCCTCGGTGACCTGAACGTGGACGACACGCTCAGCGCCCTCGACCACACCGTCGCGAGCGACAGCATGGCCGTGGACGAGAACGCGCTGGGAGGCGACAGCGCCAACGGCTGACGAGCCGGAAGTGGTCCAAGTGGCGCCGGTGGCCCGTGTGACGGGGCATCGGCGCCGCCGTGTATGCGCCCTCATCCGAATCTGGTTTCCGTGGCAGGGTGGAGCGGGCAAGCCTCAGGGGTCCAACAGAAGAGGGGGAAATGTGATCGTCGTCTGGGTCAACGGCGCGTTCGGTGCGGGGAAGACCACCACCGCACGGGAACTGAACGAACTGATCCCGAACAGCACGCTCTTCGACCCCGAGATCATCGGCGGGGCACTCGCGCATCTGCTGCCACCCAAGCGACTCGCGGAGGTCGGCGACTTCCAGGACCTGCCGATCTGGCGGCGGCTCGTGGTGGACACCGCGGCCGCCATGCTCGCCGAGCTCGGCGGCACCCTCGTGGTCCCCATGACGCTCCTCCGCCAGGAGTACCGCGACGAGATCTTCGGTGGCCTCGCCGCCCGCCGGATCACGGTCCGGCATGTGCTCCTCGCCCCGGCGGAAACGATACTGCGCGAGCGAATAGCCACCCGGGAGATCCCACCGGACCTCCCGGACGGAGAGATACGCGTACGGCAATGGTCGTACGACCAGATCGAGTCGTACCGGACGGCGCTCGCCTCCTGGCTCACCGCCGACGCCCATCCGGTCGACACCAGCGACCTCACCCCGTACGAGACGGCCGTACGAATCGCCGAGGCCGTCAGCACCGGGACCGCGCCCACGTGCGACATCGTGCAGACCCCGGAACCCACCGGCGAAACGGTGGCCTCCGGGGTCCTGCTGTTCGACGACGAGGATCGGGTCCTGCTCGTCGACCCCACCTACAAGGCGGGCTGGGAGTTTCCCGGCGGCGTCGTCGAGCGGGGTGAGGCGCCCGCGCGCGCGGGCATCCGCGAGGTCGCCGAGGAGACGGGCATCCACCTCACCGACGTGCCCCGGCTCCTCGTCATCGACTGGGAGCCGCCCGAGCCGCCCGGCTACGGCGGACTGCGCCTCCTCTTCGACGGCGGACGGCTCGACAGCGCCCGCGCCGGGCGGGTGCTGCTGCCCGGCCCCGAACTGCGTGACTGGCGCTTCGTCACCGAGGAGGAGGCCGCCGACCTGCTCCCGCCCGTCCGATACGAGCGCCTGCGCGGGGCGCTGCGGGCGCGCGAACGGGGCGCCGCGCTCTATCTGGAGGCGGGGGTGGCGGTGGGAGAGGCCGAGGCGGAGTAACGGGAGGGCCGCCCGGCGGCTCAGGACGCGGCGTAGTTCCGGAGGAACAGGGCCTCTGTCACCGACAGGCGCTCCAGTTCCTCCGGGGACACGCTCTCGTTCACCGCGTGGATCCGGGCCTCCGGCTCGCTCAGACCGATCAGCAGGATCTCGGCCCGCGGATAGAGCGACGCGAGCGTGTTGCACAGGGGGATCGAGCCGCCCTGGCCCGCGTACTGCATCTCCTGACCGGGGTACGCGACCGCCATGGCCTCGGCCATCGCCGTGTACGCCGGGCTGGAGGTGTCGGCGCGGAACGGCTGGCCCTGGCCGATCTGCTCCATGGACACCCGCGCGCCCCACGGCGTGTGCGCCGTCAGATGCGCCTGAAGGAGTGTGGTCGCCGCCGAGGCGTCCACGCCCGGCGGCACCCGCAGGCTGATCAGCGCGCGGGCGCTCGCCTGCACGGAGGGGGTGGCGCCGACCACCGGCGGGCAGTCGATGCCGAGGACCGTGACCGCCGGGCGCGCCCAGATCCGGTCGGCGACCGGGCCGGAGCCGAGCAGCTCCACCCCGTCGAGCACTTTGGCGTCCGTGCGGAACTGCGTCTCGTCGTACTGGAGTCCGTCCCACGGCGCCTCGTCCGTGAGCCCGTCGACCGTCGTCGAACCGTCCTTTGCCCGCAGTGAGTCGAGTACGCGGATCAGCGCGCCCAGCGCGTCGGGCGCAGCCCCGCCGAACTGGCCCGAGTGGAGGTTGCCCTCAAGGGTGTCGATCCTGACCCGCAGCATGGTCATGCCGCGCAGTGTCGAGGTGACCGTCGGCAGCCCGACCCGGAAGTTGCCCGTGTCGCCGATGACGATCGCGTCGGCGGTGAGCAGCTCCGGGTGTTGCTCGGCGTATCGCTCCAGCCCGCCGGTGGCCATCTCCTCCGAGCCCTCGGCGATCACCTTGACGTTGACCGGTACGCCGCCGTTCGCCATGAGGGCGCGCAGCGCGAGCAGGTGCATGATGAGGCCGCCCTTGCAGTCGGCGGCACCGCGTCCGTACCAGCGGCCGTCGCGCTCGGTCAGCTCGAAGGGCGGGGTCACCCAGCCGGCCTCGTCGAGCGGCGGCTGCACGTCGTAGTGGGCGTAGAGCAGGACGGTCTTCGCGCCCTCGGGGCCGGGCAGGAAGCCGTACACCGACTGCGTGCCGTCCGGGGTGTCGAGCAGGGCCACGTCCTGGAACCCGTCGGCTCGCAACGCGTCGGCGACCCAGTTCGCGGCGGCCTCGCTCTCGCTCCTCGGGAACTGCTCGAAGTCCGCCACCGACTTGAACGCCACCAGTTCGGTGAGCTCCGCCCGTGCCCTCGGCATGAGGGAGGCGACGGTCTCGGCGACCGGATTCGAGGACATGGGCACGCTCCTTGTGGGTGCGACGTTGTAGCCAGAGAAGTCCTGTGATCCTCCCACAGCGGACTGTGGCGACGCCCGCCGTAGGATGCGGAGGAACAGGTGCGGCAGGCGGATGACCAGGAGCAGCAGACCATCGTGAGCAGCGAGAACTCTTCGGCGGACGACGTGGCGCAGGTGTGGGACGTCGTTGTGGTGGGCGCGGGACCCGCGGGGGCCTCGGCCGCGTATGCGGCGGCGGTCGCGGGCCGCAGTGTGCTGTTGCTGGAGAAAGCGGAACTGCCGCGTTACAAGACGTGCGGCGGCGGGATCATCGGCCCTTCGCGCGACTCGTTGCCGCCCGGCTTCGAACTGCCCTTCAGGGACCGGGTGCACGCGGTCACCTTCTCCAACAACGGCCGCTTCACCCGCACCCGCCGTTCCAAGCAGATGCTGTTCGGGCTGATCAACCGGCCCGAGTTCGACCAGCAGCTCGTCGAGCACGCCCAGAAGGCGGGCGCCGAGCTGCGTACGGGCGTCACGGTGTCGCGGGTCGAGCAGCACGGCTCCGCGGTGCCGGACCGGCGGACGGTCGCCGTCGTCCTGCAGGGCGGCGAGACGGTGCTGGCCCGCGCGGTCGTCGGCGCGGACGGCAGTGCCAGCCGCATAGGGGCACACGTCGGGGTGAAACTCGACCAGGTGGATCTCGGCCTGGAGGCGGAGATCCCGGTGCCGCAGACCGTCGCCGAGGACTGGCAGGGGCGGGTGCTCATCGACTGGGGCCCGATGCCCGGCAGTTACGGCTGGGTGTTCCCCAAGGGCGACACCCTGACGGTGGGGGTGATCTCCGCGCGCGGTGAGGGCGCGGCCACCAAGCGGTATCTGGAGGACTTCATCGCCCGGCTGGGGCTGGCCGGCTTCGAACCGAGCATCTCCTCCGGCCACCTGACGCGCTGCCGCGCCGACGACTCGCCGCTTTCCCGGGGCCGGGTGCTGGTCTGCGGGGACGCGGCGGGCCTGCTGGAGCCGTGGACCCGCGAGGGCATCTCGTTCGCGCTGCGCTCGGGACGGCTGGCGGGGGAGTGGGCGGTACGCATCGCGGAGGCCAACGACGCCGTGGACACGCGCCGCCAGGCACTGAACTACGCGTTCGCGATCAAGGCGGGGCTCGGCGTCGAGATGGCCGTCGGCCGGAGCATGCTGAAGGCGTTCGAGCGGCGCCCCGGCCTCTTCCACGCCGTGCTGACCGGTTTCCGCCCCGCGTGGAACGCCTTCCGGGACATCACCCGGGGCTCCACCTCACTGGGCGAGCTGGTGCGCACCCACCCGATGGCGGGGCGCGCCCTGACCGTGCTCGACAAGCCCTGAGACCTCGCCCGGGTCTCGTCCGGGTGCAGAGGGGCCGTTCATGAGGTGACGGTGATCCGGAACACGGGGTGCTTGGGAGCGGCGGCGAGCAGCTCCTCGTCGGTCGAGTTGACGTCGACGTCGCCGAAGAAGCGCCCCACTTCCCAGCCCCACTTCTTCAGGTAGGTGCGCAGGACGACGGGCTTCTCGGCGTCCGGCAGCTCGACGGCGGTGAACTCCTGTACCCGGCGGCCGACCTTGAGGCGTCCGCCGCCGGCGGCGCGCATGTTCCGCACCCACTCGGAGTGGCCGCGCGCCGAGACGAGGTAGGGGCCGCCCTCGTACGGCAGTGGGTTGACGGGCACCCGGCGCCACTCTCCGCTCTTGCGGCCGAGCACGGAGAGTTCGGCGGTGCCCATGACACTCACGCCGTGGCGTGCGAGCCAGCCGATGAATCCGTTCGTGGCCCGGTCGAACGCCTTGGGCTTCATGTAGTGGGCTGACGACGACGGCATGGTGTCCTCCTGGAAATTTTGGTCAGGGGTGTGTGGATCCTGACTGCGAGAGCACTGCTCTCGCTTGAGAGCAGTCTGCCGGAGACCGGTGATCCAAAGCAAGAGCACTGCTCTCTTTTTAGTTCGCTGCTCTTGTTTGTGTGCACTGCTCCGAAAACATGGAACACTCGCACCCATGAGCACCGCAAAAGGAGCCCGCGCCCGTGCCCGGATCGAGGTCACCTCGGCGATCAAGGACGAGGCGCGCAGACAGCTCGCGGCCGATGGTGCCGCCAAACTCTCGCTGCGGGCCGTCGCCCGTGAACTCGGCATGGTCTCCTCCGCGCTCTACCGCTACTTCCCCAGCCGCGACGACCTGCTGACCGCTCTCATCATCGACGCCTACGACTCCATGGGCGAGGCTGCCGAGGCCGCCCACGCCGCCGTCGTGCACACCGGCCCGCTGCGGCGCTGGGTCGCGGTGTGCGAAGCGGTGCGTCGCTGGGCGCTGGGCAGTCCCCACGAGTACGCACTGATCTACGGCTCCCCGGTCCCCGGGTACAAGGCGCCCCCCACCACCGTGCCGGCCGCCTCGCGCGTCGGACTGCTGCTGATGGACATCGTGCGCGACGCCCACCGGGGTCGAGGCGTGGCACTTACCCCGATCCCCGCCGAACTGCGCCCCGAGGGCGAGCGGTTGGCCGCCGACATCGCCCCCGACCTGCCACCGGAGGTGGCGTTGGCGCTCGCCGCGGCCTGGGCGCAGGTGTACGGGCTGGTCGGGTTCGAGCTGTTCGGTCAGTTCAACCGGGTGGTGGAGGACCGGGAGAGGTTCTACCGGTACGCCGTCGGCCGGATCGCCCACGGGGTGGGGCTGGTGTTCCCCGAGAGGGAGGAAGAGTAGGGGTACTCCGCGGGGAGTACGGGTGATCACCTCGCCCGGCGGACGCCGTCGCGGGGCGGTGCCGTCTAGCGTGGCCGGCATGGACGAGCTGCGCGCACGTGGACGCGGGGGAGGGCCGCCCCGGTGGTGGGGGCACCGGGACGGGGAGGGCCCGACAGAGGCGGGCCGGGGCGTCGGCCGGTGGCCCTGGCGTTCCGTCGTCCTGCTGACCGCCTTCGTGCTCGTCGGCTCGAAGTTCGCCGCCGGCCGACAGGAAGGGGACCGCGCCCACCTGGACCTCTTCGCGTGTCTCCTGCTCGTCGCCGGTTCGGTACTGCTGCTGTGGCGGCAGCGGTATCCGGCGCTCGTCGTCTTCGGCACCGCCGCTGCCGCCATGGTGTACCTCGGCGCCGGATATCCGTACGGGCCGGTCTTCCTGACCGTGGCCCTGGGCTGCTTCAGCGCTGTCGTCGCCGGGCACCGCAGGGCCGCGTGGGCGGCCGTCGGGATGCTCTGGGCCGGACACGTACTGATCGCGCACTGGCTGTACCGGTGGCTGCCGCCGTCCGGTGACGAGGCCGCACCCTGGAATCAGGAGCTCGTGGTCGCCGCCTGGGTGGTGGCCATCGTGGCGGTCGCCGAGCTGGTCCGGGTGCGACGGGAGCAGTGGGACCGGGAACGCGCCGAGCGCGCCCAGGCCGCCCGGCGGCGCGCCGACGAGGAGCGGCTGCGGATCGCGCGCGAACTGCACGACGTACTCGCGCACAGCATCTCCGTCATCAACGTGCAGGCCGGGGTCGGTCTCGCGCTGCTCGACTCCGACCCCGAGCAGGCCCGTACCGCGCTCACCACCATCAAGGCGGCCAGCAAGGAGGCGCTCGGCGAGGTGCGCCAGGTGCTCGACACACTGCGTACGCCGGGGGACGCGCCGCGCGCTCCGGCGCCCGGGCTGAACCGGCTGTCCGAGCTGGTGGAGCAGGCTGCGGCGGCCGGGCTGACCGTCGAGGTGCTGGGCGCGGCCCCGAAGCTGCCGCCGGGTGCCGATCTCGCCGCCTTCCGGATCGTCCAGGAGGCCCTCACCAACGTCGTACGGCACTCCGGTTCGCGGCACGCGCGCGTGCGGATCGAGGCGGACGGCGCCCTGCGGCTCTGCGTCGACGACGACGGGCCGGCGACCGGCGCCGACGCGGGTGGCAGCGGGAACGGACTGGCCGGCATGCGGGAGCGGGCCGCCGCCCTCGGTGGCACGATCGAGGCGGGACCGCGCGCGGACGGCGGTTTCCGGGTGCTGGCGCTGCTGCCGCTCAAGGCGAAGGAGGACCGGTGATCCGTGTACTGCTCGCCGACGACCAGTCGTTGGTCCGTGCGGGGTTCAGGGCGCTGCTCGACGCGCAGCCCGACATCGAGGTGGCAGGGGAGGCCGCCGACGGAGAGGAAGCGCTGCGTGCTGTACGCGAACTGCGCCCCGATGTCGTCCTGATGGACATCCGCATGCCTGTGCTGGACGGGCTCGCCGCCACCCGCCGGATCACCGGCGACACCGCGCTGAACGGCGTCAGGGTGGTCATGCTGACCACCTTCGAACTCGACGAGTACGTCTTCGAGGCGATCCGCTGCGGTGCCTCCGGCTTTCTGGTGAAGGACACCGAGCCGGACGAACTCCTGCGCGCCGTACGGGCGGTGGTCGCCGGCGACGCGCTGCTCTCGCCGGGAGTCACGCGCCGCCTGATCGGCGAGTTCGCCGCCCGCTCGAAGGAACCGGCCGCCGCCGACGCCCTCACCGGGCTCACCGAACGGGAACGGGAGGTGATGGCCCTGGTCGGAATGGGCCTGTCCAATGCGGAGATCGCCCGCCGCCTGGTCGTCAGTCCGCTCACCGCGAAGACCCATGTGAGCCGCACGATGGTGAAGCTGGGCGCCCGCGACCGGGCCCAACTGGTGGTGCTGGCCTACGAGTCGGGGTTGGTACGGCCGGGCTGGCTCGGCTGAGGCCCGTCGGCGGCGCCGTTCTCGCGGGCGAAGCGGTTCAGTACGCTCACCACGCGCACGGTGAACAGGACGGCGCCCAGCGTCGCGCCCGAGGCGACGAGCGTGCCCTGCGTGGCATCGGACAGGTCGAAGACCCACGCCGGACCGGCCACCACCGCGAAGACGACGGCCGCCAGGAACACGGCGCTGCACAGGGCGTATCCGATCTCCACGGTGACCGCGTCCCGCCGCGCCTGGGAGTTCCTCGCGCGGCCCTGCCCCATGTGTCCCCCGTAGTTGTCCATTCCCTGAGTCAAACAGCTGGGTGCCCGGCCGGGCAAGCCACCCCGGCCGGGCTCGGACGCTGGACAGGCCCGGGCAGTTGATGAAGCGACTGGCGATCAGCAGGGGGCCCGAGTCGACGAGTCCGCCGAGCATTGAGGCGAGGGCGAAGACACCGAGCGCCACGAGGAACACCTGACGCGCGGCCCAGCAGGTCGGCGGTCCTCCCGCCGAGGAGCAGGAGTCCGCCGTATCCCAGGATGTAACCGCCGACGATGGGGAGTCCAGCGGCCGTCGGCCGCTGGGACGGTGAGCGGAGAGGTCACGCCGAAGCCATTACATGCACATGCATTGAATGTAGGTGCAATTAATGTAGATGCAACAAAATGGCTCGACGGTGCGGAACGTGTGTCGACGTCAGACGGCGGACCTCTCCTGCCACAGGGCGGCGAGCGCGGGATCGCCGGTCACGCCGGTGAACGGCTGCCGGTTCCACAGTGCCAGGTAGAGAGAGGCGGCCGGGCCGGTCACCTCGCAGTCGGCTTCCCGGTTCGACGCCGCCTGGAGGGTGGTCCGTTCGGCCGCCGGCGGCTCCGACGACAGCCGTACGCTCCACACCGCGTCGTCCCGGTCCGTCGCCCGCACCCGTAGCAGGCGGGGTCCGTCCGTGCGGACCTGGCTGTTGGCGCGGGCGTGGAAACCGAGCAGCAGTTCGTCGATGCCGTCCACCGCGAACTCCGGGGCGAACGGCGTGCGCGCGGGACCGACGGCGGACTCGGCGTCCACCCGGTGGACGGCGGTCTCATGGGCCTGCCGCCGGGCCCAGAAGGCGAGGGGTGAGGGGGCGGCCATGAAGCTCCAGCACTCGACGTCGGGCGGGGCCGAGGCGAGGGTGTCGACGAGGGTGCGGTGGCCCTCCCTGAACCAGGTGAGCAGCGCGCCGCCGTCGAGGTCGGGCGGGCTGCCGGGGCGATGGGGCGACATGTTCCGCTCGGCGACGTACGAGGCGGCCCAGCGGTGCGCCACGCCCGTATGGAGCACCAGGTCGCGCACCTGCCAGCCCGGGCAGGTCGGCACCTTGGCGTCGGTCCCTGCCCGCTCGGCCGCGTCGGCCATCAACTGGCCCTGCGCGTCCAGGATTTCCACGAAGCGCACGATGTCCATCAGGCGGTCTCCAACGGGGAGTCGAGAGGTTTTGGAGGGGTCCGTGCGGTGGTTGCCCACCTCGGGAACGCTTGGGTGGTAGCCACGAACCGGTCCGCGTCGTCGAGCCAGGGGAAGTGGCCGGCGCCGGGCTGGACGACGAGTTCGGCGTGCGGGAAGAGCGCCGAGAGCTCGGCCATCGCGGGCGGCGGGGAGTTGAGGTCGACCTCTCCGGCCAGGACGAGGACGGGCGCAGCGAGTGAGGTGAGCGCCGCCCGGGTGGCCGCCGGGTCGAAGGCGCCCTCGGCGGCGAAGGCGGCCGCGGCCTCGTCGTGGCGATGTTCGTCCTCGGCCGCTCGGTGGGCGCGTGCGGTCTCGTCCCAACGGCCGTACCAGAAGGGGGCGATGGCCTGAAAGGTGTCGGCGTCGGGCCGGCCGGCGACGAGGGCCTCCAGGGCCGCGAAGGCCTCCGGGAACCACGGCTCGTCCTGGCGCAGCCGTGCCGTCCGGATCCGGACGTCCCCGGTGACGGTGACGCCGACGGCCAGGACGCTCGGGGTGATCAGCGCGAGGCTACCGACGCGTTCCGGGTGTCGTGCCGCGTACAGCACGGCCAGGTTCGTGCCGGCGGAGTGGCCGAGCAGGTCGAGCCGGTCGAGGCCGAGGTGTTCACGCAGGGCCTCGACGTCCTCCACGAGACGGTCGCAACGGTAGGACGCGGGATCCTCCGGCGTCGCGGACCGGCCGGTGCCCCGGGGATCGAGCATGATCAGGCGCCGGTGCGCGGACAGACCGCCGAGGTCCCCGAGGTAGTCGGAGTCCCGCATCGGGCCGCCGGGAAGACAGACCAGCGGCGGCCCCTCCCCGAGTACGCGACAGGCCAGCTTGGTTCCGTCGTAAGCGGAGAAGACAGACATGGCCACGACTCTCGCAGCGCCGTTCCGGCCGGGCAACCGGATTTCACGTGCCCCGGACCGCCCGCGGCGAACCCATGGACGGTGACCAGGGGCGGCGAGGATCGGAGGGCCGGACTCCGGACGCCGAAGGACGGACTGCGGATGGACCGCGGACAGGCTGCGGACGGGCTGCGGACGGGGCGTTGCTTGCGAACGTGTTCGACACTACGGTCCCTCTTGATCATCCGATCATCGGCCCGCTGCTTCGAGGGTTGTCAGACGTGGGCCGTGGGGCCAGGGAGAGTGGGCGTACATGCCACAGCCGACCGCGCGAATCATCCGCAATCCCGTGCTGGCCGGCTCGCACCCCGATCCGTCCATCGTCCGGGTGGGGGCGGACTTCTACGTGGCGACCTCGACGTTCGAGTGGTACCCGGGCGTACGTCTGCACCACTCCAGGGACCTGGTGCGCTGGCGCTCCCTTGGTGGGGCTCTCGACAGCACACGGCTGCTGGAGTTGACCGGGCGGCCGGACTCCGGCGGCGTGTGGGCGCCGAATCTGAGCCACGTGGACGGTCTCTTCCACCTCGTCTACAGCAACGTGTCGACATACGCGGGCGGCTTCACCGACAGCCCCAACTACCTGACGACCGCCCCGTCGATCGACGGGCCGTGGTCAGACCCGGTACCGCTGCACGCGCGTGGCTTCGACGCGTCGCTGTTTCATGACGGGGACCGGAGTTGGCTTGTGAACCTGGTTCACGACTGGCGCCCGGGCCACGGCGGTTCGGCGGGCCTGGAAGCGACCGCGTTCGACCGTGCCGCGCGCCGTACGACCGGCGAGCCGGTCAGGATCGTGCTGCCGCCCCAGGCCGGCTGGATCGAGGGCCCCAACCTCTACCGTCGCGGCCCCTGGTACTACCTGCTGACCGCCGACGGCGGAACCGGCTACGACCACCAGGTCACCGTGGCCCGCTCGGCCGCCCTGACCGGCCCCTACGAGCGCGACCCCTTCGGCCCGCTGATCACCGCCCGCGATCACCCCGACCTGCCGCTGCAGAAGGCCGGGCACGGCAGCCTGGTGCACACGCCCGCCGACGAGTGGTACATGGCGTATCTCGTCGCCAGGCCTCTCGGCCGACACGGTCCGTGCGTGCTGGGCCGCGAGACCGCGCTCACCCCCGTCACCTGGACCACCGACGGCTGGCCGCGCACCCCGACCGGCCTGCCCGCCGTAGAGGTACCCGCCCCGGACGTGCCCCTCGCCGATGCCGAGGAGGAGCCCGCAGGCCCCGGTGACACACGCCCCAGGGAGTACGACGGTTTCGACCGGCCGGCCCTCGGCCCCGCCTGGTCCACCCTGCGCCGCCCCGCCGCCCCCGACTGGCTCTCGCTCACCGAGCGCCCCTCCCACCTGCGGCTGCGTGGCGGACGCTCACCGCAGAGCCTCACCGGCGCGAGTCTGGTCGCCCGCCGGGTGACCGCCGCGCGCTGCGCGTTCGAGGCGACGGTGGAGTACCGGCCTCACGGAGTACAGCAGTTGGCCGGCATCACCGCGTACTACAACTCACGCGCCTGGTACTACCTCCACCTCACCGCCGACGACCGGGGCGAGACGGTGCTGCGCGTGACGAGCTGCGACCGGGGCGCGGTGAGCGTCGACGAAGCGGGCGAGGTACGCCTCGACGACACCGCCAGGCTCCGGCTCGGCCTCGACCTCGACGGCACCACGCTCCGCTTCCGCTACGACACAGGGCCCGGCTGGCGCCCCCTCGGCCCGTCCCTCGACGCCACCGTGCTGTCCGACGAACACGCCGAGGAGATCGTGGAAGGGCAGATCCGGTCCCTGGGATTCACCGGCGCGTTCGTCGGCCTGTGGGCGTGGGACCTGACAGGCGGGGGCCTGCACGCCGACTTCGACGAGACCACGTATCGCGTCGCCGACTGATTCACACGCCGTTGCGCGATCGAATGGCCCGCGACGTCACCTCGGCCATCCCGGATCGCTGCGGTAGTGCAGCCCAGCCCGCCCACGTTCCAACTCGGCGGCCGATACGGCATGTTCGGCCACGTCAACTTCGGATTCAGCAGGTGCGGGAGACCAGGCACCTCGCTCAACCCTGGCTGTTGTGTCCGAAGGCGCGCAGAAGGAGGGGCAGGAAGCGGTCGGCGGCCTCCGTAGCGGTTGCCGCGTCGACCTGGTCCGGCAGCAGAGGAGTGAGGAAGAACCTGCTCATCATGGGGCCGATGACCAGGTCGCCGAGCAGGTCGGCGCCGATCTCCGACGGCGGGATCTCACCTCGGTCCACCGCACGCCGGGAGATCTCCTCCATGCGCCGGCGGACAGGCAGTACGAACGCGTCGACGAGAGCCTCGGCGAGCGGGGCGTTGTACGCGGCCTCGCCGATCAGGGTCCGCAGCACCCCTCCCTCTCTCCCGGTCAGCGATGCCGCCTTGTCCCGGAGCAGGGCGCGCAGGTCGCCTTCGAGCGTCCCGGTGTCCGGTTGATCGGTGAGTTCCCAGGCATAGGCGGCGGCAGCGTCGACGACCAGGACCTCCTTGGACGGCCAGCGCCGGTACAGGGTGGCGGTCGACACTTTGGCGCGGGCCGCGACGGCGGCGGTGGTGAGCGAGCCATAGCCACTCTCGGTCAACACGGCCAGAGTCGCATCCAGCAACGCACGGTCCCGCGAGGCGTCGCGGGGCCGCCCCCGACGTGCCGCGGTCGGGGAGGGTGCGGGCTGGTCGGAGGGTTGTCGCGGGGTTTCCGGAGGTGTGGGAGGAGTCACCTCGCCACCCTATAACTGCTACGAAACGGAACGCTTTCGTTTCATATTGAAAGTCGAGGTGGCACCAGCCGCTGCCGCACCCGACCCCCGGCTCGTCGACGCCGGGGGTCGGCACCTCAACAGGGCTGTCTTCCCGGCCCCGTTGGGACAGATGAAGTCAGGATTCTCGGCCTGCCGCAGCGACAGTGATATCGCGATCAGCACGGCGCCCTGCACTACGGCTGGGGGAGCCCGACCTTCGACGATAGGGAGGGATTCCAGGTCGGATGGATGCCGTCGGCCACCGCGCCGACGACCGTGCCCACCCCGCCGAGCACACGCGCCGCGATCAGCGAGAGGCAAGGTCCACGGCAGGGTGAAGTTCGGCCGAGAAACGCCGGGCGGGGTCCCCTGAAGGGCGCTCCGCGCCTTACGTTCTCCTCAGCGATCTCCCCGTCCGACCGGTCCGACACGCCAACTCCGCTCACCGGGAGCCCTCTTGGACGCCGAAGACACCCCCACCAGCACCACGGACGACACCTGGTTCGGTTCGCTTTCCCGCCGCAGATTCCTCCAGGCCACCGCCACCGCCACCGCACTCGCATCCGCCGGTACGACGGTCGCGTCCGCCGCGCCCCGTTCGGCGGCGAACCTCACCTTCACCGCTGCCACGGGCGGGTCCGCGACCCTCGCCCCCACAGGTGACCGGCTGGTCGCCGAAATCCAGAACGTGCTGTGGGCCGTGCCGCGCGGTGGGGGCGTCGCTGTCGCGCTGACCTCGCCAGGTCTGGAACCCACGCGCCCGCAGTTCTCGCCCGACGGCAGCCGTCTCGTCGTCTGCGCCTACCGGGGCGGAGGCTTCCACCTCTGGACACTCCGGCCCGACGGCACCGGGCTGCGGCAACTCACCGACGGGCCGTGGGACGACCGGGGGCCCGCCTGGTCGCCGGACGGCACCCGGATCGCTTTCGCCTCCGAGCGCGGGGGCGACACCGTGACCGGCGCCCCGTACCGCGTCTGGGTCGTCGACGTGCGCACCGGCGCGCTGACCCGGCTCACCGGCCGCCCCGGCCAGCAGGGCCCGGGACAGGACACCGCGTGGGAGGACTTCGACCCGACCTGGTCGGCCGACGGTGAGCGGGTCCTGTTCGTGCGGGCGACCGTGCCCGCGCCGGGCACCCTCCGCGCGGCCACCGTGGCGGCGGTGCCCGCCGACGGCTCGGGCCCGGTCACCACGGAGCACACCGACGACTCCGGCGCCCAGCTCATGACCCCCGCCGTCTCGTCCGCCGGACGCCTCGCCTACCTGCGCACCACGGCCGCACCCGCCGCCTCCTGCACCCTCGTCGTGGACGGCACACCGGTAGCCGTCGACGGCGACCTCCTCCCGGCGCCGCCCCGCTGGACGCCCGACGGCGAGCGGCTGCTGCTGAACATCGACGGCCACTTCCGGCTGGTCGACCCGGCCGCGCCGGACGACGGCGAGGACATCCCCTTCACGGCCACGCTGCCCGTGAGACGGCCCGACTACCGCGTCAAGGCGTACGACTTCGAGGCCGCCGGTGCCCGTCCCGTGCGCGCCCTCCACCTGCCCGCCCTCTCCCCGGACGGCCGAACCGTCGCCTTCGCCGCGCTCAACGCGTTGTGGACGGCCGGCACCAGGGGCGGCCGTCCGCCTCGCAGGGTTCTCCAAGTCCCCGCCACGCGCTACGTGTTGGCGCCGACGTGGACGCCTGACGGCACAGGTCTGGTCTACGCCGACGACCGCGACGGCCTGTTCACCGTGCGGCGCCGCGACCTCGACTCCGGCGCGGAGACCGTGCTCGCCGGCGGCGGCCGGGTCTTCCCCGCCCTCTCACCCGACGGGACACGGCTGGCCTGCCTGGACATGTCGGGCAACCTCGTGGTGCGCGACCTGTCCGACGGCACCGAGCGGGTCCTCGCCGCAGCACTCGGCGCGGGCGGCCTGCCCGGCCGCCCCAGCTGGTCGCCGGACAGCCGCTACGTCGCCCTGTGCGACCGGAACCGGGTCAACCAGCGCTTCCGCGAGGGCTACAACCTCATCCGCGTCGTCGACACCACCAGCGGCACCGCCGCCCTGCACGCCGTAGCCCCGCACACCTCGATCGCCGACCGCTACGACTCCGGCCCTGTCTGGTCCCCGGACGGCCGCTGGATGGCGGTCGTTGCCGAGTCGACGCTGTGGCTGCTGCCGGTCCGCGCCGACGGCACCCCGGACGGGGAGCCCCGCAGGCTCACCACCGAGCCGGCCGACCATCCGTCCTGGTCCGCCGATGCCCGCACCCTCCTCTACCTCTCCGCGGGCACCCTGCGCCTGATCGACATCACCGACGGCAGCACCCGTACCGTCCGTGTCCCGATGGACTACCGCAGACCCCGGCCGGCCGACACGGTCGTGCACGCCGGCCGCTTCTGGGACGGCACCGGGCCGGACGTCCGCGAGGACATCGACGTCGTGGTCCGCGACGGCCGTGTCGCACAGGTCGCCCCGCACCGGGCCGGCCGCCCGGCCGCGCGCCGGATCGACGCGAGCGGGCGCACAGTGATCCCCGGCCTGTGGGACGCGCACACCCACCCCTGGCAGTCCACCTACGGTGGCCGCCAGACCGCGCTGCAGGTCGCCTACGGCATCACGACGGCCGTCTCCCTCGGCGGCTTCGCCTACGAACAGGCCCGCATCCGCGAGGCGGTCGCCGCGGGAGCCCTCGCCGGACCCCGGCTGCTGTCCACCGGCGAACTGCTCGACGGAGATCGCGTCGCCTACAGCATGGCCCGCGCCCACCGCACCCCCGAGGGCCTGCGCCGCTCCCTGGCCCGTGCGCGGGCGCTGGACTGGGACTTCGTGAAGACGTACGTGCGGGCACCCGGCTGGGTGATGAAGGAGGCCGCCGACTTCGCCCACGACCAGCTCGGGGTACGCAGCGGAAGCCATCTGTGCAGCCCCGGCGTACAGCTGGGCCAAGACCTGACGACCCATCTGCAGGCCACCCAGCGACTGGAGTTCGGCCGTGCGACCACGGCCACCGGGCGCGCCTACCAGGACGTGGAGGAGATCTACACCCGTACCGGCTTCCATCTGATCGCCACCCCGTTCACGGCGTTTCCCCTGCTCGGCGCCGACCCCGCGCTCGCGGACGACCCGCGCGTCACCACGCTCATGCCACCGTGGGACACAGCGCTCGTCCGGCAACAGGCGGCGGCGCCGCCCACCGAAGCCCAACTGATGACGTTGGACAGGGAGTTGGATGTCTACCGGCGGATCCTCGCGGCGGGCGGCCTGGTAGCGCTCGGCACGGACCAGCCGCTCGTCCCGGTGGGCCTGCATCTGCACCTGTCCCTGCGCGCACTGCACCGCGCCGGCCTGTCACCGGCGGAGGCGCTGCGCACCGCCACCCTGCTGCCCGCGCGGGTCTTCGGCGCCGATGCCGACCTGGGCACGCTGGAGGAGGGCAAACTCGCTGACCTGACAGTCGTGGACGGCGACCCTTTCACCGACTTCGCCACCCTGATCCGCACCGTGGGGGTCCTGCGCGGCGGCATCCCCTTCGAACAGGCGGACCTGGTCGACGCCTTCGAGCCCACCACCGCCCGGCGCAACGCCCCACAGCGATCGGCCTCGGACGTGGACTGGCTGGAGGTCAGCCGCCATATGCGACGGGAGGGCTGCTGCTCCCCGGAGAGCGGAGGCTGACCGGCGGGGAGGGCGGCTGCGCGATGTGACGTGGGTCTTTGGCGCGGCTGGGTAGTCTCAGGCCATGCGGATCTCCGTTTCCTCGGACATGGACGAACCCGTGGCCCGCGCCCTCCTCGGAGAGCTGCGCGATCGCGGCCACGACGTGGTGACCCACGGGGCGCTGAGGCCCGGCGACGACCCGCAGTGGGCCGCCTGCTCGGAGGCGGCGGCCCGCGAGGTCGCCGCCGGGAGCGCCGACCAGGCCGTCGTGTGCTGCTGGACCGGTACGGGCGCGTCGATCGCCGCGAACAAGGTGCCCGGCGTCCGCGCGGCCCTGTGCACGGACGCCTACACGGCGGACGGCGCCCGTCGCTGGAACGACGCCAACGTGCTCGCGCTCAGCCTGCGCCTGACGTCGGAACCGCTGCTCAAGGAGATCCTCGAGGCCTGGTTCGCCGCTGAGGCGAGCACGGACACCGAGGACCGGGCGAACGTGGCCCGAGTCGAGCGGCTCGACAACGACAGAAACTCCCTTTTCCCGCGTCGCACATCGAGTGCTTGATTCTGCTCGAAAATGGACTGTACCTTGCAGGAACGAGCAGTCCGTAGGTTCTCTCGGGGAAGGGCGCACGACATGACCCATGTAGAGGACGAGCTGAGAAACCAGCCCGAGTGCTGGACCCGCGCCGCCGCGGAGGCGACCGACCATGTCGGCGTGCTGCCGGTGGCGGGGGAGCGGGTAGCGGTCGTCGGCTGCGGCACCTCGTACTTCATGGCGCAGGCCGTCGCGGCTCTGCGGGAAGGCGCGGGCCAGGGCGAGACGGACGCCTTCGCCGCCTCCGAGTTCCCCTACGGCCGCCGATACGACCGAGTCGTCGCCCTCACCCGGTCGGGCACCACCACCGAGGTACTCGAACTGCTCCGGCGGCTGCGGGGTGCCGAGCCCGTGGCTGCGCGGACGCGGACGGTCGCCATCACCGCCGATCCCCGAACTCCCGTACGGGAAGCCGCAGATGATGTGGTCGTACTCGGCTACGCGGACGAACAGTCCGTCGTGCAGACGCGATTCGCCACCACCGCCCTGACGCTTCTCCGCGCCCACCTCGGACTGCACGACGAGGCCGTGGTCGACGACTGCCGTACGGCGCTGACGACTCCGCTGCCCGAAGGGCTCGTCGAGTGCACGCAGTTCACCTTCCTCGGCCGGGGCTGGACGGTGGGGCTCGCCAACGAGGCCGGACTGAAGATGCGCGAGGCGTCCCTGTCCTGGACCGAGGCCTACCCCGCGATGGAGTACCGGCACGGCCCCATCAGCGTCAGCACCCGGTCCACGGCGACCTGGATGTTCGGTGAGGCACCGGACGGGCTGGCCGAACAGGTGCGGGCCACAGGGGCGTTGTGGGTGCCCGGCGCTCTCGATCCGCTCGCCGAACTCGTGCGTGCCCAGCGCCTCGCGGTCGCGGTGGCGGCGGCGCGGGGCCTCGACCCGGACCGCCCGCGTCACCTCACCCGCTCGGTGATCCTCACCCCCTGACACTCGTCGGCAGCCAGTCACCGCGCACTCGTTGACCGAAGCCCGACCGAAGTCGACCGAAGGGGAAGTGGCCGTGCCGATCGTCACCACCGGTGAGCTCATCACCCGGGCCGCCGCCGCGCGTACGGCGGTCGCCGCCTTCAACATCATCACCCTGGAGCATGTCGAGGCCGTCATCGCCGGTGCCGAGGAGGCGGGTTCACCCGTCGTCCTCCAAGTCAGCGAGAACGCCGTCAAGTTCCGCTACGGGCGGCTCCTCCCGCTGGCCCGCGCCGCGGTCTCGGCCGCCGAACGCGCTGCCGTACCCGTCGCGTTGCATCTCGACCACGTGCAGAGCGACGGCCTGCTGCGCCAGGCCTCCGAGGCAGGATTCAGTTCCGTGATGTACGACGCGGCACGGCTCCCCTACGCCGAGAACCTCGCCGCGACCCGGGCCGCCGCCGACTGGGCGCATGCCCAAGGGATGTGGATCGAGGCCGAGTTGGGCCAGTTGGGCGGCAAGGACGGTCGGGCTCCGCTGGACGCGCACGAACCCGGCGCCCGGACCGACCCCGCCGAGGCGCAGGCCTTTGTCGCCGAGTCGGGGGTGGACGCCCTGGCGGTGGCCGTCGGCAGCTCGCACGCCATGACCACCCGGACGGCAGCCCTCGACCTGGACCTTCTGAAGCGGCTGTCCACCGTTCTGGACGTCCCCCTCGTCCTGCACGGCTCGTCCGGTGTGCCGGACGGCCAACTCGTGGCCGCCGTCGCGTTAGGCATCGCCAAGGTCAACATCGGCACGGCCCTGAACATCGCCATGACCGGCGCCATCAGGGAGTTCCTCGCCGCCCACCCCGAGGCGGTCGACTCGCGCACGTATCTGAGCGTGGGGCGTGAGGCGATGGCGCGGGCGGTGACCAGGATCATCGGCGTACTCGGCTGACAGGCATCGGTACTGGTAGTTTTTCACCATGCGCGAAACGGAGCTGCACCTGGGCGAGCCGCCTCACGTGGCGAACGCGGGCGTCGGCGTGCACGGCGTCGCGAGCCGCACCGACGTCTTCCGACTGCCGGAGCTGTGGCAACTGCACCTCTACCAGTACGAGGCCGAGCTCACCGTCGACGGCACGGCGCACCTGATCCGCCCCGGCCGCGTCAGTCTCGTGCCGCCCGGCAGCACGGTCCGCTTCCGCTACCAGGGCCGCTCCGAACACCTCTACGCACACCTGCGCGTCCCGCCCGTCGGCCCGTCGCGCACTGTGCCCGTCGTGCAGGACGCCGGCCCCGAACTCCCCATCCTCACCGGCCTGTTGCTTGCGGCGATCGCCGCCGTGCCGCGCGCACCCGAGCACACGCGAGCCGAGATCTGGACCGCGCTGTGGCGCATCGCCCACCTCACCCCGGACACCGAACGCCCGGGCCCCGGACCGCACCCGGCGGTCGGCGCCGCCATCGCGTACATCGAGGGACGGCTGGCCGCCCCGCTCACCGTGCCCGCCGTCGCCCAGGCGGCGGGAGTCTCGCACAACCACCTGACCAGGCTGTTCAAGGCCGCGACCGGCGACACGGTGGTCGGCTACATCCGCCGCCGCAGACTCGACCGCGCCCGCCACCTGCTGCGCGCCTCGACCCTGTCCATCCCCGCCGTGGCCGCCTCGGTGGGCATCCCCGACCTGCAGGCGTTCAACAAGGCCTGTCGCCGCGAACTCGGCGCGTCACCCCGAGCCCTGCGGGGAGAGACGACCGCGGCCGAGATGTGAGGCGGTCTGAATTCACCACCCACAACACCACAGCACCACATCGCCATGGCGCGTCACTGCCTGGCTGTCTCACTGCCTCACGGCCTTCAGGACGACGAACTTGGCGTCGCTCGCGACGAGTTGGCTGTTGCCGAACAGCTTCCGCAGCTTGAGGTGATAGCCGAGATGACGGTTGCCGATCACATACAGCTCACCGCCCGGCCGCAGCGCCCGCCGCGCGCCCGTGAACATCCGCCAGGCCGTGGCGTCCGACGTCGCCTGGTGGGTGTGGAACGGCGGATTGGTGAGCACGACGTCGACACTCCCGTCCGCGGTCCCGGCCAGTCCGTCGCCGACCCGGAACTCGGCACGCTCGTCCGGCAGGTCGTTGGCCCGGTACGTCGCCTCCGCCGAGGCCACCGCCTGGAACGACTCGTCGAGGAACAGCAGCTCGGCCTCCGGCGCGGCCAGCGCCACCGCCGTACCGACCACACCGTTCCCGCAGCCCAGGTCCACCACCCGGGCGGGGCCCGCCGGCTCCGGCAGATGCCGGAGGAAGAACCGGGTGCCGATGTCGAGACGCTCGGCACAGAAGACGCCCGCGTGGTTGACCACAGGGTGTCCCGAGGCAGGGCCGATGCCGTCGGGCAGCTCGTAGCGATACGGCCAGGGACTGGCACTCCGGTCCACGGACGGAGCGACGGTGGAGTGGATGAGCCGGGCCTTCTTCTCCGCGAGGGAGGTCCGCGTCGGGCCGACGATCCGTTCGAACAGCTTCAGCGTCGAGGTGTGGATCTCCTTGACCATGCCGGTGCCGACGACGACCGTGCCCTCGTGCAGGGCCGGCGCCAGCCGCAGCAGCTGGTCCTCAAGGAGCGCCAGGCTCTTCGGCACCCGCACCAGCAGCACGTCCACGCGCTCGGGCGGCGGGTCCTGCGTGGTGAGCAGCCGCACGGAACCCTCGTCCGCGCCGGCCCGCCGCAGATTCGCCCGGGTCGCCTCCTGGGCCAGGAACGAGTCGGTGATCTGCGTCGGCCGGTGCGGGGCGAGCGCGGTGGTGAGCGCGCCCCAGCGGTCGCCGACGACCACGACCGTGCCGGACAGCTCGGTCCCGGACTCCGCGAGGTGCCCGAGGAGGTACTCGTCGGAGGCGTCCCAGGCGCGCAGCCGTTCACGCGGGTCGGCGGGGAAGCGGGTCAGTGTCAGCTCGGACCAGGGAGTCGCCATACGGTCGTTCATCGTGGCCCCAGGCTAACCGAGCCACAGCTCACGCCCCGTCGGCCCCCTCGGCCCCGTCGGGCACCATGGACACCATGGACGCCGAACTGTTCCCCCGGGCCCGTACGGAGATCGCGCCTGGCGCGTCGCACGTGCCGGACTGGCTGGACGCGGGGCGTCAGCGCGAGCTGCTGGACGCCTGCCGTGACTGGGCGCGCCCGCCCGCCGGCCTGCGCACGGTCCGGACGCCCGGTGGCGGCACGATGACCGCCCGCCAGGTGTGCCTCGGCCGCCACTGGTACCCGTACGGCTATGCGAGCACGGTCGTCGACGGCGACGGCTCGCCCGTGAAACCGTTCCCAGAGTGGCTCGGCGAGCTGGGAAGGGAAGCGGCCGAGACAGCGGGCTACGACAGCGGCATCGACTACGACATCGCGCTGATCAACTTCTACGACGCCGACGCCCGCATGGGCATGCACCGCGACAGCGACGAGAAGTCGGACGCGCCCGTGGTGTCCCTGAGCCTCGGCGACACCTGCCTCTTCCGCTTCGGGAACACGGCGACACGGACCCGGCCCTACACCGACGTCGAGCTGCGCAGCGGTGACCTGTTCGTCTTCGGCGGCGCGTCCCGGCTCGCCCACCATGGGGTGCCCCGGGTGTACGAGAGCACGGCGCCACCCGAGTTGGGACTGACCGGCCGGTTGAACATCACGCTCCGGGTCAGCGGTCTCTAGGCCCACGGTGCGGTCACCGGTCGTAGGGATCATGGGAGACTCGCCCTCATGAGCGGCAAGGCTGACCCCCGGACGGCGGGGGAGGGGACCACCTCAAGGACGCGGTTGGACCGGGGGCGCGGCGCGCTCGGGCCCGCCTTGGAGCTCGTGCACACCGGTCGGGCGCCCACCCGGGCCGTGCTCACCGCCGAACTGGGGGTCACCCGGGCGACGGCCGGTGCGGTGGCGTCCGAGCTGGAGGCGCTCGGGCTGATCAGAGTGGACGCCCGGCCCGGGGCGGCGGCCGGTTCGCAGGGTCGTCCCTCGCACCGGCTCGACGTCGCCGAGGACGGGCCCGTCGTAGTGGCCGCGCAGGTGCACGCCGACGGGTTCCGGGCCGCGCTGGTCGGGCTCGGCGGGCGGATCGTCGCCACCGCGCCCGGCTGCGAGACCGTCGACGCCGACCCGGCGAAGGTGCTCGGCTCGGTCGTCGACGCGGGCGCCGAGCTGTTGCGCGACACCGGCCGACGGTGTGTGGGCGCCGGTCTCGCCGTGCCGTCCGCCGTCGCCGAACCCGAGGGCCTGGCCCTGAACCCGCTGCACCTCGCCTGGCCGGCCGGTTCGGCGGTACGGGAGATCTTCGCCGAGCGGGTGCGGGAGGCGGGCATCGCAGGCCCGGCCTTCGCGGGCAACGACGTCAACCTCGCCGCGCTCGCCGAACACCGGCACGGCGCCGGACGCGGCGCCCGCGACCTGCTCTGCGTGGCCACCGGGCACCGGGGGGTGGGTGGGGCGCTGGTCCTCGACGGGCGCCTGCACACGGGCAGTTCTGGCCTCGCACTCGAAGTGGGCCACCTCACCGTCAACCCCGAGGGACGCCCCTGCCACTGCGGCAGCCGCGGCTGCCTGGACGTCGAGGCCGACCCGCTCGCCTTCCTCATCGCGGCGGGCCGCGACCCCGGCCCCGAGGTGTCCCTGCTCCAGCAGGCCAACGACCTGATCCGCGAGCAGTACACGGACCCGACGGTCCGCACGGCCGCCGAGACCCTGATCGACCGCCTGGGCCTGGGCCTGGCGGGCCTCGTGAACATCCTCAACCCGGACCGCATCATCCTCGGCGGCCTGCACCGCACCCTCCTCGACGCCGACGCGGACCGCCTTCGCGCGGTGGTCGCCGACCGCAGCCTGTGGGGCCGCAGCGGCGGTGTTCCCATCCTGGCGTGCACGCTGGACCACAACAGCCTGGTGGGAGCGGCCGAGCTGGCGTGGCAACCGGTACTCGACGACCCGCTGGGGGCGCTGGCCCAGCCCTAGGACGCATCTCCGGAAGCAGGTGGGAAGCAGTCGGAAAGGGTCCGTGTACTCCCGGGGAGGTACAGGTACTGCCGTCGGCCGTACGACGACCCGGGCCCCCTCCCCGCGGGAACCTCGAGTCATCAACGAAGAACCCCGACCCGGGAGATGACTCGACATGCAGACCCTCGCGAACTGGAACGGTGGCCCCGGCCCGTGGATCCTGTTCTTCCCGCTGATCTGGGCGGCCGTCGTGATCGGCGTCGTCACCGTCCTGCGCCGCACGGCCTGGCGCGGTCGCCGGGGCCCGTGGCGCCCCGTGGGCGGCCGTGACGACACGCAGGACCGTCTCTCCGGCGACGCGCCGCTCGCCGTACTGGGCCGACGCTTCGCCTCCGGCGAGATCGACGAGGACGAGTACTGGCGGCGGCTTTCCGTCCTCGACGAGCAGTTCGGGGTCACGGGCGGCCGTCCGGGCAAGGGCGGTGCGGTATGACCACTGCCACCACGACCCGTACGGCGGCCGGTGTCGTCGACGCGGTGAAGGTGTACGGCGGTGGCGGTACCGCCACCGCCGTACGGGCCCTCGACAGCGTGAGCGTCGGCTTTCCGGCCGGGCGGTTCACCGCGATCATGGGCGTCGCGGCCGGCGCACTCGCGGGTCTGCGTCCGGCCCGGCGAGCGGCACGCCTGGACGTACTGCGGGCCATCGCCGGCGAGTGACGTACGGGCACGGCAGGGGGAGGGGGAGGGATGCCGGCGGTCACCGCCCGGTCAGCCGACAACGGCCGACCGGGCGGGAGCGTGTTCCGGCCTGCGCCGGAGTACCCCCGGCTTGTGTCCCTTGTCGTACGGCGGCTCGTCGAACCCGGGCCCGTCACACGGCTGCTCCTCGAACGGCAGCTGTGCGGGCGCCGCGGTCGCGGGCTGGGTCTCAGGAGCCGCCGCCACCGGTGCGACCGGCGGCAGGGTGAACCAGACGACCTTTCCGGACTCGCCGTCCGGCCGCACACCCCAGCTCTCGCTGACCGCGGCGACCATCGCGAGGCCGCGTCCGCAGGTGGCGGTGGGATCCGCGTCCCGCAGTTCGGGAATGCGCGGGTCGTGATCGTGGACCGAGACGGTGAGCCGGTCGAGCAGGACCTCGATCTCCACGGTGCACAGCTTGTCGGGCTGGGCGTGCCGGTGGACGTTGGTCAGCAGTTCGGTCACACCGAGCGAGGCCCGGTCTATCAAGGGGTCCAGATGCCAGTAGCGCAAATGTGCAGAGACGATTCTGCGGACCTGGCCGATCCGCGACGGCAGGGCTTGGAGCTCCACCGTGCAGTGCCTGCTTGGGTGACTGATCACGGCTTGCGACTCCCCGAATTGAGGTCCGGAAGAAGACACGAGAGCGGATCCAGCAGAGTGGCTGTGTGCAATGGCCGCCTGCTGTCTATGGCCGGCGGGCTGGTTCGCAGCGTTATCGCCGGTAAACCCAGAGTGATGTGTGACAAGCGTGACTCAGGGGACGGAAAGCCGCAACTCGCGGCATGGTTCCGGGCGTACTCGGTGCCCGCGCGAGGCAGGGCCCACGATCCCCGTCGTCTTAGTGCCCGCGCCCCGCCGCATTGCGTACCGCCTCGATGAAGCGACGCGCCGCGGGCGGTCCGGGCCGGCCCGGCGCGGGGTCGTGTTCCCCCAGCGTCAGCAGGTAGCGCTTGCCGTTGAGGTCGGCCAGCGCCCGGTCGGCGGCCGCGAACCAGGGCTTCGATGCCCGCACCGCCTGCACGGGAGCGCTGTCGATCTCGCTGCCGTAACTGGTGAGCAACTCCAGCCTGCCCCCGCTGATCCGGACCTGTCCGGCCCGGGTGAGGGAGCGCAGCCTCTTCCCGATCCGCACGCCCGTGGCCGTGAACTCCGGCTCCGCCATGATGCTCCGCCCCCTAGTCGGCCTGTGCCGAGATGCGTGGTGATACCGCGTGGAACGTGATCCAGTGCGCGCCCCCGTGCCGTGCAGTCTGCCTGCCCCCGACGAGGAGCACCAGTGCGTACGACGCTCTGAGCCAACCGGCGGAAGCACTCAGCGGGATGCGCCCCGAGCCTTTCCGCCCCCCGTCCGGCGTTTGCCCATCCCATCACCCCAGGCCTGCCTTTGGGTCTCCCAAAGGGATGTTTATGCAGGTGAGGAGCGTGTGCAAGGTGTCTATGATCGAGGTGTCCGGCTGCCCGACGAGCTGTCGGCGCGCGCATCGCAAGGAGCCTGACGTGAGCATCCCCGACCCCACCGGGACCGCCGAAACCCTGGACACGCTCGACGTGGACCGCAGCGACGCCGACTACCGGGCCTGGCTCAAAGAGGCCGTCCGCAAGGTCCAGGCCGACGCCAACCGCTCGGCCGACACACACCTGCTGCGCTTCCCGCTGCCCGAGAAATGGGGTATCGACCTGTATCTGAAGGACGAGTCCACCCACCCCACCGGAAGTCTCAAACACCGCCTTGCCCGCTCCCTCTTCCTCTACGGGCTGTGCAATGGCTGGATCCGCCCCGGTCGCCCGGTGATCGAGGCGTCCAGCGGCTCCACCGCCGTCTCCGAGGCGTACTTCGCGAAGCTGATCGGCGTGCCCTTCATCGCGGTGATGCCCCGCACGACCAGCGCCGAGAAGTGCCGCCTCATCGAGTTCCACGGCGGCCAGTGCCACTTCGTGGACGACTCCCGCAAGATGTACGAGGCCTCGGCAGCCCTCGCGGCGGAGACGGGCGGCCACTACATGGACCAGTTCACCTACGCGGAACGGGCCACGGACTGGCGCGGAAACAACAACATCGCCGAATCCATCTTCCGCCAACTGGAACTGGAACGTTTCCCCGAGCCCGCGTGGATCGTCGCCACGGCCGGCACCGGCGGCACCTCGGCGACGCTCGCCCGCTACGTCCACTACACGCAGCGCGACACCCGTATCTGTGTCGCCGACCCGGAGAACTCCTGCTTCTTCGAGGGCTGGACCACCGGCGATCCGGACGTCACCTGCGACTGCGGCTCGCGCATCGAGGGCATCGGCCGCCCCCGAATGGAACCCAGCTTCGTCCCCGGAGCGGTGGACCGCATGATGAAGGTCCCGGACGCGGCGAGCATCGCAGCGGTGAGAGCCCTGGAACAAGCCATCGGCCGCAAGGCGGGTGCCTCCACGGGCACGGGCCTGTGGAGCGCCCTCAAGATCGTGGCGGAAATGGTCGAGCAGGATCAACAGGGCAGCGTCATAACCCTCCTGTGCGACCACGGCGACCGCTACCTGGACAAGTACTACTCGGACACCTGGCTGAAGGAACAGGCCCTGAACATCGCGCCTTACGGGGCAAAAATCGAGAGCTTCCTGAAAACGGGCGAGTGGCCCAACTGACCTATAGGGGCGCGGGGAACTGCGCGACAAGCCACAGCGAACCCGCACCCGCGCCGGCACCTGTCAGGCCACCCCCTTGGGCGCCCCCCTCAACTACCCCCCTCACCGGCGACAACCAGCCGCCGCAAATGCTCCGCAACCTCACCCCGAGCCTCAGGCACCAACCCCGAGTCCGTCACCAACGTATCCACCTGCTCCAACGCCGCGAACGAACTGAGCCCCACCGTCCCCCACTTGGTGTGGTCGGCAACCACGACAACGCGCCGAGCGGACTGCACCAGCCGCCGATTCGTCTCCGCCTCCGCGAGGTTCGGCGTGGACAACCCGGCCTCGACCGATATCCCGTGCACACCGAGGAACAGCACGTCGAAGTGGAGCGACGCGATCGCCTGGTCGGCCACCGGCCCCACCAGCGAGTCGGACGGCGTCCGCACCCCGCCGGTCAGCACCACCGTCGCCGCCCCCTGCCGCTGCCCCGACACGCGCTGCGCGGTGTGGAAGACGTCGGCCACGCGCACCGAGTTGGTCACCACCGTCAGATCCGGCACGTCCAGCAGATGATGCGCCAGCGCGTACGTCGTCGTACCGCCCGACAGGGCGATCGCCGAGCCCGGCGCGACCAGTTCCGCCGCGGCCCGGGCGATGTCCTCCTTGGCCGTCAGTTCCAGGCCGGACTTGGCCTCGAACCCCGGCTCGTGGGTACTCGCCTCGACGACCGGCACCGCGCCGCCGTGCACCTTCTCCAGGACGCCCTGGCGGGCCAGCGCGTCGAGGTCACGGCGGACGGTCATGTCCGACACGCCGAGCTTGCGGGTCAGTTCGTTGACGCGAACGCCCCCGCGACGCCGTACCTCGTCGAGGATCAGGGCGCGGCGCTGCTCCGCGAGGAGATTCTGGTTGTCATTCACGAGCGCTCCACGTCCTTCCGGGGTTCCTCCGGGCCTGCCGGTCCACTCGCCCCCACCAACTCCGACACGTCCCGCACACCCGCTGCGCACCTGCTGCGAACCCGCTCCGACAAGGACATTCCTCCTGCTCGCGGCCCGGCGGACGTCCCATACTCGCATGGGCCGGTACTCGTCGCGCCACTGCCCGTCACGACGTGGACATGCCACTCTGGCAACACCGGCTCCTCGCCTGTCACACGGATCGGGGAGATTCCGTGACGAGAGGTGTACGGAGCCCACCTGGCGGAGATCCTCCAGTCCCGCCCGGCATCGTCGTTCACAGGACGAGGGCCGCCGGCGAGGCACGGGGGAAGCACGAGCAACGGGGGAAGTGCGAACAGTGGAGCACGCACAGGAACGGGCCTCGACGCCCGGAGCGAACGGCGCGGCCGAGCCGCCCGGAAGAGCCGAAAGAACCGAACGGACCGGGGCGGGAGCGACCACCGGCATCGCCCTGGAGTTACTGGTGCACGGCGTGGGCGGTGCCACGCCCGAGAAGATGCTCAACGATCCGCGGACCGTGCGCATCACCGGCGACGACACGGCCGCCGTCTTCCGGCGCGCGGACGACGCCGGGGCGGAGGACCGGCCCGCGGACCCGCACGGCGCACCGGTGCGCGAGGCGTACGTGTGGTGCAACCTCACCTCCGGCAACGGCACGCGCGCCCTGTGGCTGTTGCTGCTGCCTTTCATGGTGGTCAACCTCGCGCACTGGATGCGCCCCACCGCCCGCGACCGGCAGCGCACGGTCCGCCTCTACGGCCTCCTGGTACGCCTCGCCGGCCTGACCCTCACCGTCCTCCTGGTCGCCGCCGCCTGCGAGGTCGCCCTCGACCTCACGGCCTGGCAGTGCGCGGGCACGCGCGCGTGCGCCGAAGCGCACTCCTGGCTCGGTTTCCTCTCTCCGGCCGAGTCGGGCGGCGGTTGGTGGAGCCCGCCGGGCCGCCGCCTGGCCCTGGCCGCCGTGGTGCCGGCCGCGCTCACCGGCCTCCTGTGGTTCCTGTCCCGCCGCACGTGGCGCGCGTACGAGTCCCAGCGGCCGATGGCCCACGCCCCCGAGCCCGCCGACGAGAACATCCGTACGGCGCTGGGGCGGCCCGGATTCTGGTACGGCCGACGGCTGGTCGCCCGGCTGCGTGCCGCGCACACCGCGGCCGGACTGCTGACCGTCGCCGCCGCCCTCGGCTCGGCCGCCGCCCGCCACGACCGCCAACCCGGCGGTCCGGCGATTCTGGAGACCCTGGCCGGGCTCCTGTACGTGTCGCTGGCCGCCGGGGCCGTCGCCGTGGTGTGGGTGGTGTGCCGCCGGGGACGCAGCGAGAGACACCTCGACCAGGAACTCGACGCCCGGCTCGTCCGCCTCCTGCCGGGCGGCGCGCTCGCCCTGCTGCTCCTGACGGCCGTGTACGCGGGCTGGTCGCGTCCCGGGTGGCGGTCCGCGGGGCGGCTGCCGGGCGACACGACCTTCGGTACCCTCGCGCTGCTGCAGGGCGTCATCGTCGTCGTCCTGGCCGTCGTCGCCCACCTGCTGTACCGCGCCCACCCCGACCCGCGAGCCGCCATGCGCGGCCTCGGTGGACCCGCCGTCGCCACGCTCGCCTGCGCGCTGGGCGGCGTGATGTCCGGCGGAGTGTCCCAGCGCGTCGCCGACTGGCTCGACGGCACCGGCGCCACCATCGAAGGCCCGCCGGTGCTGCTGACCTGGCAGGCATCCGTGATCCCCGCCGTTCTCCTGGTGGTCCTGGGCCTGATCGGCTGGCTGGCCCGGCGCACTCTGCAGCTGCGCCGCGCCGAGCTGGACGCCGTCGAGCAGGACTACGACGACGGCTCCGGGGAGCCCATGGACGCCGCTCGCACCCGCCGGATCGCGAGCATGCGCGCGATGGCCGCGCTCACCGACCGGGCGCCCCGCATCGTCGGGATCACCACCGCGGTCACGCTGCTCCTGGGCGCCACCGCGCTGATCGGAGCCCGGATCACGGACGACACGCCGGGAGACGCCTCGCACGGCGCGTACGCGGTCGTCCAGGGTGCCGCCGAGACCGCCCAGGCCCTCGGGTCCTGGCTGATCGGAGTCGGCTTCCTGCTGTTCGTCACCTGGGGGCGGCGCGCCTACAAGGACCCGGCCGCGCGGCGCACCATCGGCATCCTCTGGGACGTCGGCACCTTCTGGCCGCGCGCCTCCCACCCCTTCGCACCGCCCTGCTACGCGGAGCGCGCCGTGCCCGACCTGACCTGGCGGATGGCCACCTGGACCGAGGCCACCGGCGGACGTCTCGTCATCTCCGGGCACTCCCAGGGCAGCGTGCTCGCGGCGGCCGCCGCCTGGCAGCTGAAGCCGTCCGTACGGCGGCGCGTCGCGCTGCTGACGTACGGCTCACCGCTGGAGCGCCTCTACGGGCGCTGGTTCCCGGCCCACTTCGGCCCCGCCGCGCTCACCTCGCTGCACCACGACGTGGCCTGCTGGCGCAACCTGTACCGGCTCACCGACCCGATCGGCGGCCCCGTACACCTGCCCGGCGACTGCGGCCCCGAAGTGGACCGCGCACCGCTCAGGGACCCGCTCGCCTACGGCCGCAGCAAGGAGCATCCGCTGCCCTCACCGATCCTCGGCCACTCCGACTACCAGGCCGACCCGGCCTTCGCCGAGGAGCGCGAGAAACTGCTGGCGCGGCTGAGGCCACGCGAGGCGCTGCCCGGGCCGCGGCCCGGAACCGGGGCTCAGGGCAGCTCGGGCAGGTCCTCGGGGTAGAGCAGGGTCAGGTCGTCCGTGCTCGGCGCGGTGTGCTGGGCGACGCGGCCCGCGTGCCGCTCGACCATCGCCTCGAACGTCTGCCGCGCCGTACGGCCGTTGCCGAACGTCGCGCCCTTGGGGATCGCCTCGAAGTACTTCAGCAGGGACTCGGAGGCGCCCGGGCCGAGCCGGTACTCGTGTTCCTCCGACTGCTGCTCCACGATCCGCAGCAGTTCCTCGGGGCCGTAGTCACCGAACGTGATGGTCCGCGAGAAACGGGAGGCGACCCCGGGGTTGACCGACAGGAAGCGCTCCATCTCGGCCGTGTAACCCGCGACGATCACCACCACGGCCTCCCGATGGTCCTCCATCAGCTTCACCAGCGTGTCGATGGCCTCCTTGCCGAAGTCACGGCCGGAGTCCTCCGGGGACAGCGCGTAGGCCTCGTCGATGAACAGCACACCGCCGCGCGCCCGGTCGAAGGCCTCCTGGGTGCGGATCGCCGTCGAACCGATGTGCTCGCCGACCAGGTCCACCCGGGACACCTCGACGAGATGGCCCTTCTCCAGGACGCCGAGCGCGGCCAGGATCTCGCCGTAGAGCCGGGCGACCGTCGTCTTGCCCGTACCGGGGGAGCCCGTGAAGACCAGATGGCGGCGGGCGGATGCCGCCTTGAGGCCCGCCCGCTGCCGGCGCCGGCCGACCTCGATCATGTCGGTGAGGGCCCGCACCTCGCGCTTGACGCTCTCCAGGCCCACCAGCGCGTCGAGTTCACCGAGGACGTCCTTCGAGGACCGCGCGCTCTCCTCCGGCGCCGGGGCGCCGACCGCCGGCTCCGGCTCCGCGACGCGCTGGTCCGGGATCCCGCCCAGCAGCCCCGTCGACTGGACCGCTGTCAGCACGGCCGTCTCCGGCACCAGGGGCGTCCGCAGGGCCGCGCTCTCGTCGCTGGTGCAGTCCTCGACGACCGGCCCGCCGCCGGTGGCCGCGCCGGAGCCGCCGTCGGCGAACTCGTAACCACCGCGCGCGCAGCGTTCCGTACGGCACTTCGTCAGCGTCGTACGGCAACCGTCTATCACATGGAAGCCGTACCCCTCGCTGCCCGTCACCCGGCAGTGCAGGAAGCTGCCCCGGCCGCCCGCCGACACGTAGAAGCCCGCCTCGGCGGGGGAGTCGACCGTGCAGCGCTCGATGGTGGGGTCGGCTCCCTTGGTGACGATCACGCCCGTCTGGGTGCCGACCACGGTGCAGCCGTTGAGTGTGCCGCCGCTGCCGTGGTCGCGGAACCAGGCGCCCGTCGCCGCGTCCCGGATCCGGCAGTCGTCGAGCTGCGCGGTCGCGCCGTCGCTGACCGACACGGCGGTGTTGCGCACCTGTGAGAGGTCGCTGTCGATGACGTCCGCGCGCGAGCCCCGGTCGAGGACGAACAGCGCGTCCGGCACGTCGTGCACCCGGCAGGACTCGAGAACGGCCGTGGCGCCGTCGCTGATCCACACTGCCGGATAGTCGCCGGTACTGTCGAAGATCTCGCACTGGTTGGCGTCCACGCGCGTGCCCGGGTCCCACACCGAAAGCCCGTTGCGCCCGAACTGACGCACCGTCGTGCGGGTCAGCGTGAGGACCGAGCGGGACCGCAGGTCGACCGCGTTCTCCGGGATGTCGTGGATACGGCAGTCGGCGAGCGTGAGTACGGCGTCGGTGTCGAGCGTCACGCCGTCCGCGGACGTACGGTGCACACCGCAGTCGGTGAGGTGTGCGGTGGCCCGGCCGGTGATGTGGACGCCGCTGCCCTTGACCTCGTAGACCTCGCAACCGACCGCTTCCAGCGCCGAGTTCTCGCCCGAGACCGACAGACCGACGCCCGAGGCGTGGTGCACCCGGCAGCGCTCAAGACGCGGATGGCCGCCGTCGCGCACGGTCACGCCCGCCTGGCCGGCCGCGACGACCTCGCACTCCTCGAACACCCCGCCCGCGTCGTCCAGTACGGCGATGCCGGCGCCCGCCGGGTTGTCGACCGTGCAGCGCCGCACGGTCGGGCGCGCGCCTCCGCGCACCTCGATGCCCGCGGCGGACCGGGTGACGATCCGCAGGTCCATCAGCTCAGGTGTGCCCTCCTCGACGAGCACGGCGGCCGAGGTCGGGTCCTGGCCCTCCACATGCAGGTCCTGGACCACCGCCGAGGCCCGCACGGTGAGCGGTACGCCGTCGACGGGCGCGATGCGCACCGAGCCGGGGGAGCCCTCCGGGCCGCGCAGCGTCACCGCCCGCTCGACGACGAGGTTCTCCCGGTAGGTGCCGGGCGCGACGACGAGGACGTCACCGTCCGCCGCGGCCTCCAGGGCGGCGGCGAGCGACGCGTACTCACCCGTGCGGCGCCGCCACCTCGAAGTGCCGGTGTGCGTCACCTGGACCGTGCCCTGTGCCATGGCGCTGCTGTGCCCCCACCTCGTGGAACGCGGGATGTCGCGGAAGGTGCCGAACGATGTCGGCCGGTCCACCGTAGCGTGCGCGGGCACGGTGGGTTGACCAGAGCCGAAAGGCGGTCAACTACCGGTCCCGGTCCGGCCCCAGTCGGGTCCGGCCCGGTCCCAGGCATGGTCCCAGCGGGCGTACCGGCGACGGACCATGCGCCAGAGGATCAGCCGTCGGCCGCCCTCGACGAACCCGGCCGACAAGGCGGCCGCACCGAACCCGGCGAGAACCGCGTGCGTCGTCGCGGTGGCGGTGTCCAGTGGCTGGGCGGCTATTCGCCCCTGTTCGTCCGTCCACAGCGTGAAGTGGTCGCCGGGATGCGGGGACTTGAGGCTCGCCATGACCTTGCCGTGCTGTTCCGTGCCGTCGGGTCCCCTCCAGTCGGCCTCCACGCGGCTTCTCGCCTCCCGAGGGGCGGCCGACTCGGGGTCGGGCTCCAGCGGGGAGCGGGCCAGCTTCTTGACCACGGTGGCCGTCACGAGATGGCGGGCCTCGCGCTGGTCCCGTACGGCCTGTTGCAGCGCGCCCTGGGCGGCACCGCCGACGAGGACGCCGATCAGGGGCGCCGCCAGAAGGATCAGCAGCAGGGCCGCGAGCGCCACCCAGGCCTCGGCGAGGTCGGTCGCGCGGCGCAGCGGATTGTGCCGCCAGCGCCAGAGTCCGCCGATCGCCCGCACAGCCGCACCCCCCTTCCCGCTCCGTGATAACCCGGTCGAGGCAGTTCACGCACCACGCAGGTCGGAGAGAGAGCGAAATCACTGCGCCGGCTCTCGTCCCGGCAGTCTCATGAACTTCTCACAAAGGCCAACGGACGGGCCCCGTGCCGGTGTTCCCGCCTCCGGGACCAATCGGGAGATCACGCCCGCCTATTCGATGACCGTGAACGGATCACCGACGCGGATGGTGCCGGGATTCTCCGGAACCAGGTTCTGTCCGAAGATCAACTGGTTGTCGACGCGGCGATGGCGCCCGAGCGTGCGCAGCGGTTCCCGCCCGCGTTCGGAGGTGTCCTGGTCGGTGGTCGTCACCACGCACCGCCCGCACATCCTGGCGACCCGGAAGGAGACCTCGCCGATGGCGATCCGGGACCAGTCGTCCTCGGCCCAGGCGGCTGTCCCCGACACGACCACGTTGGGTCTGAAGCGGTTCATGGGCAGGGGACCCTCCTGGGCGTGATCCCCTTGCGCGATCAGCGAGTTGAGGGCGTCGAGCGATGCGAGTGTGGTCACCAGCAGCGGATAGCCGTCGGCGAAGCTCACTGTCTCGCCGGGCAGCGCGAACTCCGGGTCGACCGCGCGGCGGGTGGCCGGGTCGTCCATGTGCACAAGACGTACGTCCTCGCCCAGATACCCGTCGCACCAGGCATGCGCGTCGTCGTCCGCGAGTACCGCCTGCACCTTGGTGCCGAAGATGTCCACCGTCGTCGTGCCCGTCACCTCCGGGACGGACACCGTCAGGGGCGCCTGACCGGGTGCCGACAGGCGAATTCCGCCGTCGGGCAGCAGCTCCGCCGCCGCCTGTGACAGGCGCGGCTGCTGGCGCTGTGTGACGACCTTCCCCTCGGCGTCAATCAGAACCCAGCGCCGGTCTCCGGCCAGCCCCCAGGGTTCCACCACGGCCTGCCGGGGCGCCTGGCCCCGGAACGCCTTGACCGGATGGATGTGGATCGAGTGCAGCTCCTTATTCCCCATGACGCCATCGTGCCAGCAGGCACGGACACTCCGGGGGCGAGATCAGTACCCGCGGTACTGCTGGTTGTTGTACGGGTCCTGGTACGGCGTCGGAGCGGGCCGGGGGGCCGCGGGGCGCATCGCCTCGTAACCGGTGGCCACCGCCGGACGCTGCTGCTGCATCGGCTGGCCGGCGGGATAACCGCGCGGTGGCGCCTGCTGCGGGATGTACGCCGCCGGCGCCTGCTGCAGCGGTGAGGGCTGTTGCGCCTGCGGGTAGCCGTAGGAGTGGGCCTGCTGGGACGGGCCGGCCGGCAGCGCGGGAAGCGAGGACGCCAGCGCGGGCAGGTTGTTGCCCGTGTCGTAGGCGGCGGGGACCCGGATCGGAGCGATCTGTGGGGCCCCCCGCTCGGCGACGAGCGAGTCGTAGATCGGGGTTTCCGGGAAGGCGGAGTAGTAGCCGCCGCCGTAGGTGGAGCGGGGGGAGGTCATGGCACATAAGTTAAACCCACGATGAGGTGGTTGGGGAGACCGATAAGAGGGTTGTTTTCCGTGTCGGCGGTGATGTGGGACCCCCAATGGGAGCGAACTCGGCAAAAGGGGCACCGGTTCGTGCTGTGATCGGGTAAAGGCCAGGTTCCAGCCGGGTTACCGACGGGTCGCCCCGCGTTCTTCCCCCGTTCGGCGGGGGAGTTCGACGGGAGTTCACCGGCCCGGGGGAATAGGTTGTCCCGCGAGGCTGGCAGAGAGTGGGGGCAGACATGTCGATGTCCAAGGGATCCAACGCACCGGTGCCCACGGCGGCGCTCCGGGTCGAACTGGGCTGGCGGTCCGGTGCGGGCGTGCCCGACGCGGACGCCTCCGCGCTGCTGCTGATGGCCGGAAAGGTTCGTTCCGACGGCGACTTCGTCTTCTACAACCAGCCCGTGCACTCCTCCGGCGCGGTCCGGCACGAGGGCAAGCGGGACGACGGCGGTCGGGTGACGGACACCCTTCTCGTCGACCTCGCGGGCGTGGAGCCGGCCGTCGAGACCGTCGTCCTCGCCGCCTCCGCCGACGGAGGGACGTTCGGGCAGATCCCCGGCCTGTACATCGAGGTCCGCGACGCGGCACAGGGCACGGTGGTGGCCCGCTTCGACAACGCGGGCGCCAGTGTCGAAACCGCGTTCGTGCTCGGCGAGTTCTACCGTCGGCAGGGCGCCTGGAAGTTCCGCGCGGTCGGACAGGGCTACAGCAGCGGACTGGCAGGCCTGGCCACGGACTTCGGCATCACCGTGGACGAGCCCTCACCCGCGTCCGCCCCGCAGGCCCCCGCGCCCGTGGCTCGGCCCGTCGCGCCTCCGGTCACCATGCCTCCGCCGCCCGCGCGGCCCGTGACCATGCCCCCGCCCGCGCCGCCCGCCGCGCCGGTACGCCTGACCAAGGTGACGCTCACCAAGGAGGCCCCGTCGGTCTCGCTCACCAAGCAGGGCGGCACCTCGGGCGCCCTGCGCGTCAACCTCAACTGGCAGGTCCACAAGCAGTTCTCGGGGTGGGGCAGCAAGCTCGGCCGCGCGGTCGCCCAGCACTCCGATCTCGACCTCGACCTGTGTGCCCTCTTCGAACTCTCCGACGGCAGGAAGGGCGTCGTGCAGTCCCTCGGCAACGCCTTCGGGGCGCTGCACCAGCCGCCGTACATCCACCTCGACGGCGACGACCGCACCGGGGCCGTGTCGAGCGGCGAGAACCTCACCGTCAACCTGGACCACAAGCAGGACTTCCGGCGCATCCTCATCTTCGTGACCATCTACGCGGGCGCACGTTCCTTCGCCGACCTGCACGCCACGGTCACCCTCACCCCGGCGAACGGAGCGGCGGTCGACTTCTCGCTCGACGAGTGCACGGTGCCCTCCACGGTGTGCGCGCTCGCCCTGATCACCAACAACGGCGGCGATCTGATCGTCCAGCGCCAGGCCCGCTATCTCGTGCCCGAGCGTGGCGTGAGCCCGCAGCGGACCGTGGACCACGTCTACGGCTGGGGCATGAACTGGACCCCCGGCCGCAAGTGACGCACGCGGTTCAGCTCTCCTCGGCAGCGGTTTCCGGTCGGGCATACGTCCGGCCCTTCCACGCGGCGCCGCGTCCCCGGTAGTGCTGGACCGCCGAGTCGACCGTCATGAGGAGATACAGGAACGCGGTGAACGGCAGCAGGGGAGCGAGCCACAGCGGCTGCCCGTAGTAGCGCAGCATCGGGGCGTACGTCCCCGCCATCACCAGCCACGCGAGGCCGCCGCACACCGCCGCGGGTGTCGTCCCGGTGCCGAGCCCGGCGAGCAGGGCGAACGGCGGCACCAGATACACCAGCGCGAGGCCGAGCACCGTGCCGAGCAGAAGCGGCGGGCTGTGGCGCAACTGCGTGTACGCGCTGCGCGAGACCATCCGCCACAGGTCGTGCAGGCGCGGGTAGGGCCGCACACTGTCCACCCGCTCGGCGAGCCCCAGCCAGATGTGGCCCCCGCCGCACTTGACGGCCCGGGCGAGCGCCACGTCGTCGATGACGGCGTGGTGGATGGCGTCCGGGATCCGGGCCCGCTCGGCCGTCTCCGTGCGCAGCAGCACGCACCCGCCCGCGGCTGCCGCCGTCCGGGATCCCTTCCGGCCGATCCGGCGGAAGGGATAGAGCTGCGCGAAGAAGTACACGAAGGCCGGTACGACGAGCCGCTCCCAGGCGCTCTCCACCCGCAGCCTGGCCATCAGCGACACGACGTCGAAGCCGCCGCCCCGCGCCGCCGCCACCAGTTCGCGCAGGCTGTCCGGCGTGTGGGCGATGTCCGCGTCGGTCAGCAGCAGGAACTCGGGTCCACGCGCGCGTGCCAGGCCGATCCCGTGGCGTACGGCCCACAGCTTGCCCGTCCAGCCCGCGGGCGGCTCACCGGGCGAGTCCACGGTCAGCGGCAGCCCGCCATGGCTGCGCGACAGTTCCCGGGCCAGCTCCCCGGTGCCGTCGGAACTGCCGTCGTCGACGAGGAAGACCTCGGCCCGCCCCGGATAGTCCTGGGCGAGCAGCGACGGCAGACTCGCGGGCAGTACGGCGGCCTCGTCGCGTGCCGGGACGACGACACAGACGGCGGGCCAGGACTCCGGCTCCCGGTCGTACGACGGCAGTCTGACGTCCGTACGCCAGAAGAAGCCCTGGCACAGCAGCAACCACAGCCAGGCGGCGAGTGATCCGACGGCGATCCACACAACGGCGCTCACCCGCCGCAGTCTGCCCCACCCCGAAGGCCCCTAAGGGCACGCCGTTTATAGTGACCGGGTGAAGATCGCGCTGATGGACTCCGGAATCGGACTTCTGCCGGCAGCCGCGGCGGTACGGCGGCTGCGCCCCGACGCGGATCTCGTGCTCTCCCTGGACCCCGCGGGCATGCCCTGGGGCCCACGCACCACGCAGGACCTCACCGAGCGTGCCCTGGCCGTCGCCGAGGCCGCCGCCGCCCAGCGGCCCGACGCCCTGATCGTCGGCTGCAACACCGCGACCGTGCACGCCCTGACCGCCCTGCGCGCCCGCTTCGAACCGGAGCTGCCGGTCATCGGTACGGTCCCGGCGATCAAGCCCGCCGCCGCCGGAGGCGGTCCCTTCGCGATCTGGGCCACCCCCGCCACCACCGGCAGCCCCTATCAGCGTGGCCTCATCCGGGACTTCGCCGAGGGCGTGGCGGTCACCGAGGTGCCCTGTTGGGGACTGGCCGAAGCCGTCGAACACGCGGACGAGTCGGCGATCGACGCCGCCATCTCCGCCGCTGCCGCCCTCACCCCCGACGAGGTAACGACCGTCGTCCTGGGCTGCACCCATTACGAACTCGTCGCCGAGCGCATCAGGGAGGCCGTCCAGCAGCCCGGCCTCCCCCCGCTCGTCCTGCACGGCTCGGCCGGCGCGGTGGCCGCCCAGACGCTCCGCAGGCTCGGCGCGCACCCCGCCCCGGAGGCGACGGCGGACGGCACCCTCACCGCACTGCTGAACGGCACCGAGGGCCCGCTGCCCGCGGCCGCGCTGTCCTACGAGGAAGGCCGGCTCCTGCAGGCGGCCACCCCCGTCCGCTGACCGGCTTGCGTGCGGCGGCCAGGCGGAGCAGTCACCCTCCGCAAGCCGGTGCCCGCAGAGCGGAATCTGAGTAGTCTCTGAAGCATGAGGGACCTCCCCCGCGAAGAGCCCGTGCCGACCGAGATGCCGACCGAGATCTGGACCGGCCGGGCGACCAACCGCGCGCAGTGGCTGCTGGCACTCGGCGGTTGCGCCTTCATGGCACTCGGTATCGAACTGGCCGTCGACTCGGCGTGGACGTCCGGTGTCGCACCGCTCGCCATGTCCGTCGTGGGCTGTATCGCGGCCGGGCTGCTCGTCCTCTTCGGCACCCTCGCGTTCGTACACGTCGCGGTGAAGGTCGACAACGACTCCCTCGAAGTGCGCTGCGGTCACATCGGCCTGCCGCGCCGCCGTATCCCGCTGTCACAGATCGTCGGCGCCGAGTTCGTGGCCAGGGTCACCCCGCGCCAGTGGGGCGGCTGGGGCTACCGCTGGCGGCCCCAGCAGGGCACGGCGGTCGTCGTGCGCCGGGGCGAGGGCGTGGTGCTGCGCCTCGGGGACGGGCATACGTTCACGATCACGGTGGACAACGCGGAGGCGGCCGTACGCGTCATCAGGGACCGGCTGCGGGGCGCGGCGGGAACCGTGCGCTGACCGTCGGCTCGCTCCCGTCGCGGGTCACCGGTGTTCCCGCTGCTCCCGCGCGCGTGTCGGCGCCGAGTCGGAGGTCTCGTAGACGAGTGGCCGGGCCGTCGCCAGGCCCGCCAGGAGGCCCGCGCCCACGGTCACCGTGGTGAAGCTCAGTACGTTGCCGACCGTCGCGAGGGCGGCCAGAGCCGTCAGGGCCGCGCCCGCGGTCAGCGCGACGGAGGTCGGGCGCGGGGTGCGCCACAGGGTGTACAGCACCCAGCAGAAGACCGCCGCCAGCAGGGCCACACCGACCACACCCTGCTCGGCCGCCTGCTGGAGGGGCGCGGAGTGCGGCCGGGCCTCGGCCGGCAGCGACCGGGAAGCCGTCTCGCCGAGCTCCGCGAACCTGCCCGGCCCCACGCCCAGCGCCGGGTCCCGGTGTGCCAGCGTCACGGCGTCTCGCCACAGCTGGAGCCGATCCTCGCCCAGTTGTCCCTCCAGCGAGTCGGACAGCCCGCCCGGCAGTACGTCCTCGGCGGCGGCCCACACCGACCCGGCCACCAGGGCCGCCGTCAGTGCCAGCCCCGCGAGGCCCACGCCCCGGCGCGGCATGTGGTCGGCGGCGAGCGAGCAGAGCAGGACGGCGGCACAGAGGACGAATCCGGCGACCGGGCCGAGCGCCGCCGACGCCACCGTGATCCCGGCGGCCACGGCGCGCAGCACCCGTCGCAGCAGCGGCGGGCGCGCCGCCCAGGCGGCGCAGCAGACCGCGCCGGTGGCCAGGACCAGCAGCGCGGCCACCGCCCCGAGGTGCCCGGGCGGAGCGGCGGTCTGCGGCCCCGGCAGAGTGTGCGGCGCGGCCAGCGCAAGCCCGAACCCGGCCAGCGCCGCCGTACAAGGGGCGGCGACCGGCAGCAGTGCCCCGCAGATCCGTCCCGCCGCGTAACCGGCGGCCACCGCGAGCACCGCCAGGAGCACGCCCTCGGGGCGGCCGTCGTGCGTGGCCGCCGTGATCAGCGACCAGGTCGCACACGCGCCCAGTACGACGACGCCCGCCGCGTCGGAGACGTTG